>NZ_JAVROT010000103.1:0-26082 GCF_032162605.1 Mycobacterium sp. | reverse complement strand
CCGATCGGCGCCAGCCGATGCTGAAAGTCAGTAGCAATGTGCGACCCGAGTTGAGCGAGCAAGAACGGTATGCGTTCGTCTAGTTCGGCGATGCCAGCTGGCTCCTCACTCATACCGTCAGAATAGCACTTGACATGATTGTCACATTTAGTGATGATCATATTCAGTGACTAAAAGGAGATTGACATGAAGCTCGTGGTTTTCGGCGCCAATGGCCAAACCGGACGGCTACTGACCAGCCAGGCCTTGGCGGCCGGGCACCAAGTGGTCGCAGTGACCCGCCACCAGCGCGAGTTCCCGATCGCGGGTGCGGGTTTGACCGTCGCCGAAGCGGACGTGCGCGACGAGGCCGCCGTTGCAGAGGTGATCGTCGGCGCCGATGCGGTGCTATCGACCCTGGGCGTGTCCTTCACCCGTGAGCACGTCGACACCTATTCGGCGGGCACCGCCAACATCGTGGCCGGCATGCGGAACGCCCGAGTGCAGCGGTTGGCGGTGGTCAGTTCGACGGCCGCCTACCCCACCCGACGGACCCGCAGCCCGCTGGCGATACGGCTGATGGAACCCGTCATCACCCGCACCATCGGCAAAACCGTCTACCAGGACATCCGCTCCATGGAGACGATCGTGCGCGAGAGCGGGCTGGACTGGACCATCGTGCGACCGTCGGGACTCTTCGACCTGGAAGAGCCCACCGACTATCACGCCGGGCAAGTCGATCCGATCGGCGCATTCACGGCGCGCATCGATCTGGCCCACTACCTGCTGGTGCTTGCCGGCAACCCGGCCCTGGCCGGGACGACGGTCGTCGTGTCGACCACCCAACACACACCCTCGGTGTGGCAGATGATCGCGCGCGAGGCGAGCGCAAAACCTGCCACCGGCCCTAGCCCGACCGCCAAGTCGAAGTAGCCGAGCGCCGAGGGACGACCCAGCCAAAGGATCACCGTGATACTCATCACCGGAGCAAGCGGCACGATCGGCAGACCGCTCGTCGAGCTGCTGTCGTCGACCGGCCGACGCGTCCGCGCGCTGACTCGACACGCCGCCGCCGCACCACCGGGAGTCGAGGTCGTCATCGGTGACCCGTCGCGACCGGAGTCGATCGCGGCGGCGCTGCGGGGCGTCACGTCGTTGTTCGTGCATCCCCGTGCCGTCGGGCCGGCCGCACCCAGGCTGCTGGAACTCGCCGGCGAGCATGGCGTGAACAACGTCGCCGTGCTGGCGGCTCTCAACGTCGACGACGATCCGTCGATGCAGCCGTCCCGACTGAACGGCGACCGCAACAAAGAGGTCGAGGATGCGGTCACCAGCAGTGGTTTGCGGTGGGTGAGCGTGCGACCGGGTTCCTTCGCGGCCAGCACGCTGACGATGTTCGCGGCACAGGCCCGACACGGTGACGTCATACGGGGGCCCTTCGCGGATTTCGCCGATGCCCCCGTCCACGAAAACGACGTCGCCGCGGTACTCGCGGCAGGACTTCTCGATGACACCCTTGCCGGGCAAAGGATTTCGATCACTGGCCCGCAGTCGCTAACTCACGCGCAGATGGTCAACACGATCGGCGAGGTGATCGGCAGGCCGCTGCGCTACGAGCAGATCCCGCCCACCCAGGCTGCCGACGACATGGTGGCCAAGGGGCTGCCACGCGCCTTCGCTGAGGCGATGATGGCACGTTATGCCCGCGAGCTGGACCGGCCCGCCCCCATCACCGACGCGGTCGCGACCGTGCTCGGTCACCCCGCCCGCTCCTACGCGCACTGGGCCCACGATCACATCGCGGCCTTCGGGCGTCCGCAGTCCGACACCACACCACTGGAGACGCGATGAGCGCAGCAGGCGAAGTCCAATCATGCGACCCCGAATCGCCGGGCAACGCAACCACGCCGTTTCAACGGCGCGCCGACATCATCGCGCGCAGTGCCCTGTTGGTCGGTGTGCTGTTCAGCGGCCTATTCGCGGGCTTTCTCGTGGCGGTTCTCGTCCTGGAAGCCAGCATGCGTAGTCTCCCAGCCGCCGGCTACGTCGAGGTCCGCCATGTCGAACTCGCGCACCTCGACGACCTCGCGACCGTCCTGCTGCCGGTTGCGCTGCTAGCCACCGCGACGCTGGCCGTCATCACCGTTGTCCGGCGCGCGCCCGGGCGCTGGCTGGCGGTCACCGGTTTGGTCCTGCTCGCGGTGGCGTTGATCGTCAGTGTGCTCGTCAGTGTTCCCATCAATACCGAACAAGCAATCTGGTCGGCGGTAGCCCCACCGCACGACTGGGCCGATGTACGCGACCGCTGGCAGCTCGCTCACCTGGCGCGCACCGTCGCCGCCGCATGTGCGTTCCTCGTCCTGGCCGTAGCCGCCGTCACGCAGCGGCCCACCTCGACGCGGCGCCAGCGGCGATGACCGAAGCGACACGTTAGGCACAGGGCCGCTGCAAACCTCATGCCTGGCAATGGGTTCGGCTTCAGGGCCGGGTCGGATCGAATTCCGAGGCGATACCGCTGGTGCTCCGGCTACTGGGCGAAACTGGTTCACACGCTTCGGTTCTCAACGATGTGGTGCAGCAGACCGCCGACCGCGAGCTCAGCGCTACCCCCGCACTGCCGTTTGCGGGCGGCGGCTGGGTGGTGTGGGACTACGTTGGGGCGAGCGAAGCGACGGGAAATGGCGTAGCCGACGCCAACCCCACCCTCCGTGGGCTGCCGCTGCGCCGGGTGGAGGAAGGCGGGCTGCTACGGCTCGCCGGTGCCCGCCGAGCGCTCGGCTGGTGGCTGGTCGGCAGCTCAAGGGCGATGTTGGCGCTGGCCCGTCAGCATGCGCTGGACCGGGTCCAGTTCGGCAGGCCGATCGCAGCGTTCCAGGCGGTCCGGCACCGGCTGGCCGAGACGCTGGTGGCCATCGAAGGCGCCGAGGCGACGCTGAGTCTGCCAGGGGTGGACAACCCCGATCTGACCGCGCTGCTGGCGGCCAAGGCCGCCGCGGGCAAGGCCGCGCTGACCTCGGCCAGACATTGTCAGCAGGTGCTCGGCGGCATCGGCTTCACTGCCGAGCACGACCTGCACCACCACGTGGAGCGAGTGCTGGTGCTCGACGGGTTGCCGGGTAGCTCAAGGGAACTCAACCGGAAGGCCGGAGCGGGGCTGCGGGCCCGCGGCTCGGTGCCCCGCCTTGCACAGCTCTGATCCGGCTACGGCGGCCCGACCAGGTTGCCGCGCTTGACGTTCTCGCGGCACGTCGCCCTGGCCTCGCCGGTCTCCTGAATGCATACCCGCACCTGTTGTTCGATGCCTGGCGCATATGTCGGGTCCCCCGCCGCGGGGGTGACGGTCGGATCCGGGACCTGACCCTGATAGAGCGACCACATGACGTCGCCGGTGCTGGGCAGCTTGGCGCAGTAGGCCTGCTGGCCCGTCGAGGTCTGTCCCGCTGCGCCGAGCGTCGCGCAGTCGGCTCCGACCAACACCACCGGAACCACGGGCCGCTCCGGCGCACCGGCCGCCTGGGTTCCCACGCCCGACGACGGGGCGTCGGACCGGTGTTCGGCCCATCCGACGACGAAGTATGCAGCGATGGCGACGCCGACCACGGCCAGGACCGCCAGGGCGGCGACGGCCAGCCGCGGACGAGATCGCGGCGCGCCATGGCGACGCGGAGACGACACCAGCGCCCGCTGAGTGGCGTCGTACACCCCCAACTCGTCGGCGATGGTCCCGATGCGCGCACGCAGCGCGGCGGCGAAGTCTCCGCAGGTGTCGTAACGGTCCTCAGGCGACTTCGCCAGCGCCTTCGAGAACACCGGCCCGAGGTCGGACAGCTCGGGTCGGCGGGTGGCGATCTCCGGCGGCGGTGCGGTGAGGTGCTTGCTGATCACCACCGCCGGATTGGCATCGTGGAACAGCGGTGAGCCGGTGAGCAGCTGGAATGTCGTGGCCGCCAACGCATACTGATCGGCCCGGCCATCGACGTGGGCCCCCATCAGTTGCTCGGGCGCGGCGTAGGCGACCGTTCCGACCGTCATGCTGGTCGCGGTCAGACGGGTGGTGTCGTCGATGCGCCGGGCGATCCCGAAGTCGGCCAGCAGGGCGCGCGGCCGCGAGTCGAGGTCCGTCAGCAAGATGTTGGCGGGCTTGACGTCTCGGTGCAGCAGAAGTTTCTGGTGCGCGTAGTCGAGGGCGGCGGCGACCTCGCTGACCAGATGCACGACGCTTTCTGGCGGCATCCCTTGGCGATACCTGTCCTGCAGCAGGTTCCCGGCGTCGGTGCCCTCGACGAAGTCCATCGAGATCCACAGTTGACCGTCGACGTCGCCCCGGTCGTGGATGCCCACGATGTTGGGGTGAAAGAGCCGAGCCACCACGTCGGCCTCCCGTTCGAAACGCGCACGGTATTCGTCGTCGGCGCTGACGTCCTTGCGCAGGATCTTGACAGCTTCCTGCCGAGGTAGGCGAGGATGCTCAGCGAGGTATACCTCGCCCATACCGCCCGCTCCCAATAGCCGCAGAACGGTGTAGCCCGCAAAGGTCTGACCGGGAGTCAGCGGCATGGGTTCCTTCTACTGCGGGAATGGAAGGGGTACTCGAACGTCGGTGCCGAGTACCCCATTCTGACGCGCGCACCCCAGGACGGCGGCCACCGGGCGGCAGATGGCGGTTCAGCCGCGGGGCAGGCCGAGCACTCGCTGGGCGATGATGTTGCGCTGGATCTCCGACGTGCCGCCTGCGATGGTGCCCGTGAACGAACGAATGTAGCGGTCGGCCCAGCTGCTGGCATACAGATCGAGGTTCAGCGGCACGTCTCGCCCGGTCATGCCCGCGTGGTCCAGCCCATCGGCCCCCCGGGAGCTCAGCGCGTGCTCGGTGGCAGCCTGCACCGCGTCGGCGCCGAACGTCTTGAGCACCGAGAGCGCGGGCACGTCCTCCTCGCCGCGGGCCGCGCGAGCCAGCGCCGCCGAACCGAGTAACCGGAGCGCCTGGTTGTCCATCACCAACGTCGCGTAGCGATCCCGCTCGAGGGCCGTGGCTGGGCGCCAATCGTCGATCAGGTCCTGCAAGCGGTCGGCGTAGCTGAGCCACAACATGTTTCGTTCGTGCCCGACCGAGCCGCTGGCGACTCTCCAACCCTCGTTGAGTCCGCCGACGAGATTGCCCGTCGGCACCCGCACGTCGGTGAAGAACACCTGTTGAAGTCCAGGTCATCGCGGTCGGCGACCGAGGCGAAGGGCGGCCGCGTCGGGGTCGGTGCGTACGAAGGTCAGGATGACGTCGGCGTCGTGTGGGCCGGAGGTCCACACCTTCTGACCATTGACCACGAAGTCATTCCCGTCGCGCTCGGCTCGCGTACGCAGCGACGCCAGGTCGGAGCCCGCCCCCGGCTCGCTCATACCCAATGCCGCGGTGATCTCGGCCCGCAGGATCGGCACCGCCCACCTCTGCTGCTGCTCGGATGTGCCGAAGGCGATGAGCGAGGCGGCGATGATCCCGACGCCCTGGGAGTTGAAGCTCGGCACCATCCGGCGGCGGGCCAACTCCGTCTGATGGACGTACTGCTGCATGATGCTCGCGCTCGGACCGCCGAACTCCGGCGGATTGCCCGGCACCCGCCAGCCGTTGTCGAACAACAGCCGCTGCCATTCTCGAGCCCAGATTGGGACGTGCGATGAAGATCGGGACCGCACCAGCGCGTCGGCATCGGCGGGGGCATGCTCGTCGAGAAAGTCCGCGAATTCGGAGCGGAAGGTCTCGACCTCGGCGTCGAACGTCAGTTGCACGGCACTCCGGAATGCGCCTTTCCCAGTAAGACTTCTATTAATGCGTAAATAAGAATACCATTCTCATGAAGAGGAAGTTATAATCTCAGGCACGCCGGTCGCGAGGGGGTCTAGCGCACAATGCAGCGGCGTTCTCCGGTACAGTTCATGCATGTTCTCCCCGATCGGCCCACGTCAGAGGCGTCGATGACCACCAGTCCTAGCGAAGAACCAGCCTGGAAGCAGCGCGCGGTCGAACGTTCCATCAAGACCGCAAAGCTGCGGGCGGCGCAGCGGGTTCAGCGATTCTTGGACGCTGCCCAGGCGATCATCATCGAGAAGGGCAGCACGGACTTCACCGTGCAGGAGGTCGTCGCCCGCTCGCGTCAGTCCTTGCGCAGCTTCTACCTGCAGTTCGATGGCAAACACGAGCTCCTGCTCGCGCTCTTCGAGGACGCGCTGAGCCGCTCCGCCGAGCAGATCCGCGCCGCCACCTCCGGTGAGGCTGATCCGCTCGAGCGACTCAAGGTGGCCATCCAGCTGCTGTTCGAGTCCTCGCGCCCCGACCCGGCGGCAAAGCGTCCCTTGTTCACCGACTTCGCCCCGCGACTGTTGGTGTCCCACCCCTCCGAGGTCAAGGTCGCGCACGCACCACTATTGGTG
The DNA here is from genome assembly GCF_032162605.1 of Mycobacterium sp. Classification (GTDB taxonomy): domain Bacteria; phylum Actinomycetota; class Actinomycetes; order Mycobacteriales; family Mycobacteriaceae; genus Mycobacterium. The sequence goes on along the minus strand of NZ_JAVROT010000103.1, from coordinate 19,680 downwards.
CTGCTCGCCGAGCTCATGGAGGAAGCGGCGGCAGCGGGCAAACTGCGCTCGACTCTGAATCCGAAGCGCATCGCCGCCATGACGATGCAGACCGTGATGTTCGTCGCACAGTCCAGCGGCTCTGAAGACATCGCCACAAAGCCGATCTCCGCCGACGAGGTCTGGGATTTCGTCTCCCACGGATTCGCCGCCGAAGACTGACTCCGAGAATTGCATTCTCGCGAAATAAGAACTGCGCTTACATTGGGTTCGTGCCCGTCCTGTCGTCCGACCTGCTCGAGTGCCTGAAGTTCGACGACGCCGGAGGATCTGGCCGAGACCGCAGATCTGGTCAAGGGACTCAACCGCCAGATCTACACGGCCGAGGTCGGCTGAGCATCGGGACCACGCCGCTGGCCGTCAAGGAAGCCAAACCGCTGCCTGGCGAGCGACTAGCCCACCACATCGCGCCGAGCCTGCGGCCGGATCGCACGAACGCGGATTTCTGCGATCTCCCCGCAGTTTCGAGACTTCGCGAATGAGGATCCGTCAGGCATCCTTAGCGCGTGAACGTCGACGCGCTGCTGCAGACCATTCCGCCGTTCGCGGTCTACCTCGTGGTCGGCGTGGTGATCGGTCTGGAAAGCGTGGGCATCCCGTTGCCCGGCGAGATCGCCCTCGTCAGCGCCGCCCTGCTGGCCTCGCGCCACACCCTCGACATCAACCCCGTCGGCGTCGGCGCCGCGGCCACCATCGGCGCCATCGTCGGTGACACCATCGGATACAGCATCGGCCACCGCTACGGCATGAGTCTGTTCGAGCGCCTGGGCAGGCGCTTCCCGAAGCACTTCGGCCCCGGCCACGTCGCGCTGGCCAAGCAGTTCTTCACCCGGTGGGGCATGTGGGCGGTCTTCTTCGGCCGCTTCATCGCGCTACTTCGCATCTTCGCGGGGCCGCTCGCAGGCGCCCTCAAGATGCCCTATTCACACTTCCTGGCCGCCAACGCATCTGGCGGGCTCATCTGGGCCGGCGGCACCACCGCCGTCGTCTACTACCTCGGCCTGGCCGCAGAGAATTGGCTGTCCCGGTTCTCGTGGGTGGGGCTGCTGGCCGCCGTCGTGATCGGCGTGATCTTCACGCTGGTGATGAGGGACCGTACCTCCAAGGCGATCGCCAAGCTGGACGACGAACACGACTGGGACACACTGCGAAAGTCTTAGGACGGACCGGCGACGCGCCCCCTGCGCGCCGGAGTCGCGTTCACGACGTCGTCATTGAAGCGTGCCAGCACTAGCGCCTGCGTCGCCGCCAGGTGTTTGCGCGCGGTGGCCTGAGCCTCCTCGGCCTGTCCGGCGGCGATCTCGTCGACGAGCCTGCGATGGGTCCGCACGGCACCGCGCGCCTCGGTGGGAGACGGGTACTCGCCCAGCCTGATTCGCGGCGCGGTACCGCTGAACGCCCCTGCCGTCCGGTGACGCAATGTGACGCCATACTGTATGCCAGCACTCCCCGCAGCCCCGCAGGATTGGGATGAGCTTACGACGGCGCTGGTCGCCCCGACGGTGCTGATGCACCCGTCGTGCAGTTCCTGGTACAACGGCGGCAACGTGCCGGGCAAGAAGGGATGTACATGGGTTTCACCGCGGGGATACCGGAGAACCGGCGCCGGTGCGACGAGATCGCCGCGGCGGGATACACGGGCTTCAAGCTCGGGTAGGCGCGCGAGACGCGCCTCTCTCACCTCTCGCCGCCGAGCGTGCGCGTCTGTACCCGACACGCCGCGTTCGAATGGCAGTTCGCGCACCGTCGGCTACAGGTCGATGACGAGCTCCCCGGCTGGGGTCGAACAGCAGATCAGCACGTTGCCCTCCGCAGGCGGCTCGAGAGGCTCGGGGTCGTAGCGAACGGAACCGGACAGCACGGCGGTCTCGCAGTTGTGGCACACCCCCGTTCGACAGGACCACCGGGTGGGCACGTCACACGCCTCCGCGAACTCGAGAAGACTCGCGTACTGCGGCCCCCACGCCGCGGTGATACCGCTGCGGGCGAAGTCGACGTCCGGCCCTGCCCCCGGCGTACCGGGTGGCTGGTGCGGCGGACTCGACGTAGCAGCGGCGATGCCGGGTGTGAGTGCTGCTGCGGCACCGAAGATCTCGGTGTGAATGCGCGCGGCTGCGAGCCCGTACTCTCTCAGCCCTGCGCTCAGCGCAGTCATGAAGGCCGCCGGACCGCACAGATAGGCATCGGAATCTCGCGGCGGACCGAGCGCGTCGAGCACCTCAACCGACAGCCGACCCGCCGCGGTGTAGTCCGCGCCGAGCCGGTCGGAGGCTGCGGGCCGACTGTAGAAGACGTGGAATTGGCTGCCGGGCAATTGATCCAAGAGCTCCCGGCACTCGGCGGCGAACGGATTCTCGCCTCCGTCCCGCGCACCGTGCAACCACCAGACTTGGCGTGACGAGCCCGACGCGACGAGCGCGTGCAGCATCGAGAGCACCGGGGTGATCCCGACCCCGGCGGACAGCAGGAGCACCGGACGGCCGTCGTCGCCAAGGAAGAACGTGCCCCGCGGAGCGGCGACGTCGAGCACATCGCCCACCGCGATCTGGTCGTGGAGGTACCCGCTGCCGCGACCATTCGGTTCCCGCTTGACGCCTATGCGGTAGGCGCCGGAGCCAGGCGGGTTCGACAGCGAGTAATTTCGGATGAACGTGCCCCTTCCCATGTCGGCGGGAAGCCGCAACGTGATCGACTGGCCCGGAAGCCACTTCGGCAACCGGACACCGTCGGGGTCCGCCAGCGACACCGAGCGAACGTGGGCGCTCTCGTCTCCGATCGCGGTGACGAGCAGCTGCCGGAAACCTGTCCACGCCGGCGGCGGAATACTCGCGGCGTTGGTCAAGCCGGTGTTGCCGGCGGACGCCGAGCCGTCGGCCTGCCTGGCCAGGTTCTCGAGCGAGGTCTTCCACCCTTGGCTCAGTGCCGGAACTTTGAGTGCGCGCCCAAGAGCCTCGCGCGGATGGCCCGGCAGGTAGAGCAACGCGTCGATCTCGGCGACGGTGACCCCCTCGGGGCCCGAGGCCACCTTCACGATCTCCTGGCCGGCCGTCACCTCGCCTTCGGCCAGCACCCGTAGGTAGAAACCGGGGCGATGGTGAGACACGAGCAACGAGGCCATGTTCGGCACGTCCATCCGCATGCCCACGCGGTAGCAAGTCACGCGTGGCTGGGTGACCTCGAACAGCGTGTGGCCGATCCGATAGCGATCGCCGACGCAGACCTCGTCGTCGGGCAGGCCGTCGACCGTGAAGTTCTCTCCGAAGTGGCCCGGCGCCAGGTCGTCGCGGCCGAGTTCGGCGGCCCAGTGGCGGTAGGAGTCGAGTTGGTACACCAGAACCGCCCGATTCTCACCGCCATGCCCACCCAGGTCCCCTTGCCCGTCACCGTCGACGTTGAGCCTGCGCACCATTCGAGGTCCGTCGACGGGTTGCTTGAAGGCGCCGGTGTGTACGGTCCTGCCCTTCCAGCTGACGTCCTTCGGTAGCCCGACATTCAGCGAGACCAACGTCGCCATGGGCGTCACCTTCCCCTCGTGCCGACCGACCCGTTGCGCTCTCTACGAAAAGTAACCCCTTCCGCCTCGCCATGAGCTCGGACGGGGCAGAGGCGCACCGGCGTACTGTCGGCGAGGTGGCGCTACCAGGGTTGACCAGTGTGCGTGACGGTCTCGGCCAGCGCCTGTTCGGCATGGTGGCGGGTCCCGAGGGCCCGGCCAACCGTGCCCGCATCCACGGCACCCCCGGCCCGCGATGGTTCGGTGAAGACCGTCCCATCAGGCAGGTGCACGGCGACGCATCGATGTTCGTCGGCGGGCTGCGGGCGCTGCTTCTGCAGTCGCTACACCCACTCGCGATGGCAGGCGTCGCCGAACACTCCGACTACCGGGGCGATCCGTGGGGACGGCTGCAGCGCACCAGCACCTTTCTCGCAGTCACGACGTTCGGCCCAGCGCAGGACGCCCAGCGAGCCGTCGACAAGGTCCGCGGGATCCATCGGCGGGTTCACGGGACGGCGGCCGACGGGCGGCCGTACGAGGCGTCCGATCCCCACCTCCTGGAATGGGTGCACATCGCCGAAACGGACAGTTTCCTGGTGGCACATCAGCTTTACGGCGCCAAGCCGCTGGATCAGCGGGGCCGGGACGAGTACCTCGCCGACACTGCCCGCGTCGCCACCGCGCTCGGGGTGATCGACCCACCGCTGACCGAGCGGGAACTCAAACAGCGGATCGCAGCCTTCCGACCGGAGCTGAGCGGCACCCCCGCGGCGCGCGACGCCGCCAAGTTCCTGTTGCTGACACCTCCGCTGCCGCTGCTCGCCCGCCCGCCGTATGCGATCCTGGCCGCGACCTCGATCGCCATGCTGCCGGCGTGGGCGAGGCTGCCACTGCGGCTGCCCTACCTGCCGCCGGTGGAGAACACCGCGGTCCGCGTCGCAGGACGAACCCTGGTCGGCGGCATCCGTTGGGCACTCAACCGCGGTTGACCGCGGTTATGCGGGAACCGTTGTGCCGGTTTCCCTTTCGGCAAAGTCCACCAACTGCGCGGCGACGTCGTAGTCGCAGGCATTTGCCGCGCGGCCGCTCAACGTCGGGCCGCCCTTCAGCCCGAACCTGCCGTCGATGCCCACATAGCTGCCCGGCGGGATCGGCTCGCTGATGCAGTACAGAGTCGGCGCGGCGCCCGCGTCGATGTCGTTGGCCAGCACGGTGGCCGCAGACTTCACCACCGAGTGGAACGCCGACATGACGCGATTGTCGGAGACGTTCGACAGGTTCGACCCCACCCAGCCGGGATGAGTCAGCTGCGTGGTGATGGGCGAGCCGGCCTCGCGCAGCCGTCTGTCGAGCGCGAGGCCCCAGAGCATCACCGCCAGCTTCGACCGGCCATACGCGGGGAAGGCCGACCACTTGCGGACGCGAAGGTGGGGATCGTCGAGCGCGAGAGTCGCCGATTTGTGCGCATCCGAGCCGACATTGATGATCTGCGAGCGCACCCGACCGAACAGCAGATTCGTCAGTGCGAACGGGCCGAGGAAGTTGGTGCCCAACGTCATCTCGAATCCGTCCACGGTCTCGGACCGGTTCTGGGCGACCAACCCGGCGTTGTTGATCAGGATGTCCACGTCACCGTCGAAGAGCCCGGGGAAGGCATGCACCGATGCCTGGTCGGCAAGATCGAGCTTCACGACAGACGTGTCACCGCCGATCTCGGCAGCCCGTTGGGCGCCCAGTTCGAGGTTGCGGACGGCCAGGATCACGTGGGCGCCTGCACGCGCGAGTGCGCGCGCCGTCGCCAAGCCGACTCCGCTGGTGGCTCCCGTCACGATGATGCGCTTGCCGCTCAAGTTGCCGAGTCGGGTCGGCGACCAGTCTGATGTCACGCTCTGAGATTAGCCACGCGGCCTGCGTGACATGCCCGCGCCGGGCGGCAACGCGGGAGCAGAATCGTTGACATCGCCCAGCCCGGCTGGTTGATTACCTGGAAATGATCGTAATTCGGGTCAGCTCTACCAACTTCGGTTCAATGAGGAGCCAGCTGCCGTCATGATTGACAGCGCCCGCCAGATCGAGAACCTGCTCTACACCTACGCCGAGCGAATCGATGCTGGCGACCTCGACGGCGTTGCCGCGCTGTTCGCGCACGGCCGGATCTGCGGGGTGGAGGACGGTCCACCCGAAACCGTCTTCACGGGAACCACCGGAGTCCGGGCGATGTACGAAATGGCGACCCGCCTGTACGACGACGCAACACCGAAGACCAAGCACCTCACCAGCAACGTCCGCATCGACGTCGACGACGAAGCCGGGACGGCGACGAGCACGGCCAACTATCTGGTCACGCAGGCGACGCCGGAGCTGCCACTGCAGGTGATCGTCACCGGCCACTACCGCGACACCTTTCACCGCATCGAGGGCACGTGGTGGTTCGACACCCGAACCATGTACGTCGATCAACTCGGCGACACCAGCCACCATCTGAAGTTCTGACAGCCGTGGCGAACCCGTTCGATGCGGCTCAGCTCGCGATCACGGCGCAGCAGAAGGAGGGCCTGCCGTGCTCAACGGCCGCACCATGGAGGCGGAGTCCGATGGATCGTTCACCATGACCGTCGACTCCGACCCCGCGGGCAACCGGCCCAATCACGTGCAGTCCACCCCCGCGGCGCACGAGTTCTACATCCGCGACGTCCTGCTCAAGTGGGATCGCGACGACGCGAATCAGCACCTATACCTATGTCATCTCCGCATGCGATCCCGGAGTCGCCAACTGGATCGACTCCGACGGGCTCAACGAGGGCATCCTGACGCTGCGGATGGCCGAGTTCGGCGGCGAAGGACCGAAGGAGGATCTCGGTGGCCGGCTTCGGCGAGGATGATCGGGTCCGCAAGCTGTTCGACACCAATTACTTCAGAGTGGTCGACACCATCAAGGCCGTCCTACCCGCCATGCGCGTCCAGCAGTCCGGGCACATCGTGAACATCTCGTCGATGACCGGGCTGGTGGCCAACCCGCCCAATGCGTACTCCTCGACGAAGTTCGCGCTCGAGGCGTTGACCGAGGCCCTGGCGCAGGAGGTCAAACCGTTGGGCATCAAGGTGACCGCCATCGAGCCTGGCGCGTTCCGCACCGACTGGGCGGCCCGGTCGATGTGGGAGTCATCAACTCCGATAGGCGATTACGACGATAACGTGGGCGCCCGCAAGACGATGATCAAGGAATTCGCCAATCACCTGCCCGGCGACCCGAGAAAGGTCGCCGAGGCGGTGCTGATGGTGACGACACTCGACGAGCCGCCGCTGCGACTGCTGCTCGGCCGCGACGTGCTCAAGGCGGTGCGCGACAAACTCGCCGCGTTCTCCGCGTCCATCGACGAGTGGGAGGCGGTCACCAAAGACGTCAACTTCCCGAAGCCGACATGACTGGAGACATCAAGATGGGAACCCTCGATGACAAGGTGGCCTTCATCACCGGCGCCGCGCGCGGTATGGGACGGGCGCACGCAGTCAAGCTGGCTAGCGAGGGCGCCGACATCATCGCGATCGACGTCTGCGCCGAGTTCGACTCGACCGACTATCCAGGCGCCACCACCGACGACCTGGCCACCACCGTGAGACTGGTTGAGCGCCAAGGTCGTCGGATCCTGGCCCGCCAGGCCGACGTCCGTGACGGCGAAGCGGTGGACGCCGCGGTTGCCGATGGCCTGCGGGAGTTCGGCCGGCTGGACATCGTCATCGGCAACGCCGGAATCATCAGGGTGAGCGACACCGACGAGCGACGTCGGACGTTCCGCGACGTCGTCGAGGTCAATCTGATCGGCGTCTGGAACACCGTCGATGCGGCGATCCCGGCGCTCATCGCCGGGGGGCGCGGCGGATCCATCGTGCTGACGAGTTCCACCCAGGGCATCAAAGCCTCGGGAACCGAACGGGCCGGACTGCAGGGCTACGCCGCATCGAAGCGCGCTCTGGTAGCGCTCATGCAGGGTTGGTCGCTTCAACTCGCCCCGCACTCGATCCGGGTGAACACGATCCACCCCAGCGGTGTCGCCACCGACATGATCATCAACGAGACCACCATGTCGCTGGCGGCAGCGGGCGACCCTTGGCTCGCCACCCAACAGAACGCGCTACCCATCGCCCTGGTGCAGCCGGAGCAGATCGCCACCGCGGTCGCCTGGCTGGTCTCCGATGCCGGGTCGTTCATCACGGGCACCTCTTGGCCGCTCGACGCCGGATTCACCCTCCGGAGTTAGGGCATCGACATGACTTCAGCAGACTGGGACGAACAGGTCGACGTGGTCGTCGCCGGGGCGGGCGGTGGCATCACCGGCGCCTACACCGCGGCCCGCGAGGCACTGTCCGTCGCGCTGATCGAGGCAACCGACAAATTCGGTGGCACGACGGCGTTCTCCGGCGGCGGCGGCATGTGGTTCCCCTGCAATCCAGTGCTGCGCCGCGCAGGCTGCGACGACACGATCGAAGACGCGCTGGCCTACTTTCACGCCGTGGTCGGCGACCGCACGCCGCGCGAACTGCAGGACGCCTATGTCCGCGGCGGTGCGCGGTTGATCGAGTACCTCGAGCAGGACGACGGCTTCGCGTTCAAGGTCCTGCCGTGGCCCGATTACTTCGCCCATGCACCCGGCGCCCGGCTCGATGGGTTGCGGCACATCGTCGCCAGATCGCTGCCCGCGAGCGCACTCGGCCCGTACGCCGACCGGGTGCGCGGCCCACTGGACAACGAACGCCTGGGCGCGCCGGCACCGGAACTGCTCACCGGCGGCCGGGCCCTCATCGGCCGGTTCCTCGCCGCACTTCGCCGGTTCCCCCACGCCGCCGTTCACCTCGACTCCCCGCTGACCGAACTCGTCACCGACGACGGCGCCGTGACCGGAGTCATCGTCCGCCGAAACGGCGAGCCGGTGCGGATCGGCGCTCGCCGCGGGGTGCTGCTGGCCGCCGGAGGGTTTGAGCAGAACACCAGGATGCGCGCCGCCTTCGGCGTACCCGGACGCGCCGACGACACGATGGGCGCGCCGGGCAACACCGGTGCCGCACACGAAGCGGCCATCCGCATCGGGGCGGCCACCGACCTGATGGATCAGGCGTGGTGGTCACCGGGACTCACCCACCCCGATGGCCGGTCGACGTTCTCCCTCTGGTTCACCGGCGGGATCTTCGTCAACTCCGACGGCAGGCGGTTCGTCAACGAGTCCGGCCCGTATGACCGGCTGGGTCGCACGGTCCTCGACCAAATAGCCAGCGGTGCAACGCAGTTGCCATTCTGGATGGTCTATGACGACAGGGAGGGCGAAATCCCCCCGGTGAAGTCGACCAGTGTCTCGCTCGTCGAGACCGGGCGCTACCGCGAGGCCGGCCTGTGGCACACCGCCGACACCTTGGACGAGCTTGCCCACGCGATCGACGTGCCGCGCGGCAACCTCGTCGCCACCGTGACGCGCTTCAACGAGCTGGTGGCCGGTGGCGCCGACGAAGACTTCGGCCGTGGCAACGACGCCTACGACCGCACGTTCACCGCAGGCGCGTCACCGTTGGTGCCGATCGACCGGCCGCCGTACCACGCGGCGGCGTTCGGCTTGTCAGACCTCGGCACCAAGGGCGGCGTGCTCACCGACACCCGGGCCCGGGTGCTCGACGCCGAAGGGCGACCCATACCCGGCCTGTACGCGGCCGGGAACACGATGGCCGCCGTCAGCGGGACCACCTACCCCGGCGGCGGCAATCCGATTGGCGCGTCGATGCTATTCAGCCATCTCGCCGCCCTGCACATGGCCGACGGCTCAGCTCGAAACTGATCCCGCGAACACCGGACACCGGTGCCGGCAAGGAGCATCATCGGCCCATGTCTTCCTCTCTACAGCGCTACGCCGACCGCCGCGTCCTGATTACCGGCGGCGGCTCCGGCATCGGGCAGGCCACCGTGCTCCGCATCCTCGACGAGGGTGGGCGGGTGGTCGCCGCCGACGTCAGCGATTCCGGGTTGAAGGACACCGTGGCCAAAGCCGAGGCACACCTCGACCGGTTCGCCACCGTGCTGATGGACGTCGGCGACGAAGACTCGGTCCGGCAGGGCGTTGCCGAGGCGACCAACGGGCTCGGCGCCCTGGACACTCTGGTGAATGCGGCGGGCATTCTGCGGTCCTCGCACTTCGCCGACACCACGCTGGCGGACTTCGAGTGCGTCTTGCGAGTCAACCTGATCGGCACGTTCCTCGTCACGCGCGAGGCGATTCCGGCTCTGCGGCAGGGCAATGCCGCCGCAGTCGTGAACTTCAGCTCCACCTCGGCGAGCTTCGCCCACCCCTATATGTCGGCCTACGCCGCGTCCAAGGGCGGCGTCCAGGCAATGACGCACGCCTTGGCTCTCGAGTACAGCCAGGAACGGATCCGGTTCAACTGCGTGCAGCCCGGGTCGGTGTCGTCCGGAATGACCGACGGCATCGGCGAGTCGAAGCAGAGCATCGGACCCGGCCTGCCCGATGACATGGACTTCTCGTTGCTCGGCAAGATCCGGGCGGTGTTGCCGGTCGAGGACGGCGCGATGTTCGCCAAGCCCGACGCGGTGGCCGCGGTCGTCGCGATGCTCGGCTCCCCGGAGGCCTACTGGGTCACGGGCACCGAGGTGCGCGTCGACGGCGGCACCCACATGTAGCTCGTCCGGTCCGACAATCCCTGGTACCCGGGCCGCGCTGGGATAGGTTGACCGCGAGCCGCTGACACACGCGGCCTAACGGCCGATCCGAGAGATCCTCAGACATGCGAGTTGACGGGCGGGACGTCACCGTTTCCGGCGACCTGCTGCAACCGCTGATCCGTCGCACGAACGACATCTTCCGGCTCGCCCTTGCGGCCACGTTCCTGGCCGTCGTCATTACCAGTTCGCTGATCACCCGGCGGGACTGGGTGGCCCTGGAACGATCGATCTCGGGGATCGTGGCGCTGCTCACCCCGACGCAGTCCAACCTGGTGTATCTGGCCTACGGGGTCGCGATCCTGGCCCTTCCATTCGCGATCCTGTTCGGACTGATCACCGCCCGCCAGTGGCGGCTTCTGGGCGCCTACGCGACCGCAGGTGTGATCGCCGTTCTCGCGTTGTCGATCAACTCGAGCGGCTTCGCGGCGCCGCGCTGGCACTTCGACCTCGACGACCGATTACGGACCGTGCTCTCGCACTTCCTGGATGATCCTCGGTGGATCGCGATGCTGGCCGCGGTGCTCACGGTGTCGGGCCCCTGGCTGGAGGCGCGTTGGCGCCGATGGTGGTGGACCCTGCTGTTGGCATTCGTGCCGATCCATCTGGTGGTCAGCGCCGTGGTGCCCGCGCGATCGTTGCTCGGCCTCGCGGTGGGATGGTTCGTCGGGGCGTTGACCGTGCTCATCGTGGGGACCCCGGCGCTGGAAGTGCCGCTGGACGGCGCCGTCCGTGCAATGGTCCGCCGCGGGTTCGCGGTGACCGGGTTGACGGTGGTCCGGCCGGCCGGGCCAGGACCGCTGGTGCTGTGGGCGACCACGGAAAACTCCGAAAGCTCGGAGACCGACGATCCCGACGGAAACGGTCCGGAGTGCAGGGCCGTCGTCGAGATGTACGGACCCAATCAGCGCAGCGGCGGAATCATGAGCCAGGTGTGGAGGCGGGTGCGGTTGCGCAACAGCGAGACCGTGCCACTGCACGCCTCGATGCGCCGCGCCGTAGAGCATCGCGGGCTGATGGCGATCGCCATCGGGGAGTTGGGCGTAGCCAACAGCACGACGGTCGCGTTGGCCGCGCTCGATCGGGGCTGGACGCTGTATTCCCACACCCCGCCGCGCGGCGTGGCGATCGACGAATCCTCCGCCGACGAGTCCCTGGTGGCCCCGGTCTGGAAGGCCCTCGGCGTCCTGAACCGGCATCAGATCTCCCACGGGGACCTGCGCGGCAAGGAGATCACCGTTGACGAGGGGGTGGCGCTGTTCGGCGGCTTCGGCAGTGCGGAGTACGGCGCGACCGACGTCCTTCTGCAAGCCGACATCGCCGCGCTACTGGTGTCGACCACGGCGATCTTCGACGCGGAGGCCGCCGTTCGTGCGGCGATTGACGAGTTCGACAGGGACACCGTCCTGCATGCCTCGCGGCGACTGACGAAATCTGCTCTACCGAAGAAGATCCGCACCTCGGTGACCGAGCCTGCCGCCGTGATGAAGGCCGCGCGCGACGAGGTGATGCACCAGACCGGCACGGACCAGATCAAGGCCGAGACGATCACCCGGTTCACCAGGACCCAGGTGATTCAGCTCGTGCTCCTGGTGGCGCTGGTGTACGTCGCGTACCCGTTCATCAGTACGGTGCCCGCCTTCTTCTCAGAGCTGCGAACCGCCAATTGGTGGTGGGCGCTACTCGGGTTGGCCGTGTCTGCGCTCACGTATCTCGGTGCGGCCGCGGCACTGTGGGCCTGCGCGTCCGGAACGGTGAGCTTCCGCAACCTGGCGATCATGCAGGTGGCCAATACGTTCGCGGCCACCACGACGCCCGCCGGTGTCGGCGGTCTGGCGCTGAGCACCAGGTTCCTGCAGAAGGGCGGACTGGGCGCTCTGCGGGCCACCGCCGCGGTCGCGTTGCAGCAGTCGGTACAGGTGATCACCCACGTGGGTCTACTGATCTTCTTCAGCGTCGCCGCGGGGACATCGGCCAACCTGTCGCACTTCGTGCCGAAGACGACGGTGCTGTATCTGATCGGCGGCGTGGCACTGGGCATCGTCGGCACGTTCACCTTCGTGCCGCAGCTGCGACGCTGGCTCGGTACGGCGCTGCGGCCTCGCCTCAAGGAGTTGGGCGGCGAACTGGTCGAGCTGGCGCGCGAGCCGAAGCGGCTCGCGGTGATCGTGTCCGGCTGTGCTGCAACGACTCTCGGTGCGGCGTTGGCGCTGTGGGCAAGTGTGAACGCCTTCGGCGGCGGCACCACCTTCGTCACCGTCACCGTCGTGACGATGATCGGCGGCACCCTCGCCTCGGCCGCTCCCACGCCGGGAGGCGTCGGCGCCGTCGAGGCCGCACTGATCGGTGGTCTCACGGCATTCGGAGTCACCGCGGCCGTCGCCGTCCCCTCGGTGCTGCTGTACCGGGTGCTGACCTGCTGGCTGCCGGTGTTCTTCGGCTGGCGGGTGATGCGGTGGCTGACCAGAAACGACATGATCTAGCCGCCCGGGGCCCGAGTCTCCAAGTCGCACCACATCGGCGCCGGAGATGGTGTTGGATGAAGATGTGGCAGACATCAGCCGCAGCCGCACGATAACCGCCCAGCCGCAGGCGATCTGGGACGTTCTCGCCGACTTCGGTTCCCTGAGCTCGTGGGCGGCCAACGCCGACCACTCCTGCATCCTGAACCACGGTCCGGAGGGCGAGGCTGTCGGGACCACCCGGCGAGTGCAGATGGGCCGCAACGCACTAGTGGAGCGAATCGCCGAGTTCGACCCGCCCGCAGCCCTTGCCTACGATATCGAAGGCCTGCACAGTCGGCTGCGTACCGTCGTCAACCGTTGGACGTTGAGACCTGCCGGCGGCGTAACCGAGGTGACGCTGACCACCAGGGTCGAGATCGGCACCAACCCCGTGGCTCGCGCCGCCGAGTGGGTGGTGTGCCGCGGCATGGCCAAGGAGTCCGGCGCGATGCTCGCCGGGCTGGCACGACGAAGTGAGAACACGCATGGCTGACCGCCCCGACATCGTCATCCTGATGACCGACGAGGAACGCGCGGTGCCGCCGTACGAATCGGCCGACGTGTCGGCGTGGCGCAAACGCGCCCTCGGCGGGCGTCGTTGGTTCGACGAGCATGGGGTGAATTTCACCCGGCACTACACGGGTTCCCTGGCGTGTGTGCCGAGCCGACCGACGATCTTCACCGGCCACTATCCCGATCTGCACGGGGTCACGCAGACCGACGGCATCGGCAAGAGGTACGACGATTCACGGCTGAGGTGGTTGCGTGCCGGCGAGGTTCCGACTCTCGGCAACTGGTTCCGCGCTGCGGGTTACGACACCCACTACGACGGCAAGTGGCACATCTCGCACGCCGACCTCGAGGACCCCGCCACGGGTGAACCACTGGCCACCAACGACGACGATGGCGTCGTCGACCAGACTGCCGTACAGCGCTACCTGGACGCCGACCCGCTCGAGCCCTACGGCTTCTCCGGCTGGGTAGGCCCCGAGCCTCATGGTGCGGCGATGTCCAACAGCGGCTTTCGGCGCGATCCGTTGTTTGCCGATCGAATCGTCGACTGGCTGAACGACCGGTACGCACGACGTCGCGCCGGTGATGCGGAAGCGCTGCGCCCGTTCCTGCTGGTCGCCAGCTTCGTCAATCCGCACGACATCGTGCTGTTCCCGGCGTGGCAACGGCGCAGCCCCTTGACGCCTTCGCCCTCGCTGGATCCGCCGCACGTGCCTGCGCCGCCAACAGCCGACGAGGACCTGCGGACCAAACCCGCCGCACAGATCGCCTTTCGCGAGGCGTACTACTCCGGTTACGGCCTGGCGCCTGCGATCGGGCGCGGCTACAAGCGCAACGCGCAGCAGTACCGCGACCTCTACTACCGGCTGCACGCCGAGGTCGACGCGCCGCTCGACCGGGTGCGCCGCGCCGTCACCGAGGGCGGGTCCAAGAACGCGGTCCTGGTCCGCACCTCGGATCACGGCGATCTGCTCGGCGCGCACGGTGGCCTGCACCAGAAGTGGTTCAACCTGTACGACGAGGCCACCCGGGTGCCGTTCGTCATCGCGCGCATCGGCGACGGTGCGACGCGGGCCCGCCTCGTGGCCGCCCCGACGTCACACGTCGACCTGGTGCCCACGCTTCTGGGCGCGGCGGGGGTCGACGTCGACGTCGTGGCAGACGGGCTGTCCGACTCGTTCTCGGAAGTCCACGGACTACCTGGCCGTGACCTGATGCCTGTGGTGGACGGGGCGCCCGCCGATGACCACCGGGCGATTTACCTGATGACGCGGGACAACGTGCTCGAAGGTGACACCGGTGCGTCGGCGGCGGCTCGGCAAATGGGCCTGACGGTGAATCCGCCGACACCACTGCGCATCAAGATTCCCGCTCACGTCGCCTCCAACTTCGAGGGCTTGGTCGTCCGGGTAAACGACGTCGACGCCGCCCTCGGCGCGGGACATCTCTGGAAGTTGGTGCGCACCTTCGACGACCCGTCCACCTGGACCGAACCCGGGGTACGCCAACTGGCGACCAACGGCATCGGCGGCGAGTCGTACCGGACCGATCCGCTCGACGACCAATGGGAGCTCTACGACCTCACCGCCGACCCGATCGAGACCGACAACCGGTGGGGCGATCCCGATCTGCACGACCTGCGAGCACACCTGCGGATGCAGCTGAAGCAGGCGCGGGCATCGTCAGTGCCAGAACGCAATCGGCCATGGCCCTACGCGGAACGGCAACCGCCGACCGGCGGGTCCGACGGCGTGGCGCATCGGGTCTGGCAGCGCATTCGTCGGTAATGCCGTTGGCGACGGGCTACTGCAACGGTTCGGCGGTGCGCAGGATCGCGGCCACCGCCTCGGTGACCAACTGCCGTCGCCCCTCCCTGGTGTGACCGTCGAGGAACACCTGAAACTCAGGCGCGAACGTGGTCCACATCTGCGCAATGGCCATCAAGAGAGCCAGAACGTCGACAGGCGCCATCCGGTCCGTGACGAGTCCTCGTCGTTGGGCCGCCTCGATGTCGCCGATGACCGCCTTGCTGCCGGCCACGATTGCCTCGATCGGCTGGCGACTGTCGCCTCGCTCCAGGCGATGCCACGTCGAGAGCTTGGCCATTCCGGGATTGTCCTCGTAGAGATCGAAGAGCCGACCTGCCGATGCCGGTAGATCGTCGGCCTCGATGTGGATCTGAGCGAAGGTGTCGACGACGGCCTCGTTGAACACTGCGTCGAACAAGTCGTCCTTGCTCCCGAAGTAGTGGTAGATCTGCGCCTTGTTCGCCTGAGCTACTTCGGCGATGCGGTCGACCCGCGCGCCCCCGATGCCGTACTCCGTGAATTCCGCGGTGGCAGCCTCGACCAGACGCTTCTTCGTTGCCTCGGCGTCTCTTTGCATGTCATCAGGGTACGACCGTTGTCAACTAACTGACTAGTTGACAACTCGGCCGCGGCGATCTATCTTTTCAACTAACCCACTAGTTAGTAACTGGAAGGAACTCCAATGCCTCTCGTCTATCTCGTCACCGGCAGCTCCCGCGGCCTCGGTCGGTCCATCACGCGGGCAGCTCTGGCCGCCGGGCATCAGATGCTCGCCACCGCACGCCGACCAGAGCAGCTCGACGACCTCGTGGAGGAGTTCGGCGATCGCGTCCATCCGTTCGCGCTCGACGTCACCGACTACGCGACCGCACAAGCAGCCGTCGCCGAGGCCGTCAGCACCTTCGGCAGGCTGGACGTCGTGGTCAACAACGCCGGCTACGCCAACCTCGCCGCCGTCGAGGACATCACCATCGACGACTTCCGCCAGCAGGTGGACACCAACTTCTTCGGCGTCGTCAACGTCACCAAGGCCGCCCTGCCGGTCCTGCGCAAGCAGCGCAGCGGCCACGTCATCCAGATCTCCTCACTCGGCGGCCGGATCGCCAACGTCGGCGTATCGGCGTATCAGGCGGCCAAGTTCGCGGTCGGCGGCTTCTCGGAGTCGCTCGCGCAGGAGGTCGCTCCGCTGGGCGTCAAGGTGACGGTCCTCGAGCCGGGCGGCATGACCACCGATTGGGCGGGTTCCTCCATGCAGGTTCCACCCATCAGCGCGCCCTACGAGCAGACGGTCGGCGCGCTGGCCGACGTGTTCCGCAACGGCGGCACCGAACTCGGCGGGGACCCCGACAAGGTCGCCCAGGTCGTACTGCAGGTGGCGGACATGGCGGAGCCGCCGGTCCGCCTGCTGCTTGGCACCGACGCGGTGACCTACGCCGGGCTGGCTGCCGCCGAGCGCGCCGAGTCCGACAACAAGTGGCGCGACCTCAGCGTGTCGACGGACCACGACGAAGCGACGTCGTCCAACACCGATCCCCTGCACCGGCTCGCCTGAGCGTGATCCATCCCCTCAGGGGTTCATGGCGGCGTCGACCAGAGCGGTAGCCATGCTCCGCGATGCCTGCACGGTCGCAGGTTTGTGGTCCAGCCACGCCGAGATGCCTGCGCCGTCGTAGAGGATCACCAGTTGTTCTGCCAGCTCCTCTGGGTAGGAGGCCTTGGCCGCGAAGGCGAGGTCCAGGAAGAGGTTGTGCACCCAGTTGCGATATTCGGCCGCAACCTCCTCGACCACACCGCCGGGCAAGGACTCGGCACTGGCGCTGACGAAGGCGCAGCCACGAAAGCCCGGTTCGCTGAACGCCATCCCCTGGATCTCGAAGACACCGATGAGCCGGTCCCTTGGGGCGTGGTAGCGGTGAGTTCACGTGCGATTCGCTCCCGAGCTCGACTGTGCCGCAACCGCAGATAGGCGCGAACCAGCTCGTCCCTGCTGCCGAACGCATCCACCAGGGTGGCCTCCGGAACGCCGGCCCTCTCGATGACCCGCTCGATGCCGACGCGCTGTATGCCCTCGCTGTAGAACAGTTCAGCGGCCGCGTCGAGCAGACGTATTCGCTCTCCGTCGGCGGCATCGTCGGGCTGGCCGCCAGCTCGCGGTGCTTCGGACATGCACACCCATTCCGGTTAGGTCAGACCAGCCGAACAAACGACGGTAGCCCATCGAGCGCTACCGGACTAGGTGGCCACCAGGTCGAACTCATTGCCCTCGGGGTCGGCCAGACTCACCCACCGCCCGTCGTTGGCGGCCAACGGGCGAAGTTCGTTGGCGCCCATCGCGAGCAGTCGGGCGGTTTCGCCGTCGATGTCGGCCGTGCGGAGGTCGAGGTGGACCCGGTTCTTGACGGTCTTGTCTTCGGGGACACGGTGAAACATCAACAGCGGGCCGGCGTCGGAATCCGTGCCGGGCGGGATCGAAGCGAAGTCCGCCGACGCGCCGTCGTCGGTGTCGCGGTGCAGGGCGGCAGCCCAGAACGCGGCGAGGGCCGCCGGGTCGTGGGCGTCGAAGCTGATGCCGATCAGGGTGATACCGGCCATGGGCCGATCCTTTCGTCGCGGGAAATGGGTGCGGTGTTGGTCAGATCGCGGTGCGTCCACCATCGACGGCGATGGTGGCGCCGGTGATGTACGTCGAGCGGGATGACACCAGGAAGCCGATGGTTTCGGCGATCTCCTGCGGCTGGGCCGCGCGGCCGAGCAGCGTTGTGGCGCCGAGGTCTTCGATGCGTTCGGGCGCGGCGCCTCCGGTGTAGACGGGCCCAGGCGCGACGGCGATGACGCGCACGCCACTGGGCCCGTACTCAGCGGCCCAGGACCGCGCCAGCGACGCCACCGCGGCCTTGGTGGCGCCGTAGGCGGCACCGCCGGCGAGACCGACCGTTCCGGCCATGCTCGCGAGGTTGATGATGACGCCGTCGCCCTTGGCGACCATGGCCGGCGCCAGGGCCGCGACCAGCAGGTACGGCGCCTGCACGTTCGCGGCAAACAGGTCATCCAAGACCTGGGGTTCCAGATCCGAGGTCGGCCCGAACCAGGAGAACCCGGCATTGTTGATCAGTACGTCGACGTCGCCCGCCTCCTCGGCAAGCCGGATGGCCGTAGTCGGTTCGCCGAGGTCGGCGGCGATGAACCTCGCCGCCCCGCCCGCCTGCGCGATCTCGTCGACTACCCGTTGGCCTCGCGCGGCGTCTCGGCCGTGCACGACGACGCTCGCACCCTGTTTGGCGAGCTGTAAGGCGGTGGCCTTGCCGATTCCCGACGTCGCTCCGGTAACCAGCGCCGTCTTGCCCTCCAGATCCTGCACGGGGACATTGCTTGCCATGACGCGCTCCTCAACATTTGCGCCGATCTGTCTAATGTGCGAAATTAGACCAATCAGTCCAAACATGCAATGTCGGCGGCGAAACCGTACCGACACGGACCGCCGTCCCCTCCTCAAGGCGCCCTCGACACAGAAAGCCAGCGCATGAACCTCGGCAACGAAGATGGACTGGACGGCGAATACGTGCCCAGCCCGGATGAACGCGTCCGCACCCAGGTGGCCGACTAGAGGCCTCGGGAGGCCTCGAAGGCGGCACCCTCGAAGGGGAGCCGGTCGTCATCCTCACCTCGGTCGAAGCGAAGTCCGGCAAGGTGCGCAAGAACCCGGTGGTGCGGATCGTCGAAGGCGAGCGCTATGTCGCCGTCGCCACTACGGGCGGAGCCCGACGGAATCCATCCTGGTACGCCAACCTGGTGGCCCACCCCACCGTCCGACTACAGGACGGAGCAGCCATCAAACGGCTGCGCGCCAGGGAGGTCTTCGGCGACGTGGATACCACGGCGGCCGAATTGTTCGCCGTCATAGCCCAAGGCGTCCTCACTGCCCAGACGGATCACGTGCTGCCACTGAAGGACGCCGCCGACGCGCACCGCGCGCTCGAGGGGCGTCGTACGACCGGCGCGACCGTTTTCATCCCATGACCATGGCAACAGCGCCAGAGCCGCCTTTGAGACAGGTCTGTCTGATAAAATCCGCCGAATGGCGAAGAAGCCGGCACCACCGAAGCGGCCGCCGGCCCGGGAACGGTTGCTTGCTGCCTCAGACGAGTTGTTCTACCGCGATGGCGTCCACTCAACCGGAATCGACGCCGTCATCGAGAAGGCCGGGGTCGCAAAGGGTTCTCTGTACTACATCTTCGGCGGCAAGGACGAACTGATCGCGGCCTATCTCCGCGGCAGACACGAGTCATGGCGCAAGCAGGTCGAAGAATTGCAGAGCACGGTCGGTGACCCGGCCGAGAAGATCCTCGCCATCTTCGACGCGATCGGCGATTGCGCTGCACTGCCGGAATACCGCGGGTGCGCCTTCGCCAACGCCTCGGCCGAGGCCTCGGCAGGCAGCGCACAGGAACTGGCCCCCAAGCAGTTTCGTGAATGGCTGCGAGGCTCCCTGCTCGACTTGGTGAGCGAAACCGGCGCGGTCGATCCGGAGGGGCTCGTCGACGCGCTGGTGGTACTCCACGACGGTGCCATGGCGACCGCGATGATGGACGACACGTCGAGGGG
>NZ_JAVROT010000102.1:0-7547 GCF_032162605.1 Mycobacterium sp. | reverse complement strand
ATGACTACGTCGATTGGCTGATCGAGGCCGGCTACCCGATCCAACGCATCGCTGACTTCGGGGAGTGGTTGGAGCGGTTCGAGGCCAGCCTGCGTGCCCTGCCAGATCGACAACGCCGGCACTCGGTCCTAGAGGTCTTGCAGTTCCTGTTACGCAGTGCCAAGCAGTTGCATCCCTCAGAGCCGCCCAGCGGGTCCTACGCCTCGAGCGACCGATTCCGTGCTGCGGTGCAAAAGGCAAAGATCGGGCCCGACAAGGACATCCCGCACGTCTCGGCGCCGATCATCATCAAATACGTCACCGACCTGCAACTGCTCGGACTGCTCTAGCCCTTGACTAGCTCCACCCGTACACGGCCCGCATCGACTATCCCGGAGGAACAAAATGCGCCGAGTTGCCCTTTCGATCTACTGGGCATTCCTGACTGTCGTCCGCTCCTTCACTCTGTTCCGACAGAAGGACGCGGCGGCCTACTACACGATGATCGGCGACGATGTCATCGACTTCATGAACGACAAGTACACCGATGAATCCAAGCCACTGTGGCTCAACATCGGTTATTGGAAGAACGCGCGCAAGTATCCCGACGCCTGCGTGGCACTCGTCGAATTACTGGGAACGCGTGCCGGACTGAAACCCGGCGACAAGGTTCTCGACGTCGGCGTCGGCTTCGCAGAGCAAGACTTCGTTCTCCTCGATCGGTTCGAGCTGTCCCACATCACGGGCATCGACATCACGCCCGTGCACGTCGAGAAGGGCCGGGAACGCGCTGCCAAGCGCGGGTTGGAGAACCGACTCGACATTCGACTCGGATCCGCGACCGCAATGGATTTCCCGGACGCATCGTTCGACGCAGTCTTGGCCCTGGAGTGCGCATTTCACTTCGACACGCGTGAACTATTCATGCGCGAAGCCTTCCGCGTCCTCAAGCCAGGCGGATCGATCGCGCTCGCCGACATGCTGCCGACACCGGGCAAGAAGGCGGACCGGAAGACCGCCTTCGGCCGAAAGTACGGCCACGTTCCCGAAGCGAATTTCTATGACCGTGAAGAGTATCCCCGGCGGCTGGCTGCTGCGGGTTTCGACGACATCGTCGTGGAATCGATTCGGGAAGACGTCTTTCCCGCGATGGCCAACTACATGAGGCAGCGCGTCGAGGGGCAGAAGAAGCTGCACGAGGTCACCGTGGACGTGACTGAGGACGATCGCGCGCAGTGCCGCGGTGTCGAGCTGTGGGAACGGGTCACTGGTTTCGCGGACTATGTCATCGCGTCGGCGCGAAAGCCCCTGGACACCCCTACGGCGTAACGCCTTCCTGCCTACGCGTCCAGACGCTGAAACTCACCGTTTCGGTGGAGCTCGACACAGGCTGCGCGCCTGACCTTGCCGCTCGTGGTGATGGGAATCGAGCCAGGTGCCACCAATATCAGATCCTCGATGCCGATGCCGTGCGAGTTGGATATCGCCGATGTGATCTCTTCCTGAGCGTTGCGGAGGTTGTCGGCGATCTCTTCGTTCGATTGGCCTCGCTTCTTGAATTCGGCGATCACGACGAGCCGTTCCGTGGCTTCGTTCACGAGGGCGATGGCCGCGGCACGGCCCCTTGAAATGTCCGTGACGGTTGCCTCGATGTCGTCGGGATAGAGGTTGCGACCCCGCACGATCAAGAGGTCCTTGATGCGGCCCACGATGAACAGTTCACCCTCGGAGAAGAATCCGAGGTCTCCGGTGCGCAGCCAATGGTCCTCGGGTGTACCCGGTGAAGGGGCGTTCATCGTCGCCGCGAAGGTCTGCTCCGTCTCGGCCGGTCTCTGCCAATAGCCGGAACTGACGTTGTCGCCGTGCACCCAGATCTCGCCGATCGACTCCGCCGGCTTCTCGGTCCCGATCTCGGGATCGACGATGCGCACGAGGGGCGACCCCGCCCGGCCGTAGCTCGCCAGGGTCGTACCGGTAGTGCATCGCTTCGCGCGGCCGGCG
The DNA here is from genome assembly GCF_032162605.1 of Mycobacterium sp. Lineage (GTDB taxonomy): Bacteria > Actinomycetota > Actinomycetes > Mycobacteriales > Mycobacteriaceae > Mycobacterium. Next base: position 5,567 of record NZ_JAVROT010000102.1, on the reverse strand, counting down.
GACAACTCGTCGGACTCGAAATGGACGAAATCGGGCGGCATGTCCGGTTCGTTCGTGGCGACGAAGACCGTTGCCTCAGCAAGACCATATGAGGGGCGGATCGCCGATGCGGCAAGGTTGTAGGGCGCGAACCGCTGGGTGAAGTGCTTGATCGTGGCCGGGTTCACCCTTTCCGCGCCGCAACTGATGAACGACACGTCCCCGAGGTCGAGCCCGGCCATGTCATCGTCCGACGTTCGAGCGGCCGCCAGTTTGAAGGCGAAGTTCGGGGCCGCCGACAAGACGTGGGGATTGCGTGCCAGCGATTGCATCCACCGGGCAGGTCGCTGGAGGAAGGAGACGGGAGCCGTGAATTCCGTTGGCCAGCCACCCAGAATTCCGGTGCACAGACCGCACATCAATCCCATGTCGTGGTAGAGCGGCAGCCACGACACGGTGGACTTCGGCATCGGGTTCTCGGCAACGTAGTTCGAGACCATCTGCTCCCAGTTCGCCAACAGATTGCGGTGCGAGACCACGACCCCGGCCGGCGTGCGGGTCGACCCGGAGGTGTACTGCAGGTAGGCGATCTCCGGCGCGCCGCGTCGCCGCTTGCTGGACCCCTTGCGCGAATCCAGGTCAAGCGAATCGACTTCGACGACCGAGGGACCGGGCGTGTTCGCTGACGGCCGCGCATAGGGAACCACGCTCTCGACGGCGGCGGACGTCGTGAGAATGACCGCCGGCGACGCGTCCCGCAGCACGGCCGTGACACGCTCGTCGTGAACACCGACCGTAGGAACCGAGAGTGGAACTGCGATCAGTCCCGCCTCCAACGCCCCAAGAAAGGCGACGATGTATTCGAGCCCCTGCGGCGCCAATATGACGGCCCGGTCACCGGTCGAGCCGCAGCCATCGAGTTCCAGAGCCAGGTTCAGCACGCGCCGATACAGCTGCGCCCACGTCACGCTTTCGGCGACACCCTCCCAGTCTCGTTCGTAATCGAGGAATGTGAAGGCAGTCTCGTTGGGCTGCAAGCTCGCGCGCTCGCGTAGAACGACGCGAATGGAAGACTCGATCATTGGCAGATCCCCCCGGTCCCGGCTGACGCTCGAACAGCGTATCGAGATCGGAGCACCAGCCACCCTTGTTTCGCGATTGCGCCGAGCGCACTCCGAACCCACTGGTGCGCAGAACCACTCGATCCGCAGGCTGACTGAAAGAATGGCGGACAATCCAGAACCGGCTGCCAGGAATCGGATGCCGCGATAGTGTTCGAACGCCAGGTTGGATGCACATCGCGGCAGCCAGCTTCCGTCGCTGCCCGCACCATCGCCGCGCCTACATCGGAAGGTTGGGCAATGACCACCTCACGGTTCCTTGCAGCCACCGCGACCGCCCTGGTCGTCATTGGATTGGCGGCGTGCGCTCCCCCGGAGAAGGAGGACGCCGGCACCAAGACGGAGTCCGGCGTGAACGCCAGAGAGGCCACCTCAGCGGCTGACTTCGGCGGGATGGACAAGCTGGTCGAGGCCGCGAAGGCCGAGGGCGCGCTCAATGTGATTGCGCTGCCGCCGGATTGGGCCAACTACAAGGAGATCATCGACACCTTCTCCACGAAGTACGGCATCAAGGTGAACTCCGCTCAACCCGACGCCAACAGCCAGGACGAGATCAACGCAGCCAACCAGCAGAAGGGCAAGAGCACTGCGCCCGACGTCTTCGACCTGGGACAGGCGATCGCGTTGGCGAACACCGCCTTGTTCGCGCCCTACACGGTGTCCACGTTCGACGATATCCCCGCGCAGTTCAAGGATCCGAACGGTACCTGGGTCAACGACTACGGGGGTTACGAGTCCATAGGCTACGACTCGTCCAAGGTCCCAGACCTCACCGGCGTCAACGACCTGCTGCGGCCAGAGTTCAAGGGCAGGGTCGCCCTCAACGGTGACCCCACGACCGCCAGCGCCGCGGCGAACGGGGTGCTGATGACCGCGATCGCCAACGGCGGGTCGGTGGACGACATCGGCCCGGGCGTCGACTTCTTCCACCGGCTCAACGCTGCAGGCAACTTCGTGCCCGTCGACCCGACGCCCGCGACCATCGAATCCGGCCAGACGCCCGTCGTCATCGACTGGGACTACCTGAACTCGGCCGAGACCAAGAAGATTCCGTCGTGGAAGGTGTTCGTGCCGTCCAACGCGCTCGTCGGTGGCTACTACTTCCAGGCCATCAACAAGGACGGACCCCACCCCGCCGCAGCTCGGCTCTGGCAAGAGTTTCTTTACAGTGACGAGGGCCAGAACCTCTTCCTGAAGGGCCTCGCCCGTCCGGTGCGCGCGGATTCGATGACCAAGGCAGGCACCGTCGACAAGACTTTGCTCGGAGCGCTGCCTGCGGTCCAGGGCACCTCGGTGATCCCGACCAACGAGCAGAGCAAGAAGATCTCGGAGTACCTCGGGAGTAACTGGGCCAGGGCCGTCAGCTAGGAGATCCGGACGTCCTGGCGGATCAGCTCCGCCTGGACCGCGGACACGTTCACGTCTGCCAGAGGCCGGTCCGCGCGGATGGACACCGCGGCTGCCACGCCCGCGCCCTGGCCGGTGACGGCGCAGCACGACATATTTCGGGTTGCCGCGTGCGCGATGCGGTCCCCTCCGGTGGCACGCCCTGCGACGATCAGATGGCGGACCGCCCGTGGCAGCAGCGAGCGGTACGGGATCTGCAGGTAGCGCCCGGTCGTCGGTAGTACCAGCACACCGTATCCGTCGATGAACTCGGGGTAGATGCCGATGCTGTCCTCGAATCGGCCCTGCTCCCTGACGTCGGCCTCGGTGAGGTTGTAGACGGCGTCGATCTTGCGGGTGTCGCGGATGCCGATGGTCATCCCGAAGTTGCGGAGTCGGGCGCTCTCACAACCGGGTGTGTAGCGGCGCAACGCCTCGATCGCCAGCATGGCCTGCCTACGGCCCTCGATCTCGAAGCGGGTGAGACTGTCGGGGTCGGTGCCGTCGCAGCCGGCGAGGTGGACCAAGTTCATATAGGTCAGTTCGCCGGTATCGTGCATTGCGCCCCAGGTGCCACCGATCGTGTTCAGGTCGGCCGGAATCAGGCCGTCCGCGATGGCCTTCTCGAATGGCTTGCCGAGATACGGCGAGTAGAGGTCTGCGTCCTTCTCGTCGGTCTCCGCCGCGAACTCGCCCGCCGCCCAATCGCGGTACGTCTGCGGGTCTTCCGCCACCCCCGTCAGAAACGCCACCTTGTCGACACCGGCGAGGTGGAACATCACCGAGGCCGCCATCATGTCCTCGACTGGCGTCTTCTGGACCGGTGTGCCCGCCCGCGTTGCGACGTCGGCATCCCCGGTCGCGTCGACGACCCGCCGAGCGAGGATCGCCTCGCGACCGGCCTTGGATTCGGTGACGATGCCGATGATCGTGTCGCCGTCCATCAGGGGTGCGACGAACTGGCGGTGCAGCATCGCGTGGATGCCCGCCTCCTCGACCAGTCGGTCGGCGACCAGCTTGAAGCCTTCGGAGTCGAGTTCGTATGAGAGTGACTGACTTTCGGGCACTGCTGCGCCCATCTCCTTGGCGCGTTGCTCGAACTCCCATCCGATGCCGCCGGCCTCCACGGTCTGCTCGCGGCGGTACCAGGCGAAGCCCTCGACGCCCACCGTGGTGAGGTTTCCTCCGAAACACCCGAACCGCTCGACCAGGGCTACACGCACACCGGCGCGCGACGCCGCCAGGGCGGCAGCGAGGCCACCAGGGCCCGACCCGACGACCAGTACGTCGGTCTCGTGGATGACGTCGATCTCGCGGCTCGGTTCGGTGACGGTTCGGGGGTGCGCCGGCATGGTGCGGAATCCTAGCCTCGGAAGGTGCTCATCAGATGACCGACCAGAGGCATCCTTCAGCGGGAACAATGCAGCAGTAGTAGATAGAAGACATGAACCTTCGTGAAGCTCGCCAGGCCATCGATTCACTCGACACGGATCCCGATGCGTTGACCGTCTTCGGCGAGCGATATCAGACCTCCGACGGGGCCACGGTGATACCGGTGTCCAAGCCGGTCGGCGTGTTCGTGATCAAGGGTGGCAAGCCAGTTTGGTCCCCGGCGATGGACGGCACGCGCATCGCAATGATGGGAGTGCTGGTCGGGCTGGTCTCGGCAATCCTGGCCGGCATCGCCATGGTTCGCCGCCCGCCGTGGCCCGATCTGCACGGCGAATTCGTCCGGTGACCAATGCCGCACGCGAGTTCGGCGAGACGACGCTGCGCTGGCTTCGAGACCGAACACCTTCGACCCAGCGGGATCAGCGGTATCGGGCGCCGCGGCCGAGACTTCCATGCCATTCGAGGACAGCTCCCGATCAGCGGTCGATCAAATGGAAGCAGGCCAGGCCCTTCGGCCTGGCCTGCTATCGAGCGGAGCCGTGGCTCGGAAGTCCGTCGTCACCGTCGTACTGGTTCCGTTGATCGCCGGGAGGCCAGACTTGACCGACTGAAGGCGAAATCTTCCAAACCGCCAGGTAAGGAATGACGGCGTGCGCGGACGGCTTAGGCCATCGGCGGCGGGCTGGCGGCCGGTCCCAACAGATCGGCGCTGGTGTTCGACGAGGTGCGCCGCCACCGCCCGTACAGCGGCAACTCGCGCATCGACTCGCCGGTCGGCACCGACCACCGCCGGGCAACGAACCGAATCACGGTCCGCACGTAACGGGTCGTCTCGGAGTACCACCGCCATTCGTACAGGCGACCGGTCAGCAACCATTGCGCAAGCGCCTCGGATTCGACGCCCTGCAAATACGGCCGCACCCACGTCACCACCACCCACGCCCGCTCTGCCGCGTCGCCGGGAAGCCGGAAGGTCCACTCGATCGGACCGTCACCAGCAGCCATGGTGTGTCGCAACGCGGGCCGTTCCAGCTCGGCGCCCTGGCCCGATTCCGGCACACCGAACAGTTGCACCCCAACGTTGTGAAAGACCCCGGGCCCGCCCACCTCGAACCGCACGTGGTAAGTCGAGCCGTCGCGGCCCGCGGAGAACGCCACCAACCCGCCGACGGCCACATACCGGGAGAACACCAACCGGCTTCCCACCACGAGGAACCGGCGAACCGCCAGCAGCACCGTCAACGTCGCGACCGTCAGAGCGACGACACCCCACATCAGATCCACCCGCACAGAGTGGCAGAGCGTGAACGAGAATCGGGTGACAATGCTCCGACACAGGAAAGGCCCCCACTTCTGGGGGCCTGACCTGCTATCGAATTGTGGAGCTGCCGGGAATCGAACCCGTCCCAGAAATCGGGTTGACCTGCAAAGATACCGACAACCACTACGCGAAGGCACGCGAAACTACGTGTCGTGACCTGCGGGTACGTCGAGGGGTGTTGACGACGTCAACAGACAGGCAGGTAGCTAGCCATGACCACTGCACATTCATGGTCGGCCGTACGGTTCGCAGTGCCCGCGAGGGAATCGGTTCGGACTCAACGGATCCCAGCTTCGTCATCCGTCGAGAGGCGCAACTGCTGATCTCCTACGCGGACAGCCCGATCGTCGGGCCCGACGGAGGCGGCC
>NZ_JAVROT010000101.1:0-6601 GCF_032162605.1 Mycobacterium sp. | reverse complement strand
TCGGCACCGCCACCTATCTCACCAACCAGAACATCGCAGGCACCCTCGCCCGCCTCGGTATCGGTGAGGCCCCGCGGTTCGTGATCTGGCTGGTCGCCTGCTTCGCCGTCCTGGGACTTACGGTGTGGGCGGTTCGCCGCGTCCTGCGCCCTGCCGCGCTCCGCGCAGGTGATCAATCGGTGCTGGCGCTGGTGTGCGTCGCGATGTTCGGTCTCGTCGTCTCGCCGGTGTCGTGGTCGCACCATTGGGTGTGGGCGCTTCCCGCCGTCCTGGTGACGGCCGTGCTCACCTACCGGTACCGCAGTGTCGCCATGGGCATCATCAGCGCTGTCGGCATCGCATTGATGGTGCTGGCGCCGATCCATTTGATGACCGAGCACCGGGAGACCTCGGCGTCGCTGTGGCGCCAACTGATCGGCGGCTCCTACGTCTGGTGGGCCATCGCGCTGATCATCGTCGCGGGCGCGGTCACCCTGCGAGAGAGCGACGACACGCTACGGAGGTTCGACGCCACGCCGGCCCACGCGGTTACCTAGCCGGCGGCGGCAGTGGGGAAGCGGGCTGGCGGCTTGCCGCCCGAGCCACCTTCGGCGCTGACCTTGACGTCGGCGGCATACAGGTCGACGTACTCCTGGTCCGCCAATTGCATCAGCTCGTACATCACCTCGTCGATGACGGCCCGCTCGATGAAGCGGTTGCCTGCCAGACCCTCGAAACGGGTGAAGTCCAAGGGCTTGCCGAAGCGAACCTCGACACGACCGAAGTGCCACATCTTGGAACCGGGCGGGTTGACGATGTCGGTGCCCACCATCGCAACCGGGATGACCGGAACGCCGGTCTCCAGCGCGAGACGCGCCATCCCCGTCTTGCCCTTGTAGAGGCGGCCGTCGGGCGAACGGGTGCCCTCGGGGTACATCCCGAGCACCTTGCCCTCGCCGAGGATGCGCTCCGCGGTGGTGAGCGCACCCTGCGCGGCGTCGGCGTCGGTGCGGTCGATGGATACCTGACCGGCCGCGGTGTAGAACCAGCGGGTGAACCAGCCCTTGAGGCCGGTGCCGGTGAAGTACTCGGCCTTCGCCAGGTAGGTGATCCGTCGGTTCACAACCAGGCATAGGTAGAAACTGTCGGCGACGGCGAGGTGGTTACTGGCGAGGATGACCGCCCCGGAGCTCGGAACATGCTCCAGCCCTTGCACTTTCGGGCGGCCGAGCAATGACAGCAGCGGTCCCATGAAGATGTACTTGAACAGCCAATACCACATCGAGCCTCCCGCGGCGGGCACCCGGACGGCGCCCTGCGATAACTGTACCCAGTTGCCGCTCACTCCTCGACGGTGACGGGGATGTGCTGATAGCGGCCGGGTCCGGATGGCGGCGGATCGCCGTCGTGTCGGGGGCCGGCGGGTCCGGACGGATCCGTGGGTGGCTCGGGTTTGGCCTGTCCCCCCTGGTCGGTGTCCATAGCGGCGGCCATCGCTCGGACGACCGCCAGCAGGGCCACGCTGTGCTCGGCGATCACGGTCAGCAACGGATGCTGTTCCCCGGTCACCAACGCAGCCAGGGCGCACACCGGACACCACACCTGCTGGCATCTGCTCTCGCCGCCTGAGGTGGCACGCGCGGCGGCCAGCCTGACGGCAGGGTCGAGCCGGTCCAGGATGGACTGCGCCAACTGCCGCAGCTCTGGAGCTATGTCTGAGTGTCGCCGGCCAGCGGCTCCGGCGTCGGTGTGGAACTCACTCACGCCGGCCACACCTCCGGATTCGGTCGAAAACGCACGGTCAGTTCGCCACCGCGCAGTTGCGCGTCCACCACGATGCATCGCCGCAGGACGGACGCCAACCGAACGCGGCGACGCGTACCTCCGGCGCCGATGATCAGATCGTCGTCGACCCTGCCCAGCGTCAACGCCCGAGGATCGACCTGCGGCAACTGTAGCCGCATCCGATACACCGCATCGAGCCCGGATCCGGATTCGCGGTCGACCACGGGACGCACCGGCGCCGGGGGCGCCGACCCGTCGCGGCGCCGTGCGCTCTCGAGCAGCTCGGCGAGCGCCTTGGGGCCGACCGGCTCCCCGGCCAGGTGCGGGACGAGCACCAGATTGACGTCGCCGATCGTCGTGTCGAGCTCGTCGAGGACGATCCGCTGCTCGGCGATCCGCTCGGTGTACCAGTCGAACGCGGGATGTTCGGGCAGGTTCCGGTACTCGAACGAGTCGTCCTGCACCAGAATCTGATTCACGATGAGTTCGGCGACGGATACTCCCATCAGGGCCAGGGAGCCCAGCGTGCGGGCCGCTTCGGACGCCACCACCCGCTCGGGGGTGAGCACCAGGTGGGCGCTCACGCGGGAGGAGTCGGTGAGCAGCTCCCCAAGCCGATCGGTGGCCGCGGCAACCCGTTCCAGTAGCTCGACTATGCCCGCCGATCCGGCGTCGCCCGCAGCCAGGGAGAGCCTGCGGTGCCGTGGCCAGGCCCTTTCGAGGTAGAGGCCGAAGGTGGCGGGCAGCGTGAGCATGCGCATGGCGTCTGCCGTCGACGCGCAGTCGACGACGACGTGATCCCATCGACCCGAGGCCGCGAGCTCGGCGACCTCGTCGAGGCCGAGCACCTCCTGAATCCCGGGCAATGCCGAAAGTTCCTCTGGAGCAATGTTTCCGAGATCAGACTCCGGGAAGCGGCCGGCCAGTACACCTGCGACCTGACGCCATCGCTGCTCCAACAGCGCCAGCGTGTCAAGGGCCAGGGCGTCGAGGGAGCCTCCGGTCCCCGCCTCCGGTCCGGCGTCCAGGTCGGCGAGCACCCTGGTCGGATTGCGCTCCCCCGTCGGGACCACGCTCACGCCAAGTACGTCGCCCGTGGAATGGGCTTGATCGGTGGACACGACGAGCACCCGCAGTCCCTTGCGCGCATCGCGCACCGCAGTGGCCGTCGCCAACGTGGACTTGCCTACCCCACCCTTGCCGACGAAGAGGCTGATCCTGGCGCTGGTGACCGCCGAAGGTCCGTCCGCCACGCCGCGCTCAGTCAGCCTCGACTCGTTTCTTGAGATCCTTCAGTGCCGTGTCGGTGAGCCTGCGTTCCGCCTTGCGCTTCAGCAGTCCGATCATCGGAATGACCAGGTCGACGGCCAACTCGTAGGTGACGTCGGTGCCAGAACCCTTGGGCGACAGAAGATATGCACCGTCGAGTGCCTTGAGCAGCGAACTGGAAACCAGTGACCACCTCACCGAAGTGTGGTCGGGTGCCCAGGTGTAGGACAACACCATGGTGTCCTTGAGCACGGCGGCGTCGAGCACCAGTCGTGCGGTCTTCGGATACCCCTCGTCGTCGGTCTCGAGGACCTCGGTCTCCTTGTACTCGGCGACCCAGTCCGGGTACGAGCCGATGTCGGCGATGACGTCCATCACCGTCGATGGGACGGCGTCGATGAAGATCGTCTGCGCAGTCTTGTCCGCCACGTGTTCACTTCCCCGGGTCGCTAATGCGCTAGTGGACTCGCGTCCTTCCGCTCAAAATGTACCCTCAGGGGCCAACCACACGTCACGCCAGCCGGGCCACCCCGACCTTGCGGGACTCCTCCATTTTCTGCTTCACCTCGAAGGCCATCCGCTTGCCCGCCACCCTGCGGTGGTGGTTGGCCTTGGCAAAGTTCATTCTGGCCAGCTCCCAGGCCGCCGCTCCAGATGGCTCGGCGTGCAGGAAGTAGTGCAGGATCACGCCGTCGAACGAGGTCTCGAGCCAGATCTCCATGGTGCCGGCGAGCGCTCCGGTGACGGTCCAGCGCTGCCCCGCCGGACCCCGGTCCTCGACCACGACCAGCCGCAGGTCGGGCCACCAACGTCGCCAACTGGTGGGATCGGCGATCGCCTTGCCCACGTCGGCCGGATCTGCGCAGACGAACGTCTCGTCGGCGACCTGAATACTGTTCATCGCTGAGTAGCTTCACACATGCGCCCCCGTGGCTCTTCGGCGGCCGACTAGGCTGGAACGGCGGAATTCCTCAGGTACCCCCCGTCCGAAAGGGCCAAATCGTGCGCGAGTTCAGTGTTGCCGCCTCCTTCACCGTCAGCGAGCACGACACCGTCGTCAGCTCCGTGTTCTCCCACGAGGCAGACGATCCCGACCACGTGATCGTCCAGCGCCTCGTCGAGGGGTCATGGACGGACGTGACGTGCGCGCAGGTCGCGGACGAAGTCCGTTCGGCAGCTTTGGGTTTGATCGCCGAGGGCGTCCAGCCCGGCGACCGTGTCGCGATCCTGTCCGCCACCCGCTACGAGTGGGCGATCCTCGACTTCGCGATTCTGTCCATCGGCGCGGTCACCGTCCCGATCTACGAGACCAGCTCGGCCGAGCAGGTGCGGTTCGTGCTGTCCGACTCGGGCGCAGTCGTGGCGTTCGCCGAGACCGACGAACACGCCAAGAAGATCGAGCAGCTGTCCGAAGAGCTGCCTGAGCTGCGCCTGGTCCTGCGCATCGACGGGACGGGTCCGTCCGCTTTCGACCAGCTGGCCGAGAGGGGCAAGGCCACCGACCCCGCGGAAGTCCAGGCCCGGCTGGCGGCCATCAAGTCGGCCGACGTCGCGACGCTCGTCTATACCTCGGGCACCACCGGCCGGCCCAAGGGTTGCCAGCTGACGCACTCGAACCTGCTACACGAGATGCGCGGCGCCAAGGCGTGTTTCCCGGCCCTGCTGGACAAGGGCGAGAAGCTGCTCGTCTTCCTGCCGCTGGCCCACGTGCTGGCCCGCGCCATCACGATTGCGGCGTTCAGCAACAAGGTGACCCTGGGGTTCACCAGCGACGTCAAGAACCTGGTGCCCACGTTGGGGGTGTTCAAGCCGACGTTGGTGGTCTCCGTGCCGCGGGTCTTCGAGAAGGTCTACAACACCGCCGAGCAGAATGCCCACGACGGCGGCAAGGACAAGATCTTCGCCGCGGCCGCGAACACCGCGATCGAGTGGAGCATGGCGCAGGAAGCCGGCGGACAGGCGCGAAGCGACACGGGGAAGAAGTCGGGCAAGCCCGGCCTGCTGCTCAACCTCAAGCACGCGCTGTTCGACCGACTGGTCTACGGCAAGTTGCGGGCGGCCCTCGGCGGCAACTGCCACGCCGCCATCTCCGGCGGCGCCCCGCTGGGCGCACGGCTCGGGCACTTCTACCGGGGCGTCGGCCTCACCATCTACGAGGGCTACGGACTGACCGAGACCAGCGCGGCGATCACCGTGAACCGGGTCGGCGACGTGAAGGTCGGATCGGTCGGAAAGCTGTTGCCGGGCAACAGTATGCGCATTGACGACGACACCGAGCTGCTCGTCTCGGGCGGGGTGGTGTTCAGCGGCTACTGGCACAACGAGACGGAGACCGAGGCGGTGTTCTCCAACGGCTGGTTCCACACGGGCGACCTCGGAGCGATCGACGAGAACGGTTTCCTGACCATCGTCGGCCGCAAGAAGGAGATCATCGTGACCGCAGGCGGCAAGAACGTCGCCCCGGCGCTGCTCGAGGACAGGCTGCGCGCGCACCCGTTGATCAGCCAGGCGATGGTCGTCGGTGACGCGCAACCGTTCATCGCTGCCCTGATCACGATCGACCCCGAGGCATTCCCTGGATGGAAACAGCGCAACGGCAAGGACGCGTCGGCCGCGGTGGGCGACCTTGCCGAGGATCCCGACCTGCTCGCCGAGGTCGATCTGGCGGTCAAGGAGGCCAATCAGGCGGTGTCGCACGCGGAGTCGATCCGCAAGTTCCGGATCCTGCCGGTCGACTTCACCGAGGACACGGGTGAGCTGACGCCGACGTTGAAGGTCAAGCGCAAGGTCGTCGCCGAGAAGTTCGGCAGCGACATCGACGCGCTGTATGCGAAGTCCGGGGGCTAGCCGGTCAGGAGTTCCGACAGGCGCTCGGCCTTGGTGCGCCACTGCCAGTTGTCGACGACCCACTCGCGGCCCGCTGCACCCATCGCCGCGGCTCGGTCCGGGTCGGCCAGAAGGTCTCCGACGGCGGCGGCGATCGCGCCGACGTCACAGCCGTCGACCACCAACCCGGTCTCGCCGTCGAGAACCGATTCCGGTGCGCCGCCGGATCGGCCCGCGATCACCGGCACACCCGTCGCCGACGCCTCCAGATAGACGATGCCAAGACCTTCGACGTCGAGTCCGGACCCGCGGGTACGGCACGGCATCGCAAAGACGTCGGCCATCGCGTGGTGCGCAGGCAGTTCGTCGGCCGGCACTCCGTCGGTGAAGGTCACGTGCTCGACGACGCCGAAACCGTGTGCGAGACGGTGCAGTTTGTCTCGGTAGGGCCCGCCGCCGACGATGACGAGGGCCGCTCCCTGGACGCGCTGACGGATGGCGGGCAGTGCGCGGATCAGCATGTCCTGACCCTTGCGGGGCACCAGCCGGGACACGCAGACGACGACGGGGCGGGTGCCAAGGCGGTAGCGGGCGCGCAACTCGGCCCTGGCCACCGAGTCGGGCTCGAAACGGTCCGTGTCGACACCTGGGGCCAGGTGCTCCAGCGCGGCGTCAGGCCCGAATGCGGCAGCGAAGCGGCCGCGGGTGTACTGGCTGATGAAGGTCACGACGTCGGTGTCGT
>NZ_JAVROT010000100.1:0-7346 GCF_032162605.1 Mycobacterium sp. | reverse complement strand
GTATGTCATTCGTGCTGCAGGAATTCGTGCACTTCATCCTGCCGCACATCATCAAGGGCTACGGCGGCTCCAACGCCCAGCAGCCAATCATCCTGGTGCAGCCCAAGACTCAGTTCACCGTGTTCGGTGCCACCGTCACCAACGTCACGATCGTCATCGTCGCCGCAGCGTTGGTGCTCGCCGTGCTCACCGACATCGCGATCAACCGCACGAAGTTTGGCCGCGGCATCAGGGCCGTCGCGCAGGACTCGACGACGGCCACCCTGATGGGTGTGTCCCGCGAGCGGATCATCATGACCACATTCCTCATCGGCGGCCTCCTGGCCGGCGCCGCGGCACTGCTCTACACGCTCAAGGTCCCGCAGGGCATCATCTACTCCGGCGGATTCCTGCTCGGCATCAAGGCGTTCTCCGCGGCCGTCCTCGGCGGCATCGGAAACCTCCGCGGCGCGCTGCTGGGCGGTCTGCTGCTCGGCGTGATGGAGAACTACGGCCAGGCGGTTTTCGGCACCCAGTGGCGTGACGTCGTGGCCTTCGTGCTGCTCGTCCTGGTCCTGCTGGTGCGGCCGACCGGCATACTCGGTGAGAGCCTAGGGAAGGCGCGAGCATGAGCCACCAGGCTGGACCGACCGCTGATGAAGGCAGGACGCCGGCGCAACGACTGCTAGCGCCGGGGGACGGTCTGCGGCAGTGGTGGTCGGGACTCAGCCGGCCCGCGAAGTGGATCGCCGGCGTCGTCGGCTTCGGCCTGCTGGCCTTGTTGCCGCTGTACACGCCGGGCTTCGTCGACACCCCGGGGATCAGCTTCGGCGGCACGATGGCGGCATTCGTGATGATCGCGATCATCGCCATCGGCCTCAACGTGGTGGTCGGACAGGCCGGCCTGCTCGACCTCGGCTACGTCGGCTTCTACGCGGTCGGGGCCTACACGGTCGCACTGCTCACCAGTCCGGACAGCCCGTGGAACCAGATGGGCCCCACCGGATTCTTCAGCAAGGACTGGGCGTGGCTGTCCTGCGTGCCGATCGCGATGGCCGTGACGGCCCTGGCAGGACTGATCCTGGGCACCCCGACCCTGCGCCTACGTGGTGACTACCTCGCCATCGTGACGCTCGGATTCGGCGAGATCATCCGCCTTCTCGCCGACAACCTCAACGACGTCACCAACGGGTCCCGCGGGCTGAATCAGATCGCCTACCCGCGGCTTGGCGAGAGCGAGAAGTTGCCCAACGGCGTCTTCTCGAGCGGCAACTCCGGCGGCCACTCCAATTACGGCACCTGGTGGTTCTGGCTCGGTCTGCTGCTGATGATCGGCATCCTGCTGCTGGTCGGCAACCTGGAGCGAAGCCGCGTCGGCCGGGCCTGGGTCGCCATCAGGGAGGACGAGGACGCGGCGGAGGTCATGGGCGTCGACACCTTCCGCTTCAAGTTGTGGGCGTTCGTGATCGGCGCAGGCATCGGCGGCCTGTCCGGGGCGCTGTACGCCGGCCAGGTGCAGTACGTCGCGCCGACCAATTTCAACATCATCAACTCGATGCTGTTCCTGGTCGCCGTGGTGCTCGGTGGTCAGGGCAACAAGCTGGGCGTGATCTTCGGCGCATTCATCATCGTCTACCTGCCCAACCGGCTTCTCGGGGTTCACCTGTTGGGAGTCAATCTCGGCGACCTGAAGTACCTGTTCTTCGGCCTCGCGCTGGTGGTGCTGATGATCTTCCGGCCGCAGGGCCTGTTCCCGGTGCGGCAGCAACTGCTCGCGTACGGCAAGTCGGCGCGCAAACTGTTGGGCGCCGCCGACGATTCGAAGGCGGCTGCGTGAACGAACCAGTGATCGACGAGGAGCTGGCGGCGCTGCACCGTGAGGTGAAGGCGGCCGAAGGCGAGACGCTCCTGCACACCACGGATCTGAGCGTGAAGTTCGGCGGTCTGACGGCACTCGATTCGGTGACCTTCGACATCAAACGTGGCGAGATCCTCGGCTTGATCGGACCCAACGGCGCAGGCAAGACCACGTGCTTCAACGCGATCACCGGGGTCTACCGACCGACCTCGGGTTCGGTGATCTTCGATGGCGCTCCGCTCGGAAAGATCAAGCGGCATCAGATCACTCGGCGCGGCATTGCCAGAACGTTTCAGAACATCCGGCTCTGGGGTGAGATGACGGCGCTGGAGAACGTCGTCGTAGGCACGGACGCTCGGCACAAGACGTCGGTCCCCGGTGCACTGCTCCGGACACCTCGGCACCGACGCGAGGAGAAGTCGGCGATCGAGAAGGCCGCCGCACTGCTGCAGTTCGTCGGCATCGCGCAACGTGCCGATGAGAAGGCCAAGAACCTACCGTACGGAGATCAGCGTCGGTTGGAGATCGCCCGTGCCCTGGCAACCGAGCCGAAGCTGCTGTGCCTCGACGAGCCCGCGGCCGGGTTCAACCCCAGCGAGAAGGCGTCGCTCATCGAGCTCATCCAGGCCATCCGGAGCGACGGCTACACCGTGCTGCTGATCGAGCACGACATGCGGCTCGTCATGGGCGTGACGGACCGGATCGTGGTGCTCGAGTTCGGCCGCAAGATCGCCGACGGGCTGCCTGCCGACATCCGCGAAGACCCGGCGGTCATCGCCGCATACCTGGGGGTTCCCGATGATGAGCTCACCTGAGACCATGGACACCGACCCGCGTCCCGTCCTACTGGAGGTGCGTGACGTCGTCGTGCACTACGGCCGGATTCAGGCCCTGCATGGGGTTTCGTTGAAGGTGCACGAAGGCGAGCTGGTGACCCTGCTCGGATCCAACGGTGCGGGCAAGACCACGATGATGCGGGCCATCTCCGGTTTGCGGCCCCTGACGTCCGGTTCGGTGTGGTTCGACGGCAGGGACGTCTCGAGGGTCAAGGCGCACCGACGGGTCGTCGACGGTTTGATTCAGGCCCCGGAGGGACGCGGTGTGTTCCCGGGGATGACGGTCGCCGAGAACCTCGAAATGGGTTGCTACGGGCGGACCTTCCCGAGCAAGGCCGAGCATCGTGAGCGCTTCGACTGGGTGTTGGAGACCTTCCCGCGGCTTGCCGAGCGCCGCAGCCAGGTCGGTGGCACGCTGTCGGGCGGCGAGCAACAGATGCTTGCCATCGGCCGTGCGTTGATGGCCCGGCCCAAGGTGCTGCTGCTCGACGAGCCCTCGATGGGTCTGGCCCCGATGGTGATCTCGCAGATCTTCAAGATCATCTCGGAGATCAACAAGCAGGGCGCCACGGTGCTCCTGGTCGAGCAGAACGCCCAGCAGGCCCTGAGCCGCTCCGATCGCGCCTACATCCTGGAGACTGGTTCAGTGACGCGGACGGGCAATGCTCCAGACCTGTTGGCAGACGATAGTATTCGGGCCGCCTACCTCGGCGTCGCCTGACCGCGCACACCTCTCGCCCCCTGCCGCGAGCGTGCGTGTCTGTACGCGACGCGCCGAGGAGTTTTGGTCGTTTGCGCACGCTCGCTGGGGTCAGATATCTATGTGGAACCGCTTGACGCGTGACGTCGCACCGGCAGCGAGCACCACCCGACTGCGCGGGACCCCGAGATGTTCGGACAGCAGTTTGACGACCGCCTCGTTCGCCTTGCCGTCGACCGCGCGTTCGGGGACGTAGACCGTCAACTCGTCCTCGTCAATCACCTCGACGAGCGGACCCTTTCGGCTGCCGGGTTTGACGCGCACCCAAATGAACTCGGACATCAATCAATCCAACGCCGAGCGTGCGTGAATGCTCAATTGGCCTCGGCGTGTCGCGTACAGACACGCACGCTCGCGGGGAGGCGCAGGGACGATCAGCGGGCGACGATGACCGACGACCCGTGACCGAAGAGCCCCTGGTTGGCGGTGACGCCGACCGTCGCGCCCTCGACCTGTCTACCGATGGCCTGCCCCTTCAACTGCCAGGTGAGCTCGCAGACCTGCGCAATCGCCTGGGCCGGAATCGCTTCCCCAAAGCAGGCGAGACCACCCGACGGGTTGACGGGGACCCGGCCGCCGATGGTGGTAGCGCCGCTGCGGAGCAGTGACTCCGCCTCACCCCTAGCGCAGAGACCCAGGTGTTCATACCAGTCCAGCTCGAGCGCCGTGGACAGGTCGTAGACCTCGGCCAGTGACAGGTCCTCGGGTCCGATGCCCGCTTCGGCATAGGCGGCGTCGAGGATCTGATCCTTGAACACCCGATCCGGCGCGGCTACCACAGCGGTGGAATCCGTTGCGATGTCGGGCAGTTCGGGGAGATGCTGCGGGTACCGCGGGGTCACGGTGCTCACAGCACGCACCGACGGCACGCCCTCGAGTGAGCCAACGTGCTTCTGGGCGAACGACTTGCTCGCCACGATCAGCGCAGCCGCACCGTCGGAGGTGGCGCAGATGTCGAGCTGCCGCAGAGGATCGGAGACCACCGGGCTGGCCAGCACGTCCTCGACCGCGGATTCCTTGCGGTAGCGGGCATTCGGGTTCTGCAGACCGTGGCGCGAGTTCTTGACCTTCACCTGCGCGAAGTCCTCGGACGTCGCACCGTAGAGGTCCATCCGGCGGCGGGCCAGCAACGCGAAGTACACCGGGTTCATCGCACCGATCAGGTGGAAGCGCTGCCAGTCGGGATCGTTCTTGCGTTCGCCGCCCACCGGCGCGAACGCCCCCTTCGGGGTGGTGTCGGCGCCGATCACCAGGGCGACGTCGCAGAATCCCGCGAGGATCTGAGCACGGGCACTCTGGAGCGCCTGCGATCCGCTCGCGCACGCCGCGTAGCTCGAGCTGACGGGGACGCCGTTCCAGCCAAGCTTCTGAGCGAACGTCGAACCGGCGATGAAGCCCGGGTATCCGTTGCGGATGGTGTCGGCGCCTGCGACCAACTGGATCTGGCGCCAGTCGAGGCCGGCTTCGGACAGTGCGGCACGTGCGGCGACGACGCCGTACTCGGTGAAGTCGCGGCCCCACTTGCCCCACGGGTGCATGCCTGCGCCGAGGATGTAGAGCGGTTCCGGTGGGCCGGAGCGAAGCGACTCGGGGGATGCCTCCGGGGATGTGTCCGGGCTCATGCGATCCTCCATGCGTAGACGCTCCGCACGAATCCGTCTTCGTCGGTGTAGAGCGGCATCGTGGTCAATTCCATCTCGAGGCCGACCTTGAGGTCCGCGGCCAGCGTGCCCTCAACGACCTTGCCCAAGATGATCAGCCCCTCATCGGCGAGTTCGACCGCGGCGATGGCGAACGGCTGGAACGGGTCCGCGGCCGGATAGGGACTGGGTGGGGGATACCGATTCTCGGTGTAGCTCCACACCTTTCCGCGGCGTGAGAGCGGGACCTGGTCGAGCGTGTCGCCGTCGCACGCCGGGTTCGGACAGTTGTTGGCCCTCGGCGGAAAGACGTAGGTGCTGCACTGCGTGCACTTACCGGCGATCAGGTGGGCAACTCCGGCGTCGTCGGTGTCGAACCACCCGTCGATGGCTGGTAGTTGCGCTGGGGCGTCCGTAGATCCTGGCACGCGGCCAGCGTAATCGATGCCAATCGCGAAACTGAAACGTGTTGCAGTTTCGCCTGGCTCTGCGTCTCGAGCCGTCTTGACGACCGCGTCGATTTCGAGTCGCGAGCTGGGCCGCGGGGGTAGCGTCCGGCCCAGACATCATCGTCTGGAGATCCGGCAGATCCGGGGGGTCATCGTGGGACTTTTCAGCAAGGCGAAGAACGCGGCGCAGCAGGCCTGGGCCCAACAGCAACGGGGCGACGGGAAGGTACACGTTCAGGGCGCAGGCTTGATCGACCCCGGCCGTGATGGGCGGGCCGTCTACCCGCTCGGTGGCCGCGGACGATCCCATCTGGCAGCCGATCAACGGCATCTCGCTCCAGGACTACGGCGGGCTCGCGCGTGACGCGCAAGCCCGTGGTGTCACCGACGAGGCAGGCATGATCGCCCTCGGCCAGGAGCGCGGATGGAACGCGGCCGACACGAAGGCGGCGCTCGACGGCTGGGTGCAGCGGATGGGCCAGTCGATGGCCGTCGGACAGCAGTTCCGCAAGTTCCTCGGCTACTGACCGAAGTGTGATCGTCCAGGCCCAACCCGCTGAAGGACTGGGCGCGGATGACTTCGACGAAGTCGTGCAGCTGCACGTCGCGCAGGATCAGGACGTCGGTGATCATCGGTTTAACTCCTGTCCGCGTGGGTGTCGTGTCGGTACTTGATGGTGACGTGTGCAAGCTCGTCCGGTCCGGCGCTGGCCCTGAGCATCTCCCGGTTGGCGGCGATGACGTCTGCCGTCTCGGGACGGCGACGAATCTCATAGTCGCGCAACCCGTTCCGTGGTTCACGCGCCAACTCGTCGGCCAATGTCGTGGCGTCGATGATCGACTGTGAACCACCGTTGGCGCCGACCGGATACATCGGGTGCGCGGCGTCGCCGAGCAGCGTCACCCGGCCGTGCCCGCCGGGAGGCGACCACCACGCCAACGGATCCCGATCGACCATCGGGTACTCCAGCACGGTCTCCGCATTTCGCACCAGGGCGGCGACGTCGAGCCAGTCCAACCGGAAGGCCGACAGGTGGCCGATCACGATGTCCGGATCGCCTGGCGAGTTCCAGTTCGCATCCCCCGGAAGCGCGCCAGGCGCGGCCTCGTCGACCTGGACCACCCAGTTGATCAGTCCGTCGCCGATCGGGTAGACGATGACGTCGACGCCGTCACCCTTGACGATCGCCATCGTCTCGCCGTCGAGGAAGGGCTCGGTCCTGGTCGTCCCGCGGAACATCTGCATGCCCGACCAGAGCAGCTGATCGCCCGTCGGGTGCAGCTGCGCTCGCACGGCGGAGTGGATGCCGTCGGCGCCGACGAGCACCGCCGTCGTCGTCGCTCCGGCAGAGGTGTGCACCAACACTTCATCGTCGGACTCGTGGAAGCCGGTCAGCCGGTGACCACAGCGCACCGCGTCTGGTCCGAGCCGGTCACGCACGGCAGACAGCAGCAGCGCCTGCAGACGACCGCGGTGGACGGAGAGCTGCGGCCAGCGATACCCGCCGTCGATTCCTCGCGGCTCGCGGTACAGCAGGCGGCCCTGGTCGTCGTGAAATTGGATCGCCCTGGGCGCCACGGCGTGTTCGGCCAACTCGTCGGCGAGCCCGAGTCGGTCGAGCTCGGCGACGGCGCGGGGCAGCAGGTTGATGCCGACCCCGAGCGGTCGCAGTTCGGCGGCTCGTTCGATGACGGTGGCCTCGGTGCCGTGTCGGTGCAGGGCCAGTGCCGCGGTGAGGCCTCCGATTCCGGCGCCAGCGATCAGGACGGTGGTGTCGTTCATGGATTCCAGGATCGGCGCGGTGGTTACATAAGTCCAATACA
>NZ_JAVROT010000099.1:0-5280 GCF_032162605.1 Mycobacterium sp. | reverse complement strand
CGGGACCGTCGATTGCGTTGGCGAAGACGATGCGCGACACGCTCGTCTCTTCTGGCCTGACGGAGTCGACGTACGTCGGTTCCGACGGCCTGTACGGGCGTTCGGACCTGGCCGGCCTCAACCTCGCCGACTACCCGGCGGTGTTGATCGAACTCGGCAACATGCGCAATGCGGGTGACGCGACCCAGATGACGAGCGAGCAGGGTCGTGCGGCATACGCCAACGCGGTCGCGAAGGGGATCGCGGCGTACCTGCGACCCTGAGCACGCGTGTCACCTTGGCCCCATCGTCCACGATCACCCGCGAAGCGCTCACGCCGGGTCGAACCGGAACACCGCCAATCGTCCTGCCAGCGAATCGAATTCATCGGGGGTGCCGTCGACGACGAGACGACTGCGCTTCGCGAACCCGACGCCGACCGGTACCTTCACGGCGAACGCCCGCAGGACGGGCCGGGATTCGTCGGAGGACAGCTCGACGATCCTGACCCGCCGCGACCGGCGGCCGCGGGCGAGTGTGCCCACCCCGGCGGCGCGGGCATTGGCGGCCCAGTCGGCATGGGGATAGCCTGCGACTGTGTAGAGCCCACCGTCGTGGTCGAACGGTGTCATCGGCGTGCTGCGCGGCCGGCCGGACTTGCGTCCGGGCACGGTGAGCACCATCGACGGTCCCGCCGGGACGCCGAGCTTCTGTACGGCGATCATCACCTTGTTCATCGGCTTGAGCCAGCGGGGTGGTCGCGGGTTGGCATTCTCGGACATGTTCTGTCTCCCTTACGATTCAGTGAAGAGATGGCGGTGTTCGGACACCCACTGCGCGAACGTGCACGCCGGACGGTCGAGGATCTTCTCGACGTCGTGGGTCACCAACGCGGGCCGGTCGATCGTCTCGGCCAAGAGCGCCATGTAGGCGTCGGCGAACTCAGCGGAGAAGCCGATGCCCTGGAAGCGTTGCCGCACCACGTCTTCTGGGGCTTCCAGGTATGTCAGCTCGCGGCCGAGGACGGTGCCGATAGCGTCGACGAGCTGCGTGTTGGTCAGAGACTGTGGGCCGGTCAGCGGAATCCGCTGGCCGATCAGGTCGTCGGTGAGCAGTGCTCGGGCGGCGACGGCGGAGATGTCACGGTCGGCGATGGGTGCGGTGGACGCCGATGCGTACGGTCCACCAACGACGTCACCGCCACGGAGCTGGGGTGCCCACATGCCCCCGAAATTGGATGCGAACACGCTGGGACGCAGGCTGACCCACTCCAATCCCGAGTCGACGGCGAGTTGCTCGACTTCGGTGTTGCGGTCGCCCCGGAACCGGGACGGCTGGCGGGAGAAGTCGTCGTCGGCGTTGATCGCCGAGAGGGCGACGAGGCGTCTGACTCCTGCGTCGTGCGCCGCGGCGACCGTCGCGGTCAGCTCTTCGCCGAGCGCCCTCGAGTTGAGGAACACCGCCGCGGCGCCCGGCAGTGCGGCGCTCGCCGAGTCGAACGGTGTGACACCGGGCGGGAAGTCGGAGAGGTCGGGCCGGCGGGTGACGGCTCGTACCTCGATCCCCGCTTCGGCGAGTTCGGTGACCAGTGGTCGGCCGACGTTTCCGGTCGCTCCGGTGACGACGATGGCGGTGGGTGTGGTCATGTCCTGCTCCTTCACGAGGTGGGGTACCTGCAATCAAGGACGGGTCGTGGCGCCGAAAAGTTACGAACGCGCCGTGTAACTTTTCCCGCCGCTGGTTCGTCCTACTTGCATGACACCTTCTCCCGACGTGAACGGCGAGATCACTTCCGCGTGGCGAGACCACCGGCCCTACCTGGTGAACCTGGCCTACCAGATGCTCGGAGACGTCGGGGAGTCTGAGGACGTGGCGCAGGAGGCGTTCCTGCGGTTGTCGCGTGCGGATCCGACGGGCATCGACGACGTCCGCGGGTGGCTGACCGTCGTGGCGGGGCGGTTGTGCCTGGATCAGCTCAGATCTGCGCGGGTGCGTCTCGAGACCAGGTTGTTGCCCGAGTACGACTCGACGGTGGACGACGGTGCTCTGGGGCGTGATCCGGCCGACCGGGTCACTCTCGACGACGAGGTCGGCATCGCACTGATGCACGTGCTGCGACAGCTCAGTCCGGGCGAGCGCGTGGCTTTCGTACTGCACGACGTGTTCGCCGTCCCGTTCGACGAGATCGCCGAGACGGTGGGTCGGCCCGCGGGCACCTGTCGTCAGCTCGCACGACGGGCGCGGGCGAAGATCGCCGACGCGGCGCCCCGGTCGGTGGTCCCGGCCACGGCCGAACACCAGCTCGTCACCGAGTCGTTCATCACCGCCTGTGCCAACGGCGATTTGGAGGCACTGACGGCGCTACTCGATCCGACCGTGTGGGGCGTCGGCACGGTACTCACCGAACCCGCCCCGCCGCAGCAGGTCAACCACGGGCCACACGACGTCGCCGTCAACCTGATGCGCTACCTGAGTCCACGGACGACGGTGGTGTGCGGTCCTCCCGGCGAGCCCGTGCTGCTGGCGTTCGACCACGGTCGATTGTTCGCCATCGTGGTGCTGACCATCCGCGACTCCCTGGTGGTGAAGATCGAGGCCACCGCGGACCCGTCGGCCCGTCAGCCGTAGGTGAACGAGAATGCCTGCAGTCCCTTGCTCAGGCTGACGTCGACGTGACCGGCGCCGTCGTCGTCGCCCGCGACGACCTGCCGCATGTTCGGGGCGCCGCTGACCGGGATCACGGTCGTCTTGCCGTCTCGGGTGACGGTGACGTTGCCCGTGCCGCCCACCACCAGGTAGACGTTCTCGGCGTGGTAATTCAGAGCGATGGTGGCCCCGTCGTCCACGGCGGTGACGCCCTGGTAGTCCAGCGCCCACCGGCCCTTCAGTGCGAACGAGTCGTCGGCCAGCTGGGCAGGCAGGTCGAACGTGGCCTCGCCCTGGTCATACACGCCTTGACCGCCGTAGTTCGCGACCTTGCCGACGCTGAAGTACGTCTCGGGGGTCAGCGTCGACGTCGGGGTCGTATCGGCGTCCTGTGTCGCGGGCGGTAGATCGACGCCCTTGTTGGCGTCCGCGAGCAGTTGGCGGATCAGGTTTTCCGTGACGTCGTAGTCACCTTCGCCGAACTTGACGTGCCGGACGGTGCCCTTGGCGTCGATGAGATATTCGGCGGGCCAGTAGCGGTTGCGGTAGTTGGTCCAAGTGGCCAGGCTGTTGTCGAGTGCGATCGGGTACTCGATGTTCAGGTCTGCGGCCCCGCTCGCGACGTTGGTGTCGACCTTCTCGAACCCGTACTCGGGGGAGTGCACCCCGATGACCTCGAACCCCTTGTCCTTGTACGCGTCGTACCAGCCGACGACGTGCGGGATGGCGCGTTGGCAGTTGATGCAGGAGTAGGCCCAGAAGTCGATGAGAACGACCTTGCCGCGCAACGACTTCAGGTCGATGGGGGCGCCGTCGGGGGTGTTGAGCCACTTCGTGATGCCCAAGATGTCCGGTGCCGTGCCGCAACTCTCGAGTTCCCTGCGGCCGTCGGAGCAGTTCGACAGTTGCGCGTTCTGGTCGTTGACGAGGCCACCGAGGTTCAGCTTCTGGATCTGCTCCTCCCCGCCGGCCTTCTCCTGCAGAGTGCTGGTGTAGTCAGGGATGGCGCGCTGCAGCACGGCGGGCAGGTTGAACACGAGTGCCACCGCCAGGAGGATCGTCACCACGCCCGCGATGACGCGGATCTGGCGCTGGCGGCTGCGGAACGCAGCGACGCGTTCGGCGACCCGGCGGCCGGCGAGCGCGAAGAACAGCAGTGGCAAGGCGGCGCCGACGGCGAAGGACAGCGTCAGCGCCACCGTGTTGAACCCGATGGTGCCGGTGGCGCCGGCGACGACGATCGCGGCCAGCACGGGACCGGCGCACGGTACGTACAGCACGCCGAGGGCGAGTCCGAGGCCGAAGCCGTTCTTGCCGGTTCCGAACTGTTTCTGCGGCAAGCGGGAGAACGGCTTCTCGAGCAGCGCTTCGAATTGCGGGAAGATCAGCCCGAGACCGATGGCCACCAGGGCGACGAGGGCCACCCAGCGGGCGGCGTCCTGCGGAAGGTGCAGCAGTGACAACAGGGCCGACCCGAGAAGCGTCACGACACTGAAGCTCAGTACCAGGCCGGCGATGACCAGGTAGGGCCTCAGTGTTTGGGACCGGGTCGGTTTCGCCTCGGTGGCAACCCCGCCGCCACCGTCGCTATCGCGCACACTCTGCGTGCCGGAGAAGAAGATGACTGGCAGCACGGGCAGGATGCACGGCGAGATGCCGGTGATCAAGCCGCCGATGAAGCCGATCGCGATCAGTGTGAACATGTGCATTCAAAACGCGCGCCGCGTCGAGTCAATTCATGGGACATGAGAAGCATTACCTGTCAACCGGATTCGTGGAGGAACGGTGGTGAGACGACAAGGCGGCGCGGGGCATGACCGTCGTGTCGGTGAAGAGTGCCAGGTTACATCGCCGCCGTTGAGGGTGTCGACGAGGTTCACGTCTGGGTCAACCTTCAAACGGGGGTATGGGGCATGGACGGCGTCCCACCGCAGTACGGGGGTTGTGCCGCGGGACGCCGCCCATGGGTTCGGTTGCGCCGCTTACTACTTGGCTGGCGGCATCAAAACGGTGTCGACCATGTAGACGGTCGCGTTGGCGGTATGGACGCCACCGCAGACCAGGCCGGACTGGTCGAACTTCAGGGCCTCGCCCGCGCCGGTGACGGTCACCTCGCCGCCCTCGACCGTCTCGTGCTTGCCCGCGACCTGAGCGGGGCTCAGCTGGCCGGGGATCACGTGATAGGTGAGGATGCCCGTCAGCAAAGGGGCGTCGGTCTTCAGCTTCTCCAGGGTCGCCGCGTCGATCTTGGAGAACGCATCGTCAGTCGGTGCGAGCACGGTGAATTCGCCACCGTTGAGGGTGTCGACCAGGTTCACGCCAGGGTTCAGTTTGCCGGAGACGGCGGCGGTCAGCGTCGTCAGAATCGGGTTGTTAGACGCGGCGGTCGCGACCGGGTCCTGCGCCATGCCCGTCACCGAGCCGGGTCCTTCGGGCACCTTCTCGGAATAACCGGCGCAACCCGTGCCCACCAGGTCGGTGGCTGGGTCTGCGGCGGCGGTCATGGCCGGCGCCGCCGTCATGGCCGGTGCGCTCGACGAACTGGAGGCCTCGGTGGAGGTGCCGCTGGAACACGCGGAGGTTCCCAGGACGGCGACTGCGGTCAGGCCTGCGGCCGCAAATGCCCTGCGGTGAGCTGAGTTCATGACGTGATCA
>NZ_JAVROT010000098.1:0-8076 GCF_032162605.1 Mycobacterium sp. | reverse complement strand
ATGACGCCCGTCGGGATCGGTGACATGCATCTCGTGTAGGCCCTATCGCTGGCGGTGGGCCTCCCGGGTGATGTGCAGGGCCAATGGCCTTGAGCTCACTGCTGCGCCCGGACCGGACACTGATCCGGGCTATCGCTTGCTCGTGCGGACGGCACACCCTCTGGCGGTGCCATTGCGGCGAAGTCATGTATGGGCCTGTGCTCGGCGAGAGGTGCCACCCTGCGACGCAGAGCTTAGGACCGGTACGGGAAAAGGCAGGCCGCCGAAAGCGTTACGGTCTCAGTCTTGAGCACCGTGTTAGCGGTCACATTCACGGATCCTAGACGCCTGCGTTTCGCGGGTCGGGGTTGATGGGCTTCTACCATGTGTAGATGCGAACCGCTTTCCATGAGCGCCTGGATGCGCTTACAGCCCAGTTGGGTGAGATGTGTGGGCTGGCGGGTGTCGGTATGGAACGTGCAACGCATGCGCTGCTCCAGGCAGACTTGATGTCGGCCGAGCAGGTGATCGCGGAGCACGATCGCATCACCGCGATGGGTGCCCGTGCCGAGGAGAGCGCGTTCGTGTTACTTGCGCTTCAAGCTCCCGTGGCTGGGGATTTGCGGGCGGTGATCAGTTCGCTTAAAAACGTCGCCGACGTCGAGAGGATGAGCGCCCTGGCGCTTCACGTCGCCAAGATCACCCGCCGGCGGCACCCGATGCACGCCGTGCCGGAGGAAGTCAACGGGTACTTCGCCGAGATGGGCCAACTCGCCGTGGAGTTGGGGAATAGCGCTCAAGAAGTGGTGCTGTCTGGTGATCCGCGCAGAGCCGCCGAACTCCGGCATGAAGACGATGCGATGGATGAGTTGCACCGTCGCCTCTTCACCGTGTTGATGGATCGAGAGTGGAAGCACAGTGTGGCCTCAGCGGTCGACGTGACACTGCTGGGCAGGTTCTACGAGCGGTTCGCCGATCATGCCGTCGAAGTAGGCCGCCGCGTCGTCTTCCAGGCCACTGGTGAAACTTCTCGGAAGATCGACAGCATTTCCTAATGTGGCCGGCGCGCTAACTCTGCACCTGTGCAGGGCTGGTGTCGGCAAGATGTGGGAATGTCCGCCGTTGACCGGTTGGTGCCCTCCACAGGTTCACCGAAGCGTTGTCCCAACCGGCACCTGCTGCGACCGGACCGGACGCTAATCCGGGCTATCGCATGCTCCTGCGGGCGGCACACTGCCTGGCGATGTCACTGTGGTGCAGCTGTTCACGTGCCCCCGCTCGACGAGGCTTGCCGATTCGCACCCGAGAACGTCGGAGTGGAATCAATTCCGCGGCAAGATTGATGCGCCGAGGTTGGCGGGCCGACTCACAGCAAGAATGAACGGAAAGGCGAACGGGGAACGTTGTCCACGGCGTGGGCGACGTTCGCGTTCTGCAACGGGATGACGCGCGCGCAACGCGAATTCACCATGGGCCGGATCTATCCGGAGTCGCCCAGCATCGCCCTGGAGAATGTTGACCGCACTGGAATGCCCGACAGTGTGCCGCGGACGTGGATCCTCACCACCCGCGATCGCACGCTGTCGGTCAAATCGCAGCGCACGAGCATCGCTGCGATCGGCGGTGTGCAGACGGTTATTCCGATCGACACCTGCCACGACCTGATGATCAGCGAGCCGAACCGATTGGCCGAGATACTCGTGGATCGGTGTCGGCTCTATTCCCAACGATCGGTGCCGCCTTGTGCACACACTGATCCTCGCCGAGTCACGCCGCCGCTCAAGTGCGCGTCGCTGTCGGCGCGTCAAAGCTGCCGGCAAGTGTTGCGGTACAGGGCTTTCCCCATACCACGAGGACCTTGCCCACGCGCGGTTCGAGGGCCGTGATGCGCTGGCTGATAGGCAATGGCGTGACATGGAGCCGCTCGGCCGCCGCGCCGAAGCTGTCGAACGCCGTTACCGCCGCGAAGGCGGCGAGCTGGTGGGCGTCGACCGGTGTCTCGTCTTTGTGGCGGATCCGCCATTCATCCGCCATGATGTTGAGAAATCCGCCACGGAGATGAGAAACTACAAGTCCGCGGGTTGTTATTATTTAATTTGAAGTTTATCTACTACTACTACTTTTATCGACTACTGGTGTGGCTTCTCACGCTTTATGTCCAATCACGTTCCCGTGAGCTGCGGCGACAGCGGCGTTCTCACGCCATGTCCACACCGCGAATTCTCACTTTCATGTCCACTGCTTCAGAGGCGCCGATCAACTGCACGCCACGCATTGCATGCCCACCTAGAGTCCCGGCTTTCGTTTAGTCACTTGACGCGGAGTTGACTGGCCGTCCGCCTTGAATCACGTTCGACTGCAATCATTCTCGCGTTGTCAGGACAATACCGGGTTGGTTCGGATCTGAATCGACGCACGAAGAGCTTTCCGAGACGCCTGTCCTTCTCTAGCTCTGATTCGGTTGTGGCGGTGTCCAGGGCGATATCGGCGGGTTCCGCGTCGATGATGGCCAAATTCATGCATCCAACCGGGGCCAAATGACTTGACGACACCCAACCCGCAGTGGCAGCACCCCAGGGAAGGCTTATTCGCCGGCCAACGCCGTGATCGCACCAAGAGCGGGCAGCAAGGCGCGCCGCCTGCCAACGGGTATCGGACGGTCTCTCAGGCCCAAGAACGCAAGGCCGAAGACCGCCTCTATGGCGACCTTGTCCGTTGCATCAAAGGGTGATTGGAGCGCCTCAACGACGGCGTCGATATCCAGCAGGGTGACGGCTTCGATAATCGTGTCCCGGGTAATCGTGTCGATTTCGCGGAAGAGTGCGGCGAGAAGGTCAGGTGCCGCAGGCACGCAGCGCAGCTTCGTCAGCATCGCCCAACGCATAGATCAGGGCTTCGCACGCCGGTTCTCCCCCGATGCGTGCGAGCAAGTCCGCCGCTTCGCACCGACACCGACACCGACATGGTCGAGGACATCGACGCGCCCAAGAAACGATCCACGACAGGTTGGCCAAGCAGATCCTCGACGCCGTCGAACGCGGCGACACCAAAGTGTCGCCGCGTTCGACAGAGAGCGAGCGCGGGCGCTTTTAGGTTCTCACCGCCGATTGCATCCTGCGGCCGACACAAGCTGCGCTTTCGGGCTGCAAGAGACGGTGCTCTTGCGGGGGACGGTCGGCGAGAACATCGCCTTCGGTCGACCCGATGCCAGCGCAGAGCAGATCATTCGAGCAGCCGAACTGGCCAACGCCGCCGAATTCATCGGGCGCATGCCCGACGGCTACGACAGCATGATCGGCGACCGGGGTGTCACACTGTCCGGCGGAAAGCGCCAGCGTATCGGGATTGCCCGCGCCCTGATCCGCGACAATCCCATCCTCATCCTCGACGAACCCACCGCCGCGTTGGACGCCGCATCCGAAGAACTCGTCATCGAGGCCCTCTTGCGGTTGATGAAAGGCGGCACGGTCATCACGATCGCCCACCGCCTCAGCACGTTGCGCGATGCCGACAAGATCGTGGTGATCGAAGACGGCGTCGTCATCGAGAACGGTTTCGACGAACAGCTACTCGGACGCAACGGTGTCTACGCACAACTCCACCGCCTGCAATTCGACCAGCGCACATCGCCGCCGACCTGACGACCGTTTATGAATTGTGATCGTTATGTCCCGGAAAATCACATGGACGTTGGGCGGGTGAACGAGGTGCCGAGGTGGGCCGTATTAAGGTGCCCGCCGATGGTCCGGTCGCCTTGGACGGCCATCACGGCGGTGGATGTGGGGCTTGCCGTCGATGGCGCCGATGAGGGCCACGATGGCGGCGTAGGTAATGCCTTGTTCGGCAGCTTGTTGGGTGAGGGATTCGATGAGGTCGGCGTTGCGGACCTCTAGGACATGGGGGTTCTCCTTAGTGTCGTCGTGCATTCGTTGGCGACTGCGATCAATCGGTTGCGTGTTCGGGTGCCCGTTTCCACAGCAGTGTGCTGATGGTTTCTAGACCGGGGGTCGGCTCTGTGCTGGCGGATAGCGTGAGGTGGTCTCCGTCGAGCTTGGCGTGCCGTAGCTGGGTTCCGTTGAGCCAGTTGGGTAGTAGCGACACCCTGACCTCGTGATGCACGACGCCGGTGGATTCGTCCACTTGGAATGGGCCGCTGTAGGCCAGGTATCCGGCGGCCGCGGCCGCAGCTTGTTCGGGGGTGCCTCCATCTGATTCGCTGCGGTCGAAGGCTGGTCGGTCGCGGCGCATCAATTGTGCGGACATGTAGCCGTCGGCGGTGTACATGATCAGGCCCAGCGCATCAGCGCCTAGCGGGTAGGTGATCGGGCCACCGTGGTTGTCCTGGGCGATGTAGGAGACCAGCTCCCAGGTTCCCAGAATGGCGTTGCGCAGCATTTAGTCCTCCGTGGAGTTCGGGAATGAGGGGACACCGAACATCAACCACGACTGGTTGGAATCCCAGTCGGGGTAGCGCTTGGTCATTTCGTTGAACAGTTCTTCGTCGGTTGTCGTGCTCTGCTGCAGTCGGCCGAAGTCCTCGAGGTAGCGCTTGCTGTCCTCGATCGCCGACGGCGAGTCGGCTGCACCGGTCTTCTTGTGGCCGGCGATGGCGATTTTCGGGCGTAACGCCGCCAGCCGGTCCAATGCCGCGATCCAATTGCGCCGGCTCTCGGGTGTGGTGTCGCCGACGAACATGTGGCATTGGTTGTAGAGCACGTCGCCGCCGACCACCAGGTCGATGGAGGGAACGTGCAGCGAGGTGGTGTCCACGGTGTCGGTGCGGCCTTGCTCGATGATGCGCAGTTCGTGACCCTCCAACGTGAAGGTGTCATCCGCGTAGGGTTCAGCCGCCACCATCTGCGCGGCCAGCTGACCCGGCCACCATCGCCGGGCGAACTGATCCAACAGCCCCGATTCCAGCTGCTGGTGCATCACCTCCACCGACTTCGGAGTCGCGATCGCCCGAGCGCCAGGGAACCGGCTCAGCAGCACACTCAGACCGTAGAAGTGATCGAAGTGTCCATGGGTGACATAGATGGTGGTCAGGTTGCGATGGTGTAGCGCCACCCAATCCGCGAGCGCCTCGGCCTCCGCGACGGTGGTCAGGGTGTCCACCAGCACCGCGTCGTACTCACCATAAATCAGTGTCGAGGTGATCGGATCCCAACCCAGCGGTTCACCGAATGGCCTCGCCCGGTCCCCGACGACGGCCTTGGCGGGAGCGGTAAAAACGTTGACGCCCAGTCGCTTCGGTGATGAGCTCGACGCCCGCGGTGTCGCTACGTTCATGTCGTGTTCCTTTTGTTCGATCGATGGAATGACTTGGTCGCGGGCGCGATCACGACGCCGTGTGGCGCAGTTCGGAGGGGAGGTCGCCGTCCATGGTGATGATCAACAGCGCCAAGAGATAATCGAGTCGGTAGCCCACCGTGGTGATGTCGGGATTGTCGTAGCTGGCGAAAAGCAGGCTGGGTTGGTCGACTGCGAGTTTGGTGTCGCCGTCCGGGTCGGCGTAGATGAGGGTGCGCAGTGGGGCGTGCAGCATGACGGCGGGGTCGTGGTGGAACATGCCTTCGGCGATGGTGTGGTTGCCCATCAGGTACTCGGTCGCCTTCCAGAACGATGCTGAGCCCGCCATGGCCCCGGTCACATCACTGCGGTAATAGCGCATGAACCCTTGTGGCGCATTGATTTCGGCAAGTTCCAGAGTTGCTTGCCAGTTGGCCATCTGACCGAATCGACCCAGGTCTGCCTCCGGTACCAGAGTTTCGTAGAGTTCTCTGGCCTGGTCGTAGGGGCGGGGCAGGTGCACGATGAGCCGTCGCGACCGGTGGTCGACGGCGCTGCTGGCTGTGGTCATGGACGGACCTCTTCGTTGGCGTAGTTGAGCTCGACGTTGCCGATGTCGAGGGTGATGGACGGCTGGTTGAGATTGACGGTGTTGTCTGGGTTGCGTCGGAAGATCCGTCGGCGAGTGGCAACGCGGAGGCCCCCGAAGGATCGGTAATGGCCGCTGTAGTGGCCGACCAGCGTGCTGCCGAGAACTTCGGTGATGTAGTCCATTCGGCGTTGCAGGCCCGTTGAGTCGAAGTAGAACACCTGCTCGGGATTATGCGTCGCGATCGAGGACGGAAAGCGCACGTGTAGCCGTCGCCAAGTCTGGCCGGCCTCCTGCCAGGGTTCGATTTCATGGGCGACTACCCCGGGATAGGTGAACAGGAAGGGGGTGGTGAAGTAATTCCAGTTGGCGTAGCCCAGGAAGTACCCAAGATGTAGGGCGTCCCAAGGCGTCGATCGCAGGTGGCCTTTGAATGCGGCCCGCGCCGAAGCGAGGCTGCCGACGGCGTCTCCGTCGAGTGTCTGTAGCGCCACCGTGTCGGTGCCGGCATCGAACGTCATCCGCCAGTCTGGCCGCGTGAACGGTGAAAAACCGATCCGCTCGTCGGCGGTGTCCAGGGTGACGGTCTGGTCAAATGTCGCGCAGGCCGGCCACCCCTTCATCGCCCATATCGGCCCGCTGACCGAGACGTCGACAGTCAAGCCGCGCAGCGTATTCCAAAGCTTTTGACCGCCCGCCGCCTCGATAGCGGTGGCAACGAGGTCATCAGTCACGGAGACAATTCCCTTCTCGACTGCTCATCCAGGCAGTGAAAACACATCCGAACGGCTGGCCCACATTCGGTGACCAGACGCCAGTCTTGTCCGCTCAGCCCGCCTTCGTATCCGCCTGTGGACAGCCCGAGTGGTCAGTGGGGGAACGGTGTGGACTCCGTCGCTTGGGAAGCGTCCGGTCGCCGTGGGCGTTGCGAGCTAGGTGGGCTCTAACGTCGGTGCTGGCCAGATGACCGTAGATTTCCCCGTCCTCGGAGGCGCCCAGTTAACGGGCCGGCGAAGCGAATGCGAGATGCTCGACCGGCTGATCGAGGCTGTCCGCGCAGGTGAGAGCCGGGCACTGGTGGTGCGTGGCGAACCGGGCATCGGTAAGACGGCGTTGTTGGATTACGCGGCCGGTCACGCGTCGGGGTGCCTGGTGGCGCGTGCCGCTGGTGTCCAGTCGGAGATGGAGCTCGCGTTCGCGGGGGTGCATCAGTTGTGCGCGCCAATGCTCGATCACGTTGACCGGCTCCCGGGTCCCCAACGCGATGCGTTGCGCACCGCGTTGGGCATCAGTGCCGGTAGCGCGCCGGATCGCTTCCTGGTGGCCCTTGCGGTCTTGGGCCTACTCTCCGATGTTGCCGAGCAGCGGCCGCTGATTTGTCTGGTGGATGACGAGCAGTGGCTGGATAGGGCCTCGACACAGGTCCTGGCCTTCGTGGCGCGCCGGCTGCAGGCGGAATCGGTCGGTGTGGTGTTGGCTGCGCGCAGGCCGAGCGACGCCGTGGCGGGGTTGCCGGAACTGGTGCTGGAGGGTCTGGGCGAGGAGGATGCGCGGTCACTGTTGGACTCGGTGCTCCCCGGGCCGCTGGATGTGCGGGTCCGCGACCGCATCCTCGCTGAGACGCGGGGCAACCCGTTGGCGATGTTGGAGCTGCCGCGCGGGTTGACGCCGGCGGAGCTGGCAGGCGGGTTCTTCGCCGGCACAGTTCGGCTCTCGGCCAGTGCCGAGGAGGGCTTCCGGCGGCGGCTCGAGAATCTTCCCACCGAGACCCGGCTGCTGGTGCTGGTGGCGGCGGCGGAGCCGGTCGGCGAACCGCTGCTGGTGTGGCGCGCCGCCGAGCGGCTCGGGATCGGGGCCCAGGCGGCGACGCCGGCGGCGGACGCCGGCCTGCTGGAGTTCGGCGCTCGGGTGCTGTTTCGTCACCCGCTGGTGCGTTCGGTGGCCTATCGCTCGGCGCCTGTCCAGGACAGGCAGGACGTGCATCGCGCCTTGGCGGAGGTCACCGATCCGGAGCTCGATCCCGACCGCCGTGCCTGGCACCGGGCGCAGGCCGCACCGGGGCCCGACGAGGACGTCGCCCTGGAGCTGGAGCGCTCGGCCTGTAGAGCGCGGGCCCGCGGTGGTTTGGCCGCCGCGGCCGCTTTCCTGGAACGCGCGGCGACGCTGACGCGCGACCCTGCTCGCGGTGCCCAGCGTCTGCTGGCTGCGGCCAGGACGAA
>NZ_JAVROT010000097.1:0-4897 GCF_032162605.1 Mycobacterium sp. | reverse complement strand
TTCGACACCATCTTCGCCGAGGGTCAACGCCGTTACGTCGAGTCGCTGTCGGCGTACGCGCGGCAGTTCCTGGGGCAGATGGACAAGCCGGACGTCGACTTCATCGAGGGTCTTTCGCCCGCGGTGTCCATCGACCAGAAGTCCACCAACCGCAACCCGCGCTCGACCGTCGGCACCATCACCGAGGTGTACGACTACCTGCGGCTGCTCTACGCCAGGGCGGGCACCGCGCACTGCCCCGTGTGTGGTGAGCGGATCGCCAGGCAGACACCGCAGCAGATCGTCGACCAAGTGCTTGCGATGGACGAGGGCATCCGCTTCCAGGTGCTGGCGCCCGTCGTGCGCACCCGCAAGGGCGAGTTCGTCGACCTGTTCGACAAGCTCAACAGCCAGGGTTACAGCCGCGTGCGCGTCGACGGCGTCGTGCATACCCTCACCGACCCGCCCAAGCTGAAGAAGCAGGAAAAGCACGACATCGAGGTGGTCGTCGACCGGCTCAGCGTGAAGGCCAGTTCCAAGCAACGACTCACCGACTCTGTCGAGACGGCACTTGGCCTCGCCGACGGCATCGTCGTGCTGGAATTCGTCGACGAGGACGAGGGTGCGCCGCACCGGGAGCAGCGGTTTTCGGAGAAGCTCGCCTGCCCCAACGGACACGCCCTGGCGGTGGACGACCTTGAGCCACGGTCGTTCTCGTTCAACTCGCCGTACGGGGCCTGCCCCGAGTGCACGGGACTGGGCGTCCGCAAGGAGGTCGACCCCGAGCTGGTGGTGCCCGATCCCGAGTTGACGCTGGCCGACGGTGCGATCGCGCCGTGGGCGATGGGTCACAACGCCGACTACTTCACCCGGATGCTCGAGGGCCTCGGCGAGACGCTGGGATTCGACGTCGACACCCCGTGGCGCAAGCTTCCGGTCAAGGCACGCAAGGCCATCCTCGAGGGCTGCGACGAGCAGGTGCACGTTCGGTACAAGAACCGCTACGGCCGCACCCGCTCCTACTACGCGGACTTCGAGGGGGTGATGGCGTTCCTGCATCGCCGCATGGAACAGACCGAGTCCGAGCAGATGAAGGAACGCTACGACGGCTTCATGCGTGACGTCCCGTGCCCCGTCTGCGAGGGCACCCGACTCAAGCCCGAGATCCTGGCCGTCTCGCTCGCCGCAGGGGACGAGGCGAAGTCCATCGCGCAGGTCTGCGACCTGTCGATCGCGGACTGCTCGAAGTTCCTCAACCAGCTCACCCTCGGCACGCGTGAACACGCCATCGCCGGACAGGTGCTCAAGGAGGTTCAGTCGCGGCTGGGCTTCCTCCTCGACGTCGGGCTCGACTACCTGACATTGTCGCGCGCGGCGGGCACCCTGTCCGGCGGTGAGGCGCAACGCATCCGGCTCGCCACTCAGATCGGCTCAGGACTCGCAGGCGTGCTGTACGTCCTCGACGAGCCCTCGATCGGGCTGCACCAGCGCGACAACCGCCGCCTGATCGACACGTTGGTCCGGTTGCGCGACCTCGGGAACACGCTGATCGTGGTCGAGCACGACCTCGACACCATCGCCCACGCCGACTGGGTGGTCGACATCGGCCCGGCGGCGGGCGAGCACGGCGGTCTCATCGTGCACAGCGGTAGCTACGCGGATCTCCTGACCAATCCCGAATCCATCACGGGTGCTTATCTTTCTGGCAAGCAAAGCATCGAAGTGCCTGCCATTCGCCGCCCCGTCGACCGCAAACGCCAATTGACGGTGGTCGGTGCGCGGGAGAACAACCTGCGCGAGATCGACGTGGCGTTCCCGCTCGGCGTACTCACCTCGGTCACGGGGGTCTCGGGGTCGGGCAAGTCCACGCTCGTCAACGACATCCTGGCGTCCGTCCTGGCCAACAAGCTCAACGGTGCGCGTCAGGTTCCTGGTCGCCACACGCGGATCAACGGACTCGACCAGGTCGACAAGCTGGTGCGAGTCGACCAGTCGCCGATCGGCCGCACTCCGCGGTCCAATCCGGCGACCTACACCGGTGTCTTCGACAAGATCCGGACGCTCTTCGCCGCCACCACCGAGGCCAAGGTGCGTGGCTACCAGCCGGGGCGGTTCTCGTTCAACGTCAAGGGCGGTCGCTGCGAGGCGTGTTCCGGTGACGGCACCATCAAGATCGAGATGAACTTCCTTCCGGACGTATACGTGCCGTGCGAGGTATGCCACGGCGCCCGGTACAACCGGGAAACGCTCGAGGTGCACTACAAGGGCAAGACCATCTCCGAGGTTCTCGACATGTCGATCGAGGAGGCGACGGACTTCTTCGAGCCCATCACGTCGATCCACCGCTACCTGAAGACGCTCGTCGACGTCGGACTCGGCTACGTTCGGCTCGGCCAGCCCGCGCCCACGTTGTCCGGTGGCGAGGCCCAGCGCGTGAAGTTGGCCGCCGAGTTGCAGAAGCGATCGACGGGACGCACCGTCTACGTCCTCGATGAGCCCACCACCGGGCTGCACTTCGAGGACATCCGCAAGCTGCTCAAGGTCATCAACGGCCTCGTCGACAAGGGCAACACGGTCATCGTCATCGAGCACAACCTCGACGTCATCAAGATGTCGGACTGGATCGTCGACATGGGACCCGAAGGCGGTGGCGGCGGTGGCACCGTCGTCGCGGCTGGCACCCCCGAGGACGTCGCTGCCGTGGCGGAGAGCTACACCGGTCAGTTCCTCGCAGAGATGCTCCCGTCACCGGCGCCGGCGAAGAAGCGACGCAAGGTCAGCGCTTAGCCGGGGCCGCCTTCGACAGCGGCGATGGGAACCGGGCGCTCACCCGTGCTCCGTCGAGCCAGTCGGTCAGCTCCTCGGCCTTGCGCGCCAACGCCTTCGACGCCGTCCCGTCGACGTTCTCGACGACTTGCAGGACGACGCGCCCCTCGGGGTCCTGCGTCCACCCGCCGACGATCCGGCCGTCGCACCATGCCGTCGGCCCGCCGTTGCCGTTGCGGTCGAAGATTTGGGCGCGGTGCTCGCCGAGGTACCAGTCCCTGTCCTGCCAGCCCATCGTGGTGACGTCCAGGCCGGGTAGCAGTGCGCACCACCGGTCACAGGCGGGTTCGGGTTCCAGATCGTCGGGCAGCAGGTAGCCCGCGGTTCCATCCATGTCGACCTCGA
Source organism: Mycobacterium sp. (assembly GCF_032162605.1). GTDB lineage: Bacteria > Actinomycetota > Actinomycetes > Mycobacteriales > Mycobacteriaceae > Mycobacterium. The sequence goes on along the minus strand of NZ_JAVROT010000097.1, from coordinate 1,747 downwards.
CTGCGCCGAGGTCGCTCAGCGCGCCGCGCGCCCACGTGAGGGTGTGACCGAACCCCCACTTCACGTCGTTGACCGTGGCAGGCCCAAAGGTCCGCAGCCAGGTCCCGACCAGGGCCGAACGCGCGGCATCGTGGTCCACCGACTCGTGGCCCGCGCCGAGCCACTGCGCCGCCGCCGACCATTTCGGGCGCGACGTCGTCCAAGTGCCCTCGTTGGGTCCGCGGACCACGAGGCCCTGAGCCCCGAGCACCGTGATCACCCGAGGTGAGATGGGACCCGCTCCGCCCCAACTCCTTCCGGGCGCCGGGTCGTAATCGCCCGCCAGTTGGGGGAGTGCCGCGCGCAGGTCTCTGGCACTGGTGTGGCCGTTCTCGGCGAGATGTGCGAGGACGGCAGCCGACGCGTCGTCGAGCCAGGCTTCGCCGTCTTCTGCGATGCCGGCCGTCACCACGTCCGCGACGAGCTTGCGTCGCTCGTTGGCGGCGACGCGGTCGCTGGCCGCGGACTGCACGGTCGGAAGGTCGTTGGCATCGAGCACCCAGAGCGTCCGCCGCATGGCGAGATGCTTGAGAACGGACCTGTCTTCGTACAGCGCGGTATCGAGGTCGGTGAGGCTGAAGCCGGCGATGCGCGCCCACAGTGACAGATACGGCGTGGCGGGGTCGGTTGCATGAAGGCCGACGAACTGGCCCGCGACGTCGGCGACGCCCTCCTCGGTGCGTTCGGCCAGGAGGTGGCGTCGCGCCAGTCGCGTCCGCCGCTCCGCGACGGTGAAGGAGCGCACCGCTCAGGCTTGCCCGGACTCGGGGCCGGGCTCGTCGCGCATCGCCGCCCGGATCTCCTCGAGCCGGTCGTGGGCGGCGCGCTGCCGAGCCTCGTACTGCTCCTCGACCTGGCGTCCCTCGGCGGTCTCCGACGCCAGTTCCGCCGAACCGGTCGCGGTGCCGTACCTGGTCTCGATCTTCTCCCGCACCGACTCGAAGGTCGGCACTCCGTCGGCGGTGTAGCCGGTGTCAGCGGGTATCACCGGGAGCTGCTCTGGCGGGGCCGACGCGTCGGCCGGAACGATCTCCGCGTCGAGGATCTCCTCGGGCTCGGCTGCGTCGGACACCTTGTCACCGTACCGCGCGCAATTGTTGGGATCGGTAGCGATTCGGGCCTCGTGTACTTGCTTCACGGCGACGCCATCGGGGCGGAGCGAAACGAAGGGACATTCCGATGAAGAAGATCGTGACTGCGGGCATCGGCATCGCGGCGACCGCACTGGTTCTGGTCGGCTGCTCGGACGACAAGGGTTCGACGCCCGGGTCCAGTATTCCAGCCGCGAGTGGCGGCAGCAGCACTCAGGTGAGCACCAGCGGCAACAGCGAGGTCAAGGTGGAGGGCCAGGATCTGGCGGGGCTGGATCTCAACTCGGTGACCTGCGTCAAGACCGGCGGCAAGATCAACGTGGCCAGCGGCGCGGTCGGCGGCCAGCAGGGTGTCGCCGTCGTGATGACCGACGGAGCCGCCCCGACGGTCGAGTCGCTGGGTCTGGTCGTCGACGGCAGTGCCCTTGCCGTTGCCCAGATGGGCGGCATGAAGTCCGGTTCCGCGGACGTCGCCGTCGCCGGCAGCACCTACACGATCACCGGTGAAGCGCAGGGCGCCGACATGACGAACCCGATGGCGGGAATGATCACGAAGAAGTTCGAGATCAAGGTGACCTGCAACTGACGGGTCCTACCGCGGGGGGGGGGGGGGGGGG
>NZ_JAVROT010000096.1:0-26297 GCF_032162605.1 Mycobacterium sp. | reverse complement strand
GAGCCCATCGACCACACGCAGAAGAACGTGCTGCGCGAGGGCAAGGCCCTGCACCCGATCATGGAGCGCGTCATGGCCATTCACGTGGCCGAGGAGGCCCGCCACATCTCGTTCGCACACGAGTACCTGCACAAGCGGGTGCCAAATATGAAGCGCTCCTCGCGTTTCTGGCTATCGCTGCACGTTCCGATCATCATGCGGGTGCTGTGCCAGGCCATCGTCGTGCCTCCTAAGGCGTTCTGGAGGGAATTCGACATCCCGCGCTCGGTGAAGAAGGAGATCTTCTTCGGTAGCCCCGAGGCGCGTCAGTTCCTGCGCGGCATGTTCGGTGACGTCCGGATGCTGTGCCACGACACCGGGTTGATGAACCCGATCGCCAAGCTCATCTGGCGCATCTGCAAGATCGATGGCCGGGCCAGCCGCTACCGCAGCGAGCCCCAGCGCCAGCACGTGGTGGCTGCGGCCTAGAGCGGTCGTCTTCTCCCATGCCACACGTCATCACCCAGTCGTGCTGCAGCGACGGGTCCTGCGTCTACGCCTGCCCGGTGAACTGCATCCACCCGACGCCCGACGAACCCGGTTTCGCGACGGCCGAGATGCTTTACATCGACCCGGTCGCATGCGTGGACTGCGGGGCCTGCGTCAGCGCCTGCCCGGTCGGCGCCATCGTCCCCGAAACGAAGCTGGTCGACGCGCAGCTGCCGTTCATCGAGCTGAACGCGGCGTTCTACCCGAAGCGCGAGGGCAAGCTGCCGCCCACCTCCAAGCTGGCGAAGGTCATCGAGGCGCCGGTGGTGCACTCCCGTCCCGCAGGCCCGTTGACGGTGGCGATCGTGGGCTCAGGTCCTGCCGCCATGTATGCGGCCGATGAGCTGCTGACGCAGCGCGGCGTCGTCGTGAACGTCTTCGAGAAGCTGCCGACGCCGTATGGACTCGTGCGCGCAGGTGTCGCGCCCGATCACCAGACCACCAAACGCGTCAGCCGACTGTTCGACCGCGTGGTCCGGTTGCGCGGCTTCAACTTCTTCCTCAACGTGGAAGTGGGCAAGCACGTCAGCCACGCCGAACTCGCGGCACACCACCATGCCGTGCTCTACGCGGTCGGCGCGTCGAACGACCGCCGCCTCGACGTCGAGGGCATGGGCCTGACGGGCAGCGGCACCGCCACCGAGCTGGTCGCGTGGATCAACGGCCATCCCGAATTCACCGATCTGCCAGTCGATTTGAGCCACGAACGCGTGGTGGTCGTCGGCAACGGCAACGTCGCGTTGGACGTGGCCCGCATTCTGACGAGCGACCCGGACGACCTGGCCCGCACCGACGTCTCCGATCACGCGCTGGCCGCCCTGCGGAACTCCAGCGTCCGAGAGGTCGTGATCGCGGCCAGGCGTGGGCCCGCCCAGTCGGCGTTCACGTTGCCCGAGCTGATCGGGCTGACGGCAACGCGCGACGTGGTGCTCGACGCGGCTGACCACGACCTGGTGCTGCGCGATTTGGCTGAACTCGGTGACGGCACCGAGGACCGCCTGACGCGCAACAAGCTCGAGATCCTCGCCAAGCTGAGCGACGCCGACGCCCCCATCGAACGGCCACGCATTCGCCTTGCCTACCGCCTGACGCCGCAGCGAATCCTCGGAGCCGACCGCGTCGAGGGCATCGCGTTCACGGTTACCGGTGGTGATGAGATCCGCCGACTCGACGCGGGTCTGGTTCTGACGTCGATCGGCTACCGCGGCAAGCCGATTCGCGATCTGCCGTTCGACGACGTGACCGCGGTCGTGCCGAACGACGCCGGGCGGGTCATCGGGATGCGGGGCGCCTATGTCGCCGGCTGGATCAAGCGCGGCCCTACGGGATTCATCGGCACGAACAAGTCGTGTGCGGCGCAGACGGTGCACGAGCTCGTCGCGGACTACAACACCGGCCTGCTGATCGACCCGTCGACCACACCGCGTCACCTGGGCCAACTGATCGAGGCCCGCCAACCCGCCGTCGTCGATTCGGCGGGATGGCAGGCCATCGACTCCGCGGAGATCGCGCGGGGCGGGGACACCCGCCCGCGTGACAAGTTCACCGCGATCCCCGACATGCTGGCGGCGGCTGCCTCGGCGCCGACGCCATCACTGGGGCAGCGGTTGCTCGCGGGGCTGCGGCGTTAACTGCTCCCGCCCAGCATCGCCGCCCGCAACAGAATCCCGTCGAGTCGACGACCGATGACCGCGCCCACGGGCAGGTCGCCGGCGATGGCCAGATTCTCGTCGGCCACGTCCTCGGCCCACTCGATTGGCCAACCTCCGTCTGCGAGGCTGGTCTGGAACGCCAGGACCATCTCGTCGGGAGTCAGCTCCGACTCGATGACCCTTGCGGTCGTGGTCGCCCGGTGTGATGCCGCTCCGGCGAAGCCGCGACCGCACCCGCATGGGCCGTCCGGATCGTAGCGGTCCTTCGCGCACGGCTCCTGGATCCATACCAGCTCGCCGTCGATGCAATGGTGGTAGTCATTGGGTTCCAGGCCTTGCGTAAGTCCTGTTCCAACAAGGATTCTCATGAGCTCGTACTCCTGGCTTGACGATCGCTAGAATGGTGGTTCGTCACCGGGCGGCGTCGGCGGCGGAGGCGGAGGCGGGCGCCAGTCCGCGGTGATGCGTTCGTCCTCGAGCGGATCGTTTACCCATGAACACCATGGACTGGTGCTGGGCTTTCCGCCCTTGAAGACGAGGAGCTTTCGTCGCATGTCGTTACGCCATGTGCGTAGTTCGAGTTCCCGGCTTCTGGCGCGATTGACCTTCCGCGTCTCCGCGTTGGAGGCGCGCCGAGCACTCAACTTGTTGCGTGCGAGCGTGTTACGGGCCGACTTCTCGCGGCGCCGACTGTGCCTTCGTGGCACCGGTTCGGCACATGCCGGCGGCCGCATCTGAGGAAAGAGGTCGGCGCCCGCTGGAGTGTTGCAGTAGACGCGTCCCGTCGGGGAGGTCAACACGACGGTGCCGTCGGGAAGTTGTACGTCCCGCCAACCGTTGGGGCCGCCGTGAAACGTCTTGAGTCGATGGTGCTGTCGGCAGTAGCACTTGTTGTTGCCCGGTACGGTGAGGCCGCCGGCACTGGGCCTCGTGTGGTTGAAGGGCACGGTGTGGTCGATGTCGGCGTTCCAGGCCGGACGGTCGCACCCAGGGAAGCAGCAGGTCAGGTCGCGGCAGCGAGTCCATCGCTCGAGTGCTGCACTGGGTTGGTAGTGCAGGGCTTCCGCGGCGTTGGCGGTGGCTTCGGACAACAGCCGTAGCACAGCCGATTCGGCGAGTCGGCGCACCTGCTCCGCGTCGATCACGCCGTAGCCCTCGAGATATCCGGGCTGATCGCTGCACCCGGTGACCGTTTCCTGGCTGGCGAGCACGTTGATCACGAACCTTGGGGGAGAGGGGTGTTCGCCATTGAGACGACTGGGGCAGTCGGCATGGGTGCAATCGCACGTGAAGGCGCGGCCCTCGCCGAGGGCGAGCAGTGCATCGACCCGACGCTGGTCGACAGTGCGCGGATCACCGGGGCAAACTGCGGTGGCCAGCTCTGAGAGGCGCTTGTCGAAGACGGCTGCAGCGGGAGCGGGGAGGCTGCCGCGCAGCTGGCCATGCCATTTGGTTGGGCGACGATGCTGATGCTGCGCGCAGTGTCGGCGGTGACGCGACGTTCCTTGGCGGCCTCTGGGTCGATGTCGCGCACCGCAGCGTCCACCGCGTTGATGACTCGGCGCCGCGACCAGCACTGCCACGAATCGATGCGGTCCGCCATCAACCGATCCAGCAGCGGCATCAGCCCACCGTCGACGAGATCGGTACGCGTGATGATGAGATGCGCTGTCCGCCAATCGATCCGACCAACCGCGAGAAGTCGCGCGACCTCGGGCAGCCGGGTATCGAGCGCCTCGGCGTGGCCGACGAGTTGGCTGGCGGCCTTCGGAGACAGGTTCACCGCCGCGGATACCTCGGCGGACGTCCTGGCGAACCCGGTGATCAACGCATGACCGGGGTCAGCTGACGGCGCTCCCTCGGCTTCGGCGGTGCGATGCCATAGCAGTGCCGCGACCGCCGAGAGCCGTCGTGCGATCAGCAGCGATTCGCTGCGGTGGCATTCCTCGATCTCGCCGACCAGGGCGTCCGGTGAACGTTCCTGGAACATGTGTGTTCGAGTATGCCAAGGGAATACGACACCCGCGGAAGTTATCCACAAGCCATCTGCCGGCCTGGGTCAACCCTGTTGCGAACCCATCGCCGCGGCGATCTCCTCCGAGCTGACCTCGCGCACGGGCTGCCCGAGCGACCACTGGTGGCCGAACGGGTCGCGCACCATGCCGTAGCGGTCGCCCCAGAACTGGTCCTCCAGCGGAGCCACCACCGTGGCACCGGCGTCGATCGCCCTGGCGAACGCGGACTCGACGTCGGGCACCTGAAGGTGGATCGTGACGGGCGTGCCGCCGAGGGCCTTGGGCGTTGACGACTTGCCGTCGTTGAAGTCGGGGAAGTCGTCGTTGAGCATCACCATCGAGCCGTTGATGTTCAGCGCCGCGTGGACGAGCCTGCCGTCGGGGTGCGGCACCCGACCGTATTCGGTGGCGCCGAAGGCCGATACGTAGAAGTCGATGGCCGCGGCGGCATCGTCGACGACGAGGTGGGGGGACAGGGACGGTTGTACTTCGATCGCCACGGTGGGCTCCTATCGACGGTGGATGTCACTGATACCGACTCGTCGTCGCGCAAGTTCTCATCGCGGGCTAGACGACGGAGAATTCGAGCGGCAGTGCGGCCCGGCCCGTCAGGGCAAGCAGTACCGGCGCACCCGCGCCGAGAAGCACGCTGACCCGCGCCGCGAGCACCGTGGCCTCGGTCAGCACGTCGTCGGGAATGGTGAAGTCGGCTCCCGTAGCCCGCGCGATGTCGAGGCCGTGGACCGCCAGTTCGAACACCCGGGTCGGCAGATAGCTGCTCAACCGGATGCCCAGCCCGCCGATCACCTCGATCAGCGGGTCAGCGGCGCTCTCCAGGTCGCCGAGCGCCCGTTGCACCAACGCGTCGACCGTCGTCGCGGGATGCGCGCCGAGATCTCGGCCGGCTTGGCGGCCACGCTCGATGACCGCCTCGGCGCCCACGCTCGACGCGTAGCCGGCGATCTTCGCGTAGTAGTCGGCCGCGCTCGGCAAGTCCTCGCGGTCGGCGGAGGTCTGCAAGTAGGTACTGACGGTGATCAGGGACCGCGAGGCGTGCCCGACGAGGGCGCGCAGATCCCAGTCGCCGAGGCCTGGCCCGTCCCAGGCCGACTCGGGGATCGCGCGGACCAGTGCGGCGAATGACGTTGCCGCCGAGCTGAAAGTCGCGCGACTGCTCACCGAAGCCGTCATGATGCCTTGATCTGGTCCCAACCCTCGACGGATTCCGGGGTGCGAGGCTCCGGGCCGACGTAGATGGCTGCCGGACGGACCAGCTTCCCGAGCCCCTTCTGCTCGAGGATGTGCGCGCACCACCCGGCGGTGCGCCCACAGGTGAACATCGCGGGCATCATCTTCGGGGGAACCCCGGCGAAGTCGAGCATCACCGCGGCCCAGAACTCGACGTTGTCTCGATCGCGCGGTCGGGACGCCGTTCGCGCAGCTCGGTCAGGGCGGCCTGCTCAAGGGCGGCCGCCACTTCGTAGCGCGGTGCGTCCAGTCGCTTGGCGGTTGCCCGCAGTACGCGGGCGCGGGGGTCCTCGGCCCGGTAGACGCGGTGCCCGAAGCCCATCAGCTTGTCCTTGCGGTCGAGGATTCCCTTGATCACGGCACGGGCGTCGTCGGAGCGCTCGACCTCCTCGATCATCGGCAGCACGCGGGCCGGAGCACCGCCGTGCAGGGGCCCGCTCATGGCGCCCACGGCGCCGGACAGAGACGCCGCGACGTCCGCGCCCGTCGACGCGATCACCCGTGCGGTGAACGTCGAGGCGTTCATGCCGTGCTCGGCCGCGGTGACCCAGTAGGCGTCGATGGCCTCGACGTGCCTCGGGTCGGGGTTGCCCTTCCAGCGCGTCATGAAACGCTCCGTGACGGTGGAACATTCGTCGATGGTTCGCTGCGGGACCGCGGGCTGGTGGATGCCGCGCGCCGACTGCGCGACATAGGAAAGGGCCATCACCGACGCCCGGGCCAACTGGTCCCGCGCGGTGTCGTCGTCGATGTCCAGGAGCGGCAGATAGCCCCAGATCGGGGCGAGCATCGCCAGGCCCGCCTGCACGTCCACCCGGACGTCGCCGGTGTGGATGGGCAACGGGAAGGGTTCGGCGGGCACCAGGCTGCGCCCGAATCTGCCGTCGACCAGCAGTGACCACACGTCGCCGAAGGTGACGTGCCGGGTGACTAGGTCCTCGATGTCGACGCCGCGGTAGCGCAGTGCGCCGCCGTCCTTGTCGGGTTCGGCGATCTGGGTGGTGAAGGCGACGACGCCTTCGAGGCCCTCCACGAAGCCGTCGGGGATCTTGGACGCGCTTGTCATGGCCCGATTCTCGCACTCGGGCGATCGTTGATTACTACCGGTCGGTAACGAGTCGGAGAACCCGGGCGCGTAGCTTCGGGATCGTGGTTTCGGAGGGCAGGCGCGCAGCGACCGGGGATCAGAACGGCGACGACCGTGAGCGCCTGGCACGCATGCGAGTGGAGTACGGGTCGGTCGAGAAGGACGGGAGCCCCGACCTCGACGCCGACTGGCTCGCCGACGGGTGGATCGTGCTGTTGCGCAGGTGGTTAGCCGATGCCGAGAGTGCGGGCATCGCGGAGCCGAACGCCATGGTGGTGGGCACCGTCGACGCCGAGGGAAGGCCCATGACCCGGACCGTGTTGTGCAAGGGCGTGGATCTCGGCGGCATCACGTTCTTCACCAACTACGAGTCGGCCAAGGGCGAGCAGCTCGCGACGACGCCGTACGCGTCGGCGACGTTCCCGTGGTTCGCCCTGGGCCGTCAGGTGCACGTCCGCGGACCCGTGACGAAGATCCCACCGGAGGACACGGCCAGGTACTGGGCCAAGCGTCCCCGCGGCTCCCAGTTGGGGGCATGGGCGTCGCACCAGTCGCACCAGATCCCCTCGCGCGCGGCGCTGCTCGCGCAACTCGCCGCGGTGACCGAGCGGTTCGAGGGCGTCGAATCCATCCCGGTGCCGCCGAACTGGGGCGGCTACCGGATCGCCCCCGACGCGGTCGAGTTCTGGCAGGGCCGCGAGAACCGACTGCACAATCGGATCCGGGCGACGGGCGCAACGGAATCGAGCCCCGCCCGCGTCGAGCGACTCCAGCCCTAGGCGTGGCGAGCCTCTTCGCCGACACCACCCCGCTGCGGACGCCGGACTTCCGCCGCTTGTGGCTCTCGGGCATCGTCACCGTCATCGGCGCGAACCTCACGGTCTTCGCCGTGCCGGTCCAGCTGTACGCGCTGACGCAGAACTCCGCCTACGTCGGGTTGTCGGGCGTCTTCGCGTTGGTGCCGTTGGTGGTCTTCGGTCTGTGGGGCGGTGCGTGGGCGGACGCGATGGACCGCAGACTCCTGCTGGTGATCGCGTCCATCGGGCTCGCGGTGTCGTCGGTGTTTCTCTGGCTGCAGGCCGCGCTCGGTCTCGACAACGTGTGGGTGGTGCTGTGTCTGCTGTCGGTGCAGCAGGCGTTCTTCGCGATCAACAGCCCGACGCGATCGGCTGCGATCCCGCGAATGCTGCCGCTCGAGCAGCTGCCTGCGGCGAACTCCCTGAATATGACGGTCATGCAGTTCGGTGCCATCGTCGGGCCGTTGCTGGCAGGCGTGATGCTGCACTTCGTCGACCTGTCGACGCTGTACGCGATCGACGCGATCACCTGTGTGGTGCCGATCTGGGCGACGTTCCGGCTGGCGAAGATGCCGCCGACCGGCACCGCGCAGGGTTGGTCGAAGTGGGGTTTCGCGGCGGTCCTCGACGGGTTCCGCTACCTGGCAGGCAACCGCGTGGTGCTGATGTCCTTCGTCGTCGACCTGATCGCGATGATCCTCGGCATGCCGCGGGCGCTGTTCCCCGAGATGGCGCACCAGAGCTTCGGCGGGCCCGTCGAGGGAGGGTCGGCGATGGCTTACCTCTCCGCGGCGATTGCGGTGGGCGCCGTCGCGGGTGGTGTGTTCTCCGGCTGGTTGCCACGCGTCCATCTCCAGGGGAGGGCGGTGGTCGTCGCGATCGTCGTATGGGGAGTGGCGATGGTGGGCTTCGGCCTGGCCGCTGGGCTGGCGGGCGGGGGGGCGAACGGGTTCCTCTGGGCCGCTTTGGCGTTCCTGGCGATCGGCGGCGCCGCGGACATGGTCTCGTCGGCGTTCCGCTCGACGATCCTGCAGCAGGTGGCGTCCGACGAGCTGCGCGGTCGCCTGCAGGGCGTCTTCACCGTCGTGGTTGCGGGCGGCCCGCGGCTGGCCGATGCCGTGCACGGTGCCAGCGCCGCGGTCATCGGCACGACGGTGACCGCGGCGGGCGGTGGCGCGCTGGTCGTCGTCGGTGTCGGCGTGGCAGCGCTGTTGGTGCCCGCGTTCATCCGATACCGCGTCTGAACTCCTTAGCCCACCGACTGACGTGAGCAACCGGGTTAACATGTCCTCGTGGCCGACGTGTCGAGGGAGGTGTCGCTCGGCCTTCGTGAGCGCAAGAAACTCAGGACTAGGGCGGTGCTCATCGATGCCGCCATGGAGTTGTGTCTAAGGCAGGGCTACGAGCAGACCACCGTCGAGCAGATTGCCGCCTCCGCGGACGTGTCACCTCGAACGTTCAGCCGTTACTTCCCGACCAAGGACGCGGTGTTCCTGACTCTCATCGAGGACTACGCCCAAGAGGTGGCCATCGAACTGGAGAAGGTGCCGTCGGAAGTGGGGCCGCTCGAGGCCATACGCCAGGCTCACGTCGCGGTCCTGACGCGGGTTGCTGGTCGTACGGTCGGCAAGCTCAGTACCGAACGCATCATCCTCATGCTCCGCGTCATCAACGCGTCGGATTCGCTCAAACAGGCGTCGTTCGAGTTCCGGCACGACGTGACCGAGGTGATTCTGGCCAAGCGCATGGGTGTCGATCTCGACGACCGCCGGGCGCGTCTGGTGTCCGTGATCTTCTCGGCCACCATCGTGGCCGCGTGCGGAGACCTCATCGCCGACACCGAAACCGTCCGGCTGGGGCCGACGGTCATGGTCGATCGCCTCAACGAGGCGTTCGGGCAGTTGGCGGTGATGACGTCCGACCTGCAGTCTCCACGGGCGCGGGCCGACTACGAGCCTGTGTATGGCTGACCGAACCCCAGCGTTTGGTCTGCGAGAACGCAAGAAATTGCGGACCCGCGCTACATTGATCGAGGCTGCCGCCGAACTCTGCGTCAAACGGGGTTACGACAACACGACGGTCGAGCAGGTCGCCGCCGCCGTGTCACCGAGGACCTTCAGCTGGTACTTCCCTACGAAGGAATCCGTCGTCGTGGCGGTCGCCGACGAGATGGACACGATGGCGGTGATGATCCAGATCGTGAACGGGTCGGCGTCGATCAAGGCCTCGGCCCTCAGCCAACAGCGGGCACTGTCGGAGAACGCATCTACCACGGTGATCGCCCGGCGACTCGGGGTGGCACCGGGAGACCCTGCGGTGACCATGGTCGCCGACATGTGGACGGTGTTGTTCGCCACGTCGTTCGCAGGGCTTGGGCAGCCGGGTGACGACCCGATCGAGGCGAATATCGTGTGCGATCGCCTGTGTGCTGCGGTCGAGTTGTTTCGCCGGTCCTGGTCACCATCCAACGCACACCGGCACGCGCGCCAGAACGCCGTTCGAGGCCAACCCCCGCAAGCGCGCAAATCGGATAGCGACTACCTTCCACTAGTGACGGACAGCTTCGTTCCGGTCGACAACCGTAGAAGGGGTTAACGTGCCCGAAGACTCCAGTTCCGACGCGGCAGCCACGCTCCGGTACCCGGGGGGCGAGATCGACCTGGAGATCGTGAAGGCGACGGAGGGTTCCGACGCCATCGCGTTGGGGTCGCTGCTGGCCAAGACCGGCTACACCACCTACGACGGCGGCTTCGTCAACACCTCGGCGACCAAGAGCGCCATCACCTACATCGACGGTGACGCGGGCATCCTGCGCTACCGCGGCTACCCCATCGAGCAGTTGGCCGAGAAGTCGACGTTCATCGAGGTCAGCTACCTGCTGATCTACGGGGAGCTGCCCACGACCGACCAGCTCGAGAAGTTCACCACCCATATCCAGCGGCACACCTTGCTGCACGAGGATCTCAAGCGTTTCTTCGACGGCTTTCCCCGCAACGCGCATCCGATGCCCGTGCTGTCCAGTGCCGTCAACGCGCTGTCCGCGTACTACCCGGATTCGGTCGACCCGCTCGACACGGAGCAGGTCGAGCTCTCGACGATTCGGCTGCTGGCCAAGCTGACCAACATCGCCGCCTACGCCTACAAGAAGTCGGTCGGCCAGCCGTTCCTCTACCCAGACAACTCGCTGACCCTGGTCGAGAACTTCCTGCGGATGACGTTCGGGTTCCCTGCCGAGCCCTACGAGGTCGACCCGGAGATCGTCAGGGCGCTCGATCTTCTGTTGATCCTGCATGCCGACCACGAGCAGAACTGCTCGACGTCGACGGTGCGACTGGTCGGCTCGTCGCAGGCCAACCTGTTCACGTCCATCTCCGGCGGAATCAATGCGCTGTGGGGCCCCCTGCACGGCGGCGCCAACCAGGCCGTGCTGGAGATGCTGCAGGGCATCAAGGAGAGCGGCGGTGACGTTCAGGAGTTCGTCCGCAAGGTGAAGAACCGCGAGGACGGCGTCAAGCTGATGGGCTTCGGCCACCGCGTCTACAAGAACTACGACCCGCGGGCGCGCATCGTCAAGGAGCAGGCCGACAAGATCCTCGGCAAGCTCGGCGTCCAGGATGAGTTGCTGGACATCGCCAAGGCTCTCGAAGAGGTGGCGCTCACCGACGACTTCTTCGTCGAACGCAAGCTCTACCCCAACGTCGACTTCTACACGGGCGTGATCTACCGGGCGATGGGCTTCCCGACGCGCATGTTCACCGTGCTGTTCGCCCTCGGCCGGCTGCCTGGCTGGATCGCGCACTGGCGCGAGATGCACACCGAGCCGAGCAAGATCGGCCGTCCGCGCCAGATCTACACGGGTTACACCGAGCGCGACTACGCCGACATGGACATCCGCGACTAGTTCCTTCGCGCGAGCGTGCGCTCGGGCATGACGAAACTCACGCCGATCGAACTTGCGCCGCCGATTGTTGTAGATTCACAATAGTTGTGTGGATACAAGTATTGACGCGCTGATGCCCCGGCGAAAGGCCATCATTCTGGTGTCCTGCTGTCTGAGCCTGCTGATCGTGTCGATGGACGCGACGATCGTCAACGTCGCGATACCGAGTATCCGCACCGACCTGCACGCGTCGCCGTCGCAGCTGCAGTGGGTGGTCGACGTCTACACCCTGGTGCTGGCGTCGTTGCTCATGCTCTCAGGCGCGACGGGCGACCGCTTCGGCCGCAGGCGGGTGTTCCAGATCGGCCTCGTCGTATTCGCCGTCGGCTCGCTGCTCTGCAGCATGGCTCCCAACATCGAGACGCTGATCATCGCGCGCCTGCTGCAAGCCATCGGCGGGTCGATGCTGAATCCCGTTGCGCTTTCGATCATCTCGCAGGTCTTCACCGGCCGCGTCGAACGGGCGCGCGCACTGGGCTTCTGGGGCGCGGTGGTCGGTATCTCGATGGCGCTCGGACCGGTCGTCGGCGGTTTCCTGATCGAGTTGATCAGCTGGCGCGCCGTGTTCTGGATCAACCTGCCGATCTGCGCGGCCGCAATCGTGCTGACGGCGATCTTCGTGCCCGAAACCAAGTCGAAGACAATGCGCAACATCGACCCGGTCGGCCAGGGTCTGGCGGTGTTGTTCCTGTTCGGCGTGGTCTTCACGCTCATCGAGGGCCCGAGTTACGGCTGGAGCAATCCGCGCGTCGGCGCGGTCGCGGTGGTGGCGGTCACCGCCTTCGTGGCCTTCCTGCGCTACGAGTCCAAGCGCCGCGACCCGTTCATCGACCTGCGCTTCTTCCGTAGCACTCCCTTCGCCGGTGCGACGCTGACCGCGATCTGCGCATTCTCGGCCTGGGGCGCGTTCCTGTTCATGATGTCGCTCTACCTACAGGACGAGCGTGGGTACTCCGCCATGCACACGGGCTTGATCTTCGCCCCCATTGCCATTGGCGCGCTGATATTCTCGCCGATGTCCGGCCGAATGGTCGGCCGCTTCGGCGCTCGTCCGTCACTGCTGGCGGCCGGCGTCCTGATCACCACCGCGTCCGTTCTGCTCACCTTCCTGACCAAGACCACCCCGGTGTGGGGGCTGTTGGTGATCTTCGCCGTGTTCGGCATCGGCTTCTCGATGGTGAACGCCCCGCTCACGAATGCGGCGGTGAGCGGAATGCCGCTGGACCGGGCGGGTGCCGCTTCGGCGGTGACGTCGACCAGCCGTCAGATCGGGGTGAGTATCGGTGTGGCGCTGTGCGGTTCAATCGCCGGTTCGGCGCTCTTGCACACCGGCGCGGACTTCGCCGCATCTGCACGGCCCCTGTGGTTCATGTGCGTCGGGATCGGCGTCGTCATGACGGTGTTGGGATACTTCTCGACGACCCCGCGTGCCCTGGAGTCGGCCGAGCGTCTCGCTCCGCTGATCGCGGGGACCGCCGCACCCAAGGTGGGTGTCCATGCCGGGTGACGGAAGCGCCGACGAGGTATGGCGCGCCATGGCCGCGGTGGTGTTCGACAACCGCGACGCGTGGAGGCGGGACGTCATCGAAACCACCGGGCTTCCCTTCAGCAGGGTCCGGGTGCTCCGCAGGCTCGCCAAGCGGCCGATGACAGCCAAGGAGATCGCCAAGGCCGCCACCATGGACGCTCCGGCCACCACTGTCGCGGTCAACAATCTCGAGGATCGCGGACTCGTTGTACGCGAAGCACATCCGACCAACCGACGGTGCAAGGTGGTGTCGCTGACCGAGGAGGGGCGCCGAGTGGTCGCGATCATCGATGGGGTCGACGATCCCGCGCCGCGTCCGTTCGCCGCGCTGAGCCCGGCCGAACTGAAGACCCTGGAGTCGATTCTGGCCAAGTTGGCCTCAGGCTGATTTATCAGTCCGGTCGTCAATTACCGGAATCGAACGCGCCCGGCCGAATATCCTGACTCCGTCCAGCGGGAGGGGTGGGCGATGACGGCAGCGTTGTGTCGCAGTTGCGGTGCGCAACCGCGACCGGAGGCCAAGTTCTGCGACGAGTGCGGCGGGGCGTTGGGCCGCGACGCAGGTCTTGCCGAGTACAAGCAGGTCACGGTGCTATTCGCGGACGTGGTGCACTCCATGGACATCGCCGCCGCCCTCGGGGCCGAGCGGCTCCGCGAGGTCATGACGCAGGTGTTCACGCGATCCGCGGCGATGGTGGAACGCCATGGCGGCACCGTGGACAAATTCACCGGTAGACGGGCTGATGGCAGAGAAGAGCGGTTCGCATTGAACATCGTGCCGTTTCTGGACACCTATCTGGCGCTGAGCATGGCCGAGCAGGGCCACGTGAACCTCGCCGTGGAGCGGCTTTGGACACTCACCGACGAGATGTTGCGCGATGGACATCTGGCGAATGTCGAGGTGACGTTGGCTTTCCTCGCCCAGATTCTGTTGTCCCAGGGGCGAATCGACGAAGCGGGTAGCGCGATCGAACGTCTCGTCGCCGTCAACCGAGAGCTACGTTGGGCTACCAGGGACGTAGCGGTGCTTGGGTTGCGTGCGCGGCTCGCGCTGGCCGACGGCCGTGGCGAAGACTCCACCTACCGGGAGCTGCGAGACCGTTACCGCGCCATGGCGAACGACCTCGGCTTCGAGGGCCACATGGCGTGGGCACACGCCATGCCCTAGCTCTCCAGCACCGCCATCGCGGCGTTGTGGCCGCCGACGCCCGATACCGCACCGCCGCGCCGGGAACCCGAGCCGCACAACAGGATCCGCTCATGGCCGGTCGCCACGCCCCAGCGCTGAGCCGGAGTGTCCAGCGGCTCGCCGTCTTCGACGAACGGCCAGCGTAGCGCGCCGTGGAAGATGTTGCCCGCCGTCATGTTCAACGTTGCCTCGAGGTCTGCTGTCGTCTTCGTCTCGACGCAGGCTCTGCCGTGTGCATCGGTCATCAGGACGTCTTCGATGGGCTCGGCGAGAACGGAGTTCAGCGAGGCGAGCACCGCCTCGGTGAGGGTGCGACGCATCGTCTCCGGATCGGCCGCAGCGAGGGGGTGCGGAGTGTGCAGGCCGAAGACCGTGAGCGTTTGCGCCCCGGTGCGGCGCAGGTCGTCGGACAGGATCGTGGGGTCGGTGAGGGAGTGACAGTAGATCTCGCACGGAAGGGGATCGGGGACCCGGCCCGCCGCTGCCGCGTCGTATGCGGAGTCGAGTTGCGCGAACGTCTCGTTGATGTGGAACGTCCCACCGAATGCCGCTTCGGGAGAGACGCTTTCGTCGCGCAGGCGGGGCAACCGCCGCAGCATCAGGTTGACCTTCACCTGCGCGCCAGGCGCGGTCTGCGGCTCGGGTTCACCGAGCAACCGGGCGAGCAGCGTCGGCGTCACCCCGGACAGCACGAAGCGGGCTCGGAC
Source organism: Mycobacterium sp. (assembly GCF_032162605.1). Lineage (GTDB taxonomy): Bacteria > Actinomycetota > Actinomycetes > Mycobacteriales > Mycobacteriaceae > Mycobacterium. Next base: position 11,606 of record NZ_JAVROT010000096.1, on the reverse strand, counting down.
GACACGTTCTGCACCGTCCGCTCGATATCGCACCCCGCCGTCCAAGTCGAGTGCGTAAACGTCTGCGCCCGTGATGATCTCGGCACCGTGGCAGCAGGCGGCCGCGGCGAGCGCCCCGCTGACCGCTCCCATGCCTCCGATGGGCACGTCCCACTCACCAGTGCCGTTTCCGAGCAGGTGATACAGGAAGCACACGTTCTGGATCAGCGTCGGGTCGTCGGTGCGCGCGAACGTCCCGATCAGCGCGTCCGTCGCCATCACGCCACGGAGCACGTCGTTGCGGACGGTCTCGGTGATCGCGGCGCCGATGGGACGTTCGATCATCTCCTGCCAGCCGGCGTCGGCGTCGGGGTCGCCGCCCGCGAGCACGTGTCGATGGACATCGGACCTGGTGCGCAGCGGCTGCACCAAGGTCGGCCACAACCGCTGCGTGACCGCGTGACAGCGCCCGTAGAACGCGTCGAAGCCGTGCGCGTCGTCGGCTGCACCGATGGAATCGAAGTGGCCCCCTGGTCCCACCAGCAGTCCGGTGCGGCCCGCGGTGCTCGGATCCGGCGTGTAGGACGAGTACGTACGCCGGGCCAGGCGGATCCGGGCACCCAGGTCATCGGTGATGCTGCGGGGCAGCAGGCTGACGAGGTAGGAGTACCGCGAGAGCCGGGCATCGACTCCGTCGAAGGCATGTGCCGAGACCGCGGCGCCGCCGACGTGGTCGAGCCGTTCGAGCACCGCGACCCTCAGTCCCGCCTTGGCCAGGTAGCCGGCTGCGACCAAGCCGTTGTGACCGCCGCCGACGACGACGGCATCGAACTGTTCCTCGTGCGTCACGGCCCGGCTCAGTTCAGATAGCCCTCTACTTCACCCTCTGGTCGTACGCTGGCCTGATCGGGGTTCTCGCCCGTCTCCCGCAGCGCCCGCCGCTGCCGCAGCAGGTCCCAACACTGGTCGAGCTGCACCTCGAGCCCGCGAAGCCGCCGATGTTCCTCGGTCTCGTCGATCTCGCGGTGTTGAAGCTTGGAGCGCAGCTCCTTCTCCTCGGCGACGAGTTCGTTGACTTGGGCGAGAATGTCTGAGTCCTTCGGGTCCGTAGCCACGCCTCTAGTCTGCCCGACTACGGTGTCAACCGTGGCTACTAAACCCGAGATCGAATTTCCCGACGGTCCCGCGCCTGCAGAGCTCGTCATCGAAGACGTCGTCGTCGGCGACGGCGCCGAGGCGGTAGCCGGTGGCACCGTGACGGTGCACTACGTCGGCGTCGAGTACGACACCGGCGAGGAGTTCGACAGCTCCTGGAACCGCAACGAGTCCATCGAGTTTCCGCTGCGCGGCCTGATCGAGGGCTGGCAGGACGGCATTCCGGGGATGCGCGTCGGTGGCCGTCGCAAGCTGACCATCCCTCCGGTGAAGGCCTACGGCCCTGCCGGATCCGGGCACCGGCTGTCCGGTAAGACGCTGATCTTCGTCATCGACCTGCTCGACGCCCGCTGACGGCACGAGGACGGGGAGTACCCATGTCTACGGACTCCAGGTTCTACCGACGGCAACCGGGTGTCGGTTGGGTGGTGGCTCTCATCGCGGTCCCCCTACTGCTCGCAGTGATCGGGTGGAGCGCGTCGATGGGGTCGCAGAAGTCCGTCGAACTCGACACGCCGAGTGTCGGCCCGTCGGCATCGCTGACGATTCCGCAAGCTCCTTCGGCCCGCCCGCCGAGCCCCGACGCGGGCGCCAAGTTCGGCGCCATGTCGATCGTGCGCAGCGGCAACGGTTTCACGCTGACGGGCGAGCTGCCCGATGCGTCGTTGAAGGCGTCGTTGGGGGAATCGCTCAAGCAGGCGATGCCTGGCGCCAAGATCGTCGACGACCTCACCGTCAAGCCCGGCGTCAGGGGCCCCGAATTCTCCGGGCTCGGTGGCCTGTTCGGCGCCGCTCTGGACATTCCCGGGTTCAGCGCCAAGCTCGACGGTGACACCGTGACGTTGGCGGGGACGGCTTCCTCGGTGGTCATCAAGGCCTCGGCGGAGTCCGCAGCAAGGGTGGCTTGGCCGAGCGTGGCCGTCGTCAACGACATTCAGGTGGCCGTTGGGAGTGCCGTTCCCACCGGTGGGTGCGCCTCGCTGCAGGCCGACATCACCAGCTTGCTGAGGACGCCGATCAACTTCGACACCGACGGGTTCACCCTCGAATCCGGCTCCAAGGGGCTGGTCAACCAGGTCGCCGACAAGGTGAAGGCGTGCCCGACGGCAAAGATCACGGTCGTCGGGTACACCGACGACACCGGAGGCGACGGCGTCAACGTTCCCCTCAGTGCGAGCCGCGCGAAAACCGTTGCGGATGCCCTCGTTTCGGACGGTGTCGCCGGGCCCGGCGTCACGTCGCGGGGAGCCGGCTCCGCCAAGCCGGTCGCAGGCAACGACACCCCGGCGGGTCGCGCACAGAACCGCCGCGTCGAGATCACCGTCGGTTAGGGGAGATTGGACATGGGCTTCTTGATCCAGTGGGTGTGGTACCTGTTGGCGTTCCTGTTGGGATCGGGCGTGGCCTGGCTGGTCGCCGCCATCTGGATCAAACGCACCAGTGAGGAGGACGCAACGTGAACTGGTGGTTGATGGCCCTGGCGTTCGCCCTCGGGTTGGTCCTGACGGCGTCGTTCACGATCCGCAGAGACGCCCGCGACGCGGCGGTTGCGACAGTCGAGCCGGAAGTCACCGAACCGGACGTCACCGAGCCGGAAGTCACCGAGCCCGAAGTCACTGAGCCGGAAGCTGATCCGCCCGAGGCCCCGTCCGATCCACATGGTCCCGGTTCGGCAAGGCCGAACGCCGACGGTGCCGGACCGCAGGGCTGGACGGTCAAGGCCAATGAGGAGTCGAAGCTCTACCACTCACCGCAGAGTCCGTCCTTTGGCGTGACGCGCGCCGAGGTGTGGTTTCGCGACGCCGAGACGGCAGAGGCGGCGGGCTTCAACCGGTGGGACAGCGGCAAGTCTCAGCGCGGGATGAAGCCACGCGACTAGGACGAGGCTAGGACGGGCCGGGCAGGCACAGCAACAGCCGAACGCCCCCGAGGGGGCTCTGCTCCAATGATGCGGTGCCGCCGTGCAATTCGGCCTGCTGGGCCACCAGCGCCAGCCCGAGACCGGACCCCGAGTGTGATGCCGTGGAGCCGCGGGAGAAGCGCTCGAAGACGACCTTGCGTTCCTCCTCGGGTATCCCCACCCCGTCGTCGTCCACGGCGATCTCGACACCCGCTCGCGAACTCACGGCGGAGAGCTGCACCCGGGTCGCTCCGCCGTGCCTCACGGCGTTGGCGATCGCGTTGTCGACGGCCAGCCGCAGTCCAGCGGGCAGACCCAGGATGATCACCGTCGGCGTAGGCACCAGCGACACGTCGAGCTCGGGGTACACGCGCATCGCGTCGTGCGCGGCGCGGTCGAGCAACTCGGTGATGTCGACGGGTACGTGGTCGTCGGAGGTCGACAACTCGCCCTGCGCCAGCCGCTCGATGGCCCACAGCGTCGATTCGATGCGGGTCTGCGTCCTGATCACGTCGTTGAGTACTTCCTTGCGCTGGTCCTCGGCCAGGTCGAGGGTGGCGAGCACCTCGAGGTTGGTGCGCATGGCCGTCAGTGGGGTGCGCAGCTCGTGCGACGTGACGGCGGCGAAGTCGCGCGACGAGACCAGCGCGGCCTTCGTGCGGTCCTGCTCCTCCCAGATGCGGGCGACCATGCCGTTGACGGCGTCGGCGATCTCCACTGCCTCAGTGGCGCCGCGCACCTCGATGTCGGGCGCCTCACCGCCCACGTCGATCGCCCGGGTCTGCTGGGCGAGGCGTTTGAGCGGCCGCACCGCGAACGCGGCGAGCAGCCAGCCCGCGACCGCCGCGGCGCCGATGGCGCCCGAGCAGATGATGATCACCCGGCGATGCAGGTTGTTGGTGTCGGCGATGGTGAAGTCGTACGTGGCGCCGACGGCGGCCAGCATCGGGCCCTGCAGGCTCTGGATCTCGACCGTCCGCACCCGGTATCGCACGCCGCCGACGTAGGTGTCCGCGTAACCGGGAGGCAGCTCGGGCAGGACGACGTTCGAGTTCGACGTCACCTCGCCGTTCTTGCGCACGGTGATGATGGCGTCCTGGTGGTTGGGCGACTTCGGGATCTCGTCGAGGCCCCTTGGCAGGAACGGGATTGCGAAGCCCGCCGCTTCATCTAGCCTGCGGTCGAGCCGCTCCTTGCGGTCGTTGGTGATGCCGATCCACACGATCGTGCCGACGATGCCGACGACGATTGCGGCCGCGATCGCCGTCGCGAATGCCACGCGGGTCCGCAGCGACGGTGTCCGTCGGAAGACGCGCGAGAGCACGTTCATGGCTACTGCTTCCGATTCCTCGCGCAAGCGCTCGTCACTGCTGCCTAAGCACGAATCCCACGCCACGCACCGTGTGCAACAGTCTGGGCGCCCCGCCCGCCTCGAGCTTGCGGCGGAGGTATCCGATGAACACGTCGACGACGTTGGTGTCGGCGGCGAAGTCGTAGCCCCACACCAGCTCGAGCAGCTGGGCCCGGGACAGCACGGCGGTCTTGTGCTCGGCCAGCACGGCGAGGAGATCGAACTCCCGCTTGGTCAGGTCGACGTCGACTCCGTTGACGCGGGCCCGTCGACCCGGGATGTCCACTTCCAGCGGTCCGACGGCGATGGTCTCCGACGAGAACGTCGCCGTCGCGCCCCTGCGCCGCAGCAGCGCCTTGACCCGGGCCACCAGCTCGGCCAGCACGAACGGCTTGACGAGGTAGTCGTCGGCTCCGGCTTCGAGGCCTGCGACCCTGTCGTCGACGGAGCTTCGCGCGGACAACACACAGACCGGCACGTCGTTGTCCATCGCCCGCAGCGCGGTGACCACGGACACTCCGTCGAGGATCGGCATGTTGATGTCGAGCACGATCGCGTCGGGCCGCGTTTCGGTGGCGCTGCGCAGTGCCTCCGCGCCGTCCACGGCCGTGGTGACGTCGAAGCCGGACAGCCGCAGGCCTCGTTCGAGCGAGGCGAGAACGTCGGGATCGTCGTCCACCACGAGCACTCGGGGGGAGCTCACACCGCTGTCCATAGGGTCATCTTGCCTGATGCCGTTCTTCCTGTGGGGTAGGCGCGTGATGACGAGGGCGAAGCGTCCCGCGAGAATTGACGGGTCGACACGCCGATCATGAGCTGCGACTGATATTTTCGACGCTCATGCAGCCGAGCGGCCCCCGCCTGATCGTCGAGCCCGATGACGGCCTTGATCCAGTCCTTCAATTCATCGAGTCGGCGCAGACGTCGCTCTTGGTCAAACAGTTCACGTTCACCGACGAAACCCTGACCCAGACCGTGATCGAACGGAGGAAGGCGGGCGTCGATGTACGGGTGATGCTCAATGCGGCGCGGTCCGGTGGTGACCGGGCCAACGACGAGACCTTCGAGCGGTTCCAGAATGCCGACATCGACGTGCAGTGGGCCAATCCGAAGTTCTACGTCACACATGAGAAGTCCATCGTCGTAGACGAGAATGCCGCCCTGGTCGCCTCGTTCAACCTGTGCCTGAAGTACTTCACCCTGACCAGGGACTACGGCGTGATCACCCACGATCCGTGCCATGTCGCGCAGATAATCGACGTCTTCAACGCCGACTGGAACCACGACGACTGGGTGCCGTCGGCTTACGAAGGTCTGCTGTGGAGTAACTCCAACTCGCGCTGGCACATGGCCCAGTTCATCGACACCGCCACTGAGCGCCTCGACATTCAGCACCCCAAGTACGTGGACGCGGTGATCCTCGATCGCATCGCGGCCGCGATCGACCGCGGGGTGAAGGTGCACGTCCTGTGCGGCGGTAAGCACGGGATCAGCGAATGGGACGTGCTCGACACGTTCGCCTCGCTCCGCACCCTGAGCCGGTTCGGCGCCAAGGTGCACAAGCAGAAGAACCTCAGGGTGCACGCGAAGCTCCTGATCGCCGATGACGAGCAGGCCCTGGTCGGGTCGATGAACATCGATCGCAGTGCGTTCGATCTTCGGCGCGAACTCGGCATCACCGTCACCGATCCCGCCGTCGTCGCACGCTTGAAGTCGGTCTTCACATCGGACTGGGAACTCTCGCATCAGTACTCGCCACCCGATCCCCTCGACCCGTCGCAACATCAAGAGGACGACTTCCCCCACGACCACGAACTGCGTCATGAGTGAGGAGCCCTCATCGGGCCTCGCACGAGAAACAGTCTCGCTGATCGAACTGGGGTGGACGTTCAACCACATCGCCCTGGCGTCGTTCGGCGGCGGCCTCTCGGCGTGGTCGCGGGAGGTCCTCGTCGTGGAGAAGCGATGGATGGGTGAGGCCGAGTTTCTCTCCGCGATGACGATGTGCCGGATCCTGCCCGGCGCCAATCAGGTGAACATGGCGGTTTTCACCGGCACCAAGATGCGGGGGATGCCGGGGGCGGTGGCAGCAGTCGTCGGCCTCTGCCTCGTGCCGCTGGTGATCGTGTTGTTCCTTTCGTGGCTGTACTTCCAGTTCAAAGAGGTGCCTGCAGTCAAGGGGGTGCTGCACGGAGCGTCGGCGGCGGCCGTCGCACTGACGTTGGCGATGGTGATCAAGACGGGCCAGAAGTGCCTGACCGGAGTGATCCCGTTGGCCTTGTTCGCGTTGGCGTTCCTACTCAACGGCGTGCTGCGCTGGCCCCTGCTCGGCGTGCTGGCCGTCGTCGCGCCGCTCGCCCTGATCTGGGCCTGGCCCAAGAAGTCGAAGCAACAGCCCGCGTGAGTACGTACCTGCAGCTCGTCGTCCTGTTCGGCTCGCTGTCGCTGATGTCGATCGGCGGCGGCAATGCCGTGCTGCCCGAAATGCACCTGCGTTCGGTTCAGCAACAGCACTGGCTGAACAACACGCAGTTCGCCGATCTGTTCTCCATCTCCCAGACGGCGCCTGGGCCAAGCATCCTGATCGTGGGGATGGTCGGCTACGCCGCCGGATTGCCGGTCGGCGGGGTGTTGGGCGGCATCCTCGGCGGCGTGATCGCCACCGCGGCCATGGTCATCCCGGCCGCGTCGCTGGTCTACGCCATCACGCTGTTCTGGCAGAAGGCCGAGGAGTCCAAGTGGCGGATCGCGGTGGAGAAGGGATTCGCCCCGCTGACGGTCGGCCTGATCCTGGCCTCGTCGCTGGTGATGAGCCGCGTCGCCGACCACGACTGGCGGGCGTACTCTTTGACGGCGGTGTGCACGTTGATCTTCGTGCGCAGCAAGCTCAATCCGCTCGTCGTGGTCGCGGTGGCCGGGGTGATCGGATACTTCGGCTTCGTCTGAGGTGCCGACGGCACGGCGGCGGTCTCTCCTGGCATTCGCGAATTCGATCACTACGGGTATAGCCCGCAAATGGGCATGTCCATTGGGCGACACGGGGGTAATGAATTGACCTCATCAATCGTTGAGGTTTTACGGTGATCGGATGAGCTTTGAGATGGTGGCGCGCCAGACGCTGAACCGGCAGACGCGCGCACGCGCCGGTGATCTTCGCGCACTGGTGAACCGTGTCCTACTGAAGCGCATCTGGCAATTCTCCGAGCGCCACCACCGGCGCCTCGGCGGTTTCGTGCTCGTCAGCGTGGTGAGTGCGCTGCTCGCGGTGACCACGCCGGTCCTGGCGGGCCGGGTCGTCGACGCGATCGTGCACGGCGGCCAACCGACCACGGTCGTGCTGATCGCGTCCGTCATCGCGTTGGTGGCATTGGCTGAGGCTGCGATCGGGTTGTTGACCCGATGGCTATCGTCGCACATCGGCGAGGGTCTGATCCTCGACCTGCGCACTGCGGTGTTCGACCACGTCCAGCGGATGCCGGTGGCGTTCTTCACCAGGACCAGGACCGGCGCTCTGGTCAGTCGTCTCGGCAACGACGTGGTCGGTGCCCAACGGGCGTTCTCCGACACGCTCTCGGGTGTGGTGGGCAACCTGGTGACGCTGGCGCTGACGCTGGCCGTGATGCTCAGCATTTCGTGGCAGATCACCGTGCTGTCGCTGGTGCTGACGCCGCTGTTCCTGCTGCCGGCCCGCCGCATCGGCGCCTCGATGGCGACACTGAGCCGCGAGAGCGCGATCTACAACGCGACGATGAACACGCAAATGACGGAACGGTTCTCAGCGCCGGGTGCGACGCTGGTGAAGCTGTTCGGCGATCCGGGCCGCGAGTCCCAGGAGTTCGCGACGCGGGCGGGCCGGGTCCGCGACATCGGGGTCCGCACCTCGATGTTGCAGGCCACCTTCATGAATTCGCTGACCTTGATGTCGGCGCTCGCGCTGGCGCTGGTGTACGGCCTCGGCGGCGTGCTGGCGATCGGTGGGCACCTTCAGGCAGGCGCGATCGTCTCGCTCGCGCTGCTGCTGACCCGGCTGTACGCGCCGCTGACGGCGCTGGCCAACGCGCACGTCGAGATAGCCAGTGCCCTAGTCAGTTTCGAGCGGGTCTTCGAGGTGCTGAACCTGACGCCACTGATCCGGGAGCGGCCGGACGCGGTGCCGGTTCCAGCCGGCCTCGTCGGCGTGGAGTTCGACGACGTCCGGTTCGGCTACCCGTCGGCCGACAAGGTGTCGCTGGCGTCCCTGGAGGAGGTAGCGGTGCTCGACGACAGGGGCGGCGACGAAGTGCTGCACGGTATTTCGTTCACCGCCGAGCCGGGACAGATGGTCGCGTTGGTGGGGTCGTCGGGTGCGGGCAAGTCGACCATCGCCTCGCTGCTGGCCCGGCTCTACGACGTCGACTCCGGCGCGGTCCGGTTGTCCGGCGCCGACGTGCGCGACGTAACGTTCGCATCGTTGAAGGACACCGTCGGCGTCGTGACGCAGGATGGCCACCTGTTCCACGAGTCGATCCGCGCGAACCTGCGCCTGGCCGCGCCGGACGCGTCGGACGATCAGCTGTGGGACGCGTTGCGCCGGGCGCGGTTGGCCGACGTCGTGGCCGACATGCCCGATGGGCTCGACACCGTCGTCGGCGAACGCGGTTACCGGCTCTCCGGTGGCCAGCGACAACGGTTGACCATCGCGCGCCTGCTGCTCGGATCCTCGCGTGTGGTGGTGCTCGACGAGGCGACGGCGTCGCTGGACTCGGAGTCAGAGGCCGCCGTGCAGCAGGCGCTGGCCGAAGCGCTCTCCGGCCGCACGTCGTTGGTGATCGCCCACCGGCTGTCGACGATCCGCGCCGCCGACGTCATCCTGGTCGTGGAGGACGGCCGCATCGTCGAACGCGGTACGCACCGCAAGCTGCTCGCCCGTCGCGGTCGTTACGCCGAGTTGTACGAGACACAGTTCGGCGACGAGACGGCCGCCGCATGACGACAGTCGACGAGTCGGGGCTTCGCTCCGAACCGGCCATTGCGCCACCACCCCGCCGGATCAGGTCGTCCTCGGACATCCTTCGGCTGCTGCCGTATCTGAAGCCCTACCGGGTGCGGTGGAGCGCGATGCTCATCGCGGCCCTGCTCAGCCTGGTCGCCACCGTCACCATTCCGCTGATGACCAAGGCCGTGATCGACGGACCGGTGCGTGACCAGGATCAGCAACAGCTGTGGGTACTCGGTTCGGCCGCGATGGCCGTGCTGGTCTCTGAAGCCGTGCTCTGGTTCATCCGCCGCTGGCTGGTGGCCAGGGCCACGATGGGCGTCGAGGCCGACATCCGCAAGGACCTCTACGCGCGGCTGCAGATCCTGCCGATGTCCTTTCACGGCAAGTGGCAGTCCGGCCAGCTGCTCTCGCGGGTGATGAACGACCTGAGCACGATCCGCCAGTTCCTGTCGTTCGGGCTGCTGTTCCTGTTGCTCAACGTCATTCAGATCGTCGTCGTGACGGGCATTCTGCTGGCGATGTACTGGCCGCTTGGCGTCGTGGTGGTGGTGTCGATCGTGCCGATCACCTTGACCGTCCTGCACTTCCAGCGTCAGTTCACCAAGCTGTCGCGTGCCGCACAGGATCAGTCCGGCAACGTCGCCACCCACGTCGAGGAGCAGGCGCTCGGGCTGCGGGTGGTCAAGGCGTTCGGCCGCGAGCAATACGCCTACGAGCGGTTCGACCAGCGCGCGACCGCCCTGTTCGACACCGAGGTCGGCAAGGTCGGGGTGCAGGCGAAGTTCTGGACACTGCTGGAGGCGATCCCCAGCGTCAGCCTCATCATCGTGCTCGGCCTTGGCGCTTACGCCGCGGGCAGCGGGCTGGTCACCATGGGCACGCTGGTCGCCTTCATCACGATGATGCTGTCGCTGGTGTGGCCCATCTCCTCGCTGGGCTTTCTGCTGTCGATGACCCAGGAATCGATGACGGCGGCCAATCGCGTCGCCGAGATCTTCGACGAGCCGCTGGAGATCACGGACGGCCCGCAAGGCGAAGCTCCGCGCGGCGGGCGCCTGGAACTCGTCGACGTCGGGTTCCGGTTCCCCGCTGACGACAAGGTCGCCGCCGGGGCGGCTCCGGAAGACGTTTGGGTGCTGCGACACGTCGACCTCACGGTCGAACCCGGCGAGACGCTCGCTCTCGTCGGCGCGACGGGCTCCGGCAAGTCGGTTCTGGTGTCACTGCTGTCGCGGCTGTACGACGTCTCCGAGGGAGCGATCCTCATCGACGGGCGTGACATCCGCGAGCTGTCTCTGCCCGCGCTGCGGCAAGCGGTGGCGACCGCCTTCGAGGACCCGACGCTGTTCTCGATGTCGGTCGCCGAGAACCTGAAGTTGGGGCGTGGTCCGAACGATCCGGCCAGTGACGAGCAGCTGGCGCAGGCCGTCGGGGTTGCCGCCGCGGGTTTCGTCCACGACCTGCCGTTCGGCCTCGACACCCGCATCGGTGAGCAGGGCATGAGCTTGTCCGGTGGTCAGCGCCAACGTCTTTCGTTGGCCAGGGCGCTGCTCGCCGCGCCGTCGATCCTCGTGCTCGACGACACGCTCTCGGCGCTCGACGTGCACACCGAGGCCATCGTCACCGAGGCGCTGCGTCGGGTGTTGGGCTCGGTGACCGGGGTGGTGGTGGCGAACCGGGCTTCGACGGTGCTGCTCGCCGACCGGGTCGCGCTGCTGGCGGGCGGCACCATCACCCGCGTCGGGACGCACGCCGAACTGCTGGCCGACGCGCCGGAATACCGGTATCTGCTCGCCGCGGACGACGATTTCGTCGACCTCGACGACGGCGCCGAGCGCGACTGCGACTGGGAGCAGGACGAGGACCGCGACCGGCTCGACCACCTGTACCTGGAGCAGGAGCGCGAGGGTGACCACGACTACGTCGCATCCGAGGCGGAGCGGTTCCGATGAGCGCTTGCGTGAAGAGCAAGGGCCTGAGCCGATGAGCACCACCGACTGGCGCGGCCGGGCCGTCACGAACGACGACGACGATCTGCCAATCGACGAGTCGATCTCGCGGCGCCGCGAGGCGCGCACCCTGTTGGGTGGGCTGTTGCGGCCGTACGCCACCGCCGTGGCGCTGCTGGCGATCGTCGTGGTGGTGGAGAACGCCGCGCGGTTGTCGGTGCCGCTGCTGGTGCAGCGCGGCATCGACCACGGCATCCCGCCGATCGTCGACGGTGGTTCGGCACGGGAACTCCT
>NZ_JAVROT010000095.1:0-2585 GCF_032162605.1 Mycobacterium sp. | reverse complement strand
AAACTGGCAAAATAAAACAAAACCACCCCCACCAAAGGAAGACGAGGAGTCCCCCACGAGGATGGCCAAAAACAACAAACAAAAACCACCAAACACACTATTGAGTTCTCAAACAACACACCCGGATTTCAGGCAACCCTGCCACTGTACTTCACAGTGGCGGTGACGTCAATCCTCGTCCTTCCGGTCTTTGGGACCGGGGCCGTAGGCACTGAATAGAGACTACCCCGGGATGGCCGGTATCCCAAAACCGCACGCCACAGCCACCTTTTGAGGCCGCGACGGCCGAAAAGCTAAGTGACCCGCTCGATTTCGGCACCGAGGGTGACGAGGTTCTCGACGAACAGCGGATAGCCGCGGTCGATGTGGAAGACATCGTGAACCTCCGTGTCGCCGTCGGCGACCAGACCGGCCAGCACCAGGCCGGCACCCGCCCGGATGTCAGAGGCCCACACCGGCGCACTCGAGAGCTGCGGGATGCCTCGGACTACGGCATGGTGACCATCGGTCCGCGCGTCGGCGCCGAGTCGGATCATCTCCTCCACGAAGCGGAAACGCGCCTCGAACACGTTCTCCGTGATCATCGATGTGCCGTCGGCGATGCACGCCAGGCCGATTGCCATCGGCTGCAGATCCGTCGGGAACCCCGGGAACGGAAGCGTGGCCATGTTGACGGCCTTGGGCCTGTCGTACTGCACGATGCGGAATCCGTTGTCGTCCTGCGTCACGGTGGCCCCAGCGTCGTGGAGCTTGTGCAGCACCAACTGCAGGTGCTGCGGATCAACCCCGGTCACCGAGATGTCGCCGCGCGTCATCGCGGCGGCAATTCCCCATGTGGCAGCGACGATGCGATCACCGATCACCCGATGCTCGGTCGGGTACAGGCGGTCGACGCCCGTGATGATCAACGTGGACGAACCCGCGCCCGTAATCTGCGCACCCATCTGAACGAGCATCGTGCACAGGTCGACGACATCGGGCTCACGCGCCGCGTTGTGGATGGTGGTGACCCCCTCGGCCAGAACTGCGGCCATCAGGATGTTCTCGGTTGCCCCGACGGAGGGGAACTCCAGCTGAATCTCTGCGCCCCTGAGATGGTCTGCCTCGGCGACCACACAGCCGTGCTCGATGTTGCATCGTGCGCCGAGCTGCCGGAGACCGGCCTGATGCATGTCCAGTGGCCGCGATCCGATCGCGTCACCACCCGGCAGCGCCACTTTGGCCTTCTTGCACCGCCCGACAAGCGGCCCGAGAACGCACACCGAGGCGCGGAACTGACGCACCGCCGCGAAGTCAGCGTCGTACTTCAATTCGTCGGGCGAGGCGATCCGGACGATGTCGCCCTCGATCTCCACGGTAGCTCCGAGACCTCGGAGCACCTCCGCCATCAGCGGGACGTCGAGAATGTCGGGGCTGTTCGTGATCGTGCTGGTGCCCTCCGCCAACAGCGATGCGGCCATCAGCTTTAGCACGCTGTTCTTTGCTCCCCCTACGGCGACTTCGCCCGATAACCGGGCCCCACCGGTCACCACGAATCGCTCGCTCACGCCGGTCAGTGTAAACAGCGCAGGCGTCTCCCGTGAGTTTCGCCCGGCGTGCCGAGTACGGTTTTCCCATGGCCGTCCATTTGACCCGCATCTACACCCGCACAGGCGACGACGGATCGACCGGGCTCAGCGATTTCAGCAGAGTGTCCAAGAACGATCCGCGGCTCGAGGCGTACGCCGACTGCGATGAGGCAAACGCCGCGATCGGCGTTGCCGTCGCGTTGGGCGCACCGGACGAACCCATCCTCAAGGTGCTGCGGCAGGTCCAGAACGATCTGTTCGACGCGGGCGCCGACCTGTCCACCCCGGTGGTCGAGAATCCCGAGTTCGCGCCGCTGCGGATCACCCAGGACTACATCGACCGGCTAGAAGGCTGGTGCGACGAGTTCAACGAGCCACTGCCAGCATTGAATTCCTTCATTCTGCCTGGTGGTACTCCCCTGTCGGCACTCCTGCACGTGGCGCGGACCGTGGCGCGGCGTGCGGAACGTTCGGCGTGGCGCGCCGTCGAGCACCACGGCGACTCGGTCAGCGTGCTGCCTGCGAAGTATCTCAACCGGCTGTCGGATCTGCTGTTCATCTTGACGCGCGTCGCAAACCCCGATGGCGACGTGCTCTGGCAGCCCGGCGGCGCCGGGCGTTAGTTCGTCCGCCGCCGCGCGCGGGATGGACGCGACTCCAGCCACGACGTGAACGCGGTCAAAGCAGCACGGTCGAGAGCGATCTCGTAGCCTCGGCGGCTGTCGGGGCCTGTATCGCGAAGTTCCAGGACGACGATCTCGGCGCTCATGATGTCGAACTCGTCACCGCGAGGCGCTCGCCGGCCGACCACCTCGAGGCCACGGCGGGACAGACGACGATCCGGCCACCACCGCAGACTCGACAACCGGTAGAAACCGGCTTCCCCTCCGCGGTAGCGCACCACTCCGTGGCGCCAGCCGTGTCCGCCGATGGCAGGGATGTCACGCAGAATCGCGGCGGAGCCCCCCACCTGACGCAGCTTCCACAGCCGATAAGTAAGCGCGACGACGATCAGCA
>NZ_JAVROT010000094.1:0-10581 GCF_032162605.1 Mycobacterium sp. | reverse complement strand
AGCCGATTCAATGCAGACACAGCCGAATGGGAGAATCTAGATTCGAATCTTCCAGCGTCGCAGTGGACACCTGAACGGCGCGCGACAGAGCAGGCCGTACAGCCACTGCTGCGTGACTACGCGGATCAAATCGAGGCGGCGGGGCGGAAAAGCGGGAACCCGGCACTTGAAGATTTTTCAGTCGCAGCGGCCCTCTATTTGAGAGCCTATGTAACCGTAGGAGACAGTTACACGGGTGTCGACAGCTGGTTAAGCTACACGGGATTTAGGTTCTCAAACCTCGTCGAGAGCGCGTGCCGGTATGCGGCGGGTTAGAGGCCAATGACCATTCAGCGTCCCAGCGGCGGATACAAGGAACGTATGACAGGGCCTCCGGCTTGGCCGGAGGCCGACGAGGACGCGCATTCGCAGCGGTCTACCGACCTCACCGCCAAGAAGACTGAGGTTGACCGGACGCTTGAATTGTGGACCAGCGGCCATACCGCCATTTTCGACGGCCACACTTGGCTCGGTCAGGGCTCCGACGCAGGCAAGAATAACGTCAGCCGCGACATGAATCTCATGCGATCGCTTGGCGAAATGCTCGATAATGCGATCGCGTTCCATAACCATGCGTGCGAATCGATCAGAAACGCTAAACATCAAATCACTGACATCTGTGATCGTGCGCAGAAGGCAATTGACGAATGGAACTCGCTCTCATTGTCAAAAAATGAGGAGTCGAAACGCAAACACGCCATTGAGGCGCTTGTAGATCAAGCATTCGACGCGAATAAAGCAATTGTGGCCTCTGCCGGTACTGCAGTCACCGCAGGACAGGTTTACCCGCCCGCCCCCGACAAGGATCTTCCGGCTTTCACGGGTCCGCAGGGTGTAGTTGGTTTGTCCCCAACGGAATCACCTCCGGCGGCTGGCGCGCGCGGGAACGTGCTTCCGCAAGGTACAGAGCATGGAGCGACTCCCGATCCGCCAGCGGAAAATGGCCCAGGTCAACCGCGGGGAGACACTCTGCCGCAGGTCACCGGCCAAGGTTCGAATCCGACGCGCCCGGCGGTTGAGCCTGAATCGTCTCCTCGGGGCAACTCTGCACCGCAGACCGTCCGGAACGCCGGCTATTCAAGCCAATCCCCGACGCCACCAACGAGTTCCCCACCAGCCAGACCAATGAGCCCCAGCGCACCATCCGCCCCCAGGATGGGCGGCGGCGGGGGTGGTGCATCATCCGGCTCCGGTGGCTCACCATCGAGCGGCGCGTCATCTCCTTTAAATACCAACGCAGCGTCCAACGGCCGCAACAACTCTCCCTCGCCCTACGAACAGCCGAAGGCTGAGGCGGCAGCAGATCCGAAGCCCAAGACCACGCAGGGAGCCACCGCGGGCGCTGGCGCCGACACGGGGCAAGCGCCAGCGGATCAGTTCGCGAAGGGCCTTGCCGCGGCGCAGGGCGTCACCCACCCGCAGCCGAGCCTGTCCCCCGCTGCTGCTACTGCCCCACCCATCGCGCCCGTCGCTCAGCCGACGGACCCAGCCACGGCCGCCCCCATCTCACACACGGCCGGTTCGACCGGCGGTGGCGGAGGAGGCGGCATCGGCGGTGGTGCAGGCGGCGGATTCTCCGGCGGTGGTGGCGGCGGAGGCTCGTTCGGCTCGCCAAGCTCCGGCACGCCAATGCCACCGCCCATGCCGCTCGGACCGCCGGCCACTCCACCACCCGCGGGACCCCCGCCACCCGGCAGCGCCACCTCACAGCCTGCCGCTGCGTCCAACACGGGGCCTGGGGTGAACCCGGCCTCGACCAACAGGACGGATATCGCAGCCTCGGGGATGGCGCCGGTGCCGGTATCGTCCGCGCGGATGGAGCGCGACGCCGCCATTTCGGCGTCCACCGCAGACGCCATGCGCCGTCAGAGAGGCAACGGCAACACCAACGCCGCCCTCGTGCAGGCACGTCGCATCGCGGCCGCGCTCAACATGACCGTCCCGCACTACGGCTTCTTCTGGGTCACGGGCCTCACCGCCGACGGCTCCATCGTGGTCGCCAACAGCTACGGGCTGGGCTACATCCCCGACGGCGTCGACCTGCCCCCGCAGGTGACGATGGCCTCCGCCGACGAATCGATCCCCGCGACCGAACGCGCCAAATGGGTCACCTACCCGATCCTCGCGATCCAGGGTTGGGCAAGTACCCACGAACAGAAACTGCGGGCAGTCATCGCCACCGCGGAGCAGTTCGCGAACTTCGACCCCGGTGTCGCGAAAGTCGTTCTCCAGCAAGATGACATCCCCGAGAGTGGGAAGATGGCGGGCCGCAGCCGTCTCGAGGTCATCGCGCCAGGGGCCGCCGCGCGCCTCGCCTCGGTGGGAGACGCCTCGCTGCAGGATCTGCTGCCGGCCGCCCCAACGGACTCCACCGCTCCCGAAGACCAATCGGCACCTCTATGGTTCGAACTCACCAAGCCGCTGATGAGCACCAACTCGGACCGTGGCATCGTCCACCTCGAGGCATTCATCAAATACGCCGACCATGCTCAAGAACAAGCACTTCACAAGGCGCACACGGCACTTGACGCCGCGATGCAGAGAGCCGCGATCGCGGACTGGGTGTACTGGCAGCATCTGAGCGTGATCATGGCCGACGCAATCAGTGCGGATGCCACGGTCTAGCGCCGGGCAGTTCTAGAGGTTCACCGCTGGGTCGGGAGCAGCGTGCCGCGGCGAACTCTGCTGCGGCGCCGGTGCTGTCGCCGGCGCACCCTTCGGTGCTGGCTCGGGCGCTCTTTCCGCATTCGTGGCACCCGGCGCCGCGCCCTGCTGAGCATCCTGCTTGTCCTTGGCGTCGTCGCGACGTTCGTCCGGCCGCTGGGTGTCGTCCTCGGCCGGCTTGTCCGCCTTGCCGCCGGCCGAGTCGCCGGATCCGCCCAGCCCACCAGTCATTTGGCTGATCTGCTGGACGCCCTGCATGATGCCCTGAGGCACGGAGGCAACGGCTCCCATCGCCTGCATGGGTATCTGCATGGCCTGGCCGGCCATCTGCATCGGCATGCTCATCATCTGGCCCATCTGGCCCATCTGGCCCATTTGGCTCATCGCGTCGCCGCCGCCGGCACCCGAGCCACCGCCGGGGCCGCCCGCCGAATCGAACTGATGCTTCTTGATGTCCGCGGCATTCTGCTGGTCCGCACTTTGGTACTGCCCGGCAGCGGAAACGATGGTGGACGCAGTGGCGCTCGCCTGGTCCTTGAGTTGCGGCAATCCGTCCCGGATCCCGCCCTCCATCGCGGGCAGCTTGTCCGCGATGGCCTGGCTCATCGGATCCGTACCCGTGACGGTGAAGGGTGGCGGCGCCTCGGGCAGGCCACCGGCCGCGGTCAGTAACTGATTGCCGTAGCGCTCCAACAGTTCTGGATCCACCGTCAGCGGCGGAATGGCGCCGTCACCCATTCCCATTCACTCCACCCCCGCTCAGAATCGAATGTTTCGAAGGACGTCGTAGACACCCGCGATCCACAGCAGCAGCGGGATGACGGCGGCGATCGCAGCGCCGTCGAGCAGTTCGAGAATTCGCTTGGTCACCGGCGACACTCGCCGGACGCCGTCGGTTGCGCCGACCAGGATCAGGGCGACGACGACAACTACGCAGTAAATGCTCAGCACCAGCCACGCGCTCTGCGGGTTCCACAGACATAGCCTGATCATGACGCCTGTCGGGATCACCACCGCCGCGGCCAGAAGCGCCCAGGCGCACCACCGTTCGGCGTACAGCCGTGAGCGGAATCCGCAGACCGTCGTGACGAGCCCCGCCACGATCAGACTGTGGACGAAGAAGTGCCCCTGCACCACGACCGCGATCGCACCGGCGGCCAACACCACCGCGCCGGCAGTCAGGAAGCCGACCAGCAGCTGCTTGGCCAGGTGGCTGCGTTCCGTCAGTCGCGCCGCCGATTCGGGCACGGACGCGATGATCGCCTGCCACGTCGGCGTCTCCTCGTCGGTCGCCTCACGCGTCGAAACCGGATCCAGCAGTTCGTCGTTCGACACGGACTCGCCGGGCGCCGGGATGGGCGGGAGCGCGATCCGCGCGACGGCCACCGTCAGCTTGGCGGCGTTGGTCACGACGATCATGCCGAAGGCGATGGCGCTCGCCGGTACCCAGTCCTGCCATCCGTAGCCGTACGCGACGGCGGCGGCAGTGACCGCGATCGCGAAGATCGCCAGGAACGACGCCACCTCCGCGCGCTTGCGCGGGCCTCCACGCGTCGCCAGAACCACCAGCAGGAGCACGGCGGCGGCACCGGCGACGTTGGGGGCGCCCAACCCGGACACCCCCTTGGGCAGCGGAACGGCCAGAGCGGCAGCGCCCGCGAGCGGTGCGAGCGCAGCAGTCAGCAGGCTCTCGGAGGTATCGAGGTTCTGGTACCGATTTCTCGCCAACGCGCTGCCGCCGAGCAATCCGACGCCGAGTACGGCGAGGGCCAACGTCCACCACCAGTCGTGTCCGGTCTGCGACCAGCTGAGCACGACGACCCCGGCGACGAGTGCTGCCACGACCGGAATGACCAGTCCCACGAAGCGATTGAGCGCGGTGCGGTCGAACTCCGGCGACTCGTCGAGCACGGCGATCGCATCGATGACGTCCTCGACCAGCGGTCGGTACCTCTCGGTGCGACTCACCGACACCAACGTCAGCAGCGCGCCGTCGACGACGCCTGCCTCATCGAGCGACTCGGCGGCCTTCAGCGGCGGGGCACCTGGACGCGCTAACGCCCACTCCCCCTGCGCCTTGAAGTCGAAGCCCGCCAACACGTCTGCCGGTGTGTCCTCGAGCAACTCCGCCAGCACCATGACGGTCTCGTCGATGTACGTCTCGACCGGAGCGGCGGCCGGCAGGACGAGATCCGTCATGCGGCGACCCGTCAGGATGGTGACGCGCGTCGTCGACGGCCGGCCGGGCGTGGTGCTCGGCGTGATCGGGGCGGCGGCCGTGGTGGTCAACGACGTTCGAGCCGGTCGAAGTCGTCGGACAGCGCCGCAGCCAGTTCGATGATCCGCCTTCGGAAGTCACTGTCCAACAGTTCGAGATGGATCTCCGTTCCCGCGGCGATGTGCTTGTCCCACGGCAGGACGATGACGCGTCCCGCCGGGACGTGGCGTTCGAACTGTGCCACCAGATCTGCGACGTCGATGTTCGGCTTGCCCGGTACGACGTGGTTGATTACCACGCAGGAGCGGCCGAGCAGGTCCTGATACCCGTTCTGCCGCAACCAGTCCATCGTGACGGCCGCCTGGCGGGCACCGTCGATCGAGGCGCTCGCGACGATCACCAGACCCGACACCGTGGACAGCACTCCCCGCGAAGCGGGCTGGAACAAGCCGGCGCCGCAGTCGGCGAGCACCAGGTTGTAGTACCGCGACACGATGCCGACGGCGCCCTTCCAGTCCTCGTCGTTGAACTCGCGGCGAGCACCGCTGTACTCCTCGGAGGACAGCACCTCCAGGTTGGAGCCGTTCATGCTGGTGTAGGCGCGGATGTCGTTGTAGCGCGCCAATTCCTTGTCCGACAACAGGTCTGCGACGGTCGCCGCCGACTGACGGCCCGCCCGATCGGCAAGGTTGCCACCGTCGGGATCGGCGTCGACGGCCAGGATGCGGTCGCCACGGACCTTGCTCAGCGAAGAACCCAGCGCCACGGTGACGGCCGTCTTGCCCACGCCGCCCTTGAGCCCGAAGACCCCGATCTGATACGAGTCGCGGGCATTCCGGCGGATCCGTGCGTGCAGGTCCATCTCGTAGAGTTCGTCGGGCGACAGCCCGAGGTTGATCCGCGTGAGGAGGTAGATGATGTGACGCCAACCGCGTTGCGATGGCATCTTTACCGCTGACCGCACACCGACGTGCGACAGGGCATCGATGGCGCGATGGTTGCCCATCGTCGCCGCCGAGGTGGGCACCGGCTGCGAGGGAGCCTGCGCCGCTGCCCAGGCGGCCCTGTTCTCGGCCTGCGCTTCGGCGTACTGCGACGGCGACGGCACCGGCGCGGACCCCGAACGCGCTTGTGCTGCGGGCGCCGCCGGTCGCTGCTCGTAACGGGCGCCGGCGGGCGAAGCGGACTGCGGCGCGCGCATGAGGCCGTTCTGCATCCGCTGCTGACCCGTCCGGGCCGCCGGCATCTGCGTGGTCACCTCGGTCGCTCGAGGCGGCGGCGCGGTCGTCGGCGCAGGCGCTTGCGCGGCTTGCGTTGGCGGCGCGACGGGCAACGGATCGGACGGCGCGTCCGCGCGCTTCGGGGTGCTCGGCGCGGGTGCAGCGGATGCCACCTGGTCGCGATCGACGGTCGCTGTCTCCTCTTCGGGCTGCGAAGCCTCCGAAGAGTGGAAGAGCCGGTCATAGTCGGCCGACATGGGAACCTCTCAAAATGCCTTAGATCACGTGTGGAACACGTGCTGAGGTGGGCGGCGCGATCAGTGCCCGTCCGCCCACCTCCGTGCTCCGTTGATTACAGAAACGAACTGGTTACGCCGGCTTCGGTCTGGCCCATGTTCTGACCCGCCTCGCCGATGGTGTGGCCGAGATTCTGCAGAGCCGCGTTCAATTCCATCGACGCGGAATCCCACTTGCGCTGCACCTCCTGGTAGGCCTGCGAGCCCGAGCCGCCCCATACGTCGGCCAGCGCGGCGAGCGACGCCTTGCCCTCGTCGAGCAGGCCGTTGGTGGCACCGACGTAGGCCTGGATTTCTCCAGCACCGCCTTCGATTCCTGCGAAGTTGTAAACCAGTGACATGTGAATTCTCCTTGTGGTCGGTCGGTTAGGTCAGGCTGGAGCCCATGGCGGACTGCAGTGCAGAGGCCTGGTCTTCGTCGGTCGAGGTGTACTGGACGCCCGAGGTGTGGATGTTGTTCGAGATGTCGGACAGCTGCATGAGTTGCTGATTTCCAGCCTCGGTGAACCGCTGGATCGCCGACTGAGCGGCGACACCGGCGCCGCCCTGCATGTGACTTGCGAGCGCTCCGGCCGTCGCCTCGACCTGGCCGATGACGGCCTTCAATTCACCGGAGATGCGATCGAAATTGGCTGCCTCTTTGGCGAGGACAGCCGCGTCGGTATTCATCTGAGCCATGTGCTGTTGATCCTTCCGCTTTCTCGTGTCCTCGCCAAGGGAATGACGAGTCTTCCAGCCCCCCTGGGCCGGGAAGTTCTGTGCTGACGACTACCAGTCGTCGTCTTCGTCTTCGTTCAGATCGGTGGGCAGCAGCGAGGGCGTCTTGATCGCCGACCTGCTCCCGCCGCTCTTGCCGTTCTGACCGTGCCCGGCTCCCATCGGGGTGCCGCCGCCACTGCCTACCGGCGCGGGACCGGCTCCTCCGGCTCCGGCAGCGGCTCCGGGCGCCACCGACGCCGGCGCCGTGGACGCCTCGGGTGCGTTGCCGACGAGGCTGGACATCAGCGGCGTGCGCGCCGACGACCCTCCCATACCCGGCAGCGATGCCGCCCGCACCAACCCCGCGCCCGAACCGGCGCCCATACCGCCGGCAAGCGGGTGGTTCGACGTCGGGCTGGCCCCCATCAGGCCGACCTGCGCGCCGTCATGGGATCCGAAACTGCTGCCCATCTGGCTGAAGATCTGCGTCACCTGCTGCAGGGGCTGACTGATCTGCTGCATCGGCTGCATCACCATCTGACCGACCTGTTGGGGCACCTGCGCGACCATCGAGCCGACCTGCGTCATCATCTGAGACGCCATCTGGGTACCCTGCTGCGGCTTGTCCTGCTGCTGGTTCCCCTGCTGCCCCGCGTTCTGCGCCTGTTGCGCGGCACCCTCGGCACGCTGGGCGGCCATGTTGGCCTCGCTGCCGATATTGCCCGCCCTCAGAGCCACGGACTGCATCGTGGCCTGCCCTGTCACGTGGGCGAACGCGGTTTCGCGCAACATCGCGCCGCCCATCATCGCGGCGCCCTGGCCCATGGCCATGGCAGCCGAACTCTCGCCGACGCCGGGCATGACCATCGGCTTCGCGGGCATGATCGGCTCGAACACCGTGTTCATGGTGGTCTCCGCCTGATAGCCCTCCATCGCGCCCGCGGCTTGGTCCCACATCCGAACGAAGTAGTCCACTTCGTTCATCCCGATCGGCATGGTGTTGACCCCGAGGAAGTTGGTGGCCTCGAGCGTCGCGTGGGTGACGTGGTTCATCTCGATCTCCGGCAACGGCGGTGTGGTGACCAACGCCGCCGTGTAGGCACTCGCCTGCGCAATGGACTGCATCGCACGCTTCTGCGCCTGAAGCGCCGTCGTGCGCAACCACGCCACCATCGGGGTCGTCGAGTCGACGGCCTGCTGGCTGGCCGCGCCCTGCCAGGAGCTTTGGAGCGCCACCAAACTGCCCGCGAGTTCCTCGGCTTGAGTCTCCAGCGAGATCGCTAAGGTCTCCCAGCCGGCCGCGGCCTGGAACATCGGCGCTTCGCCTGCCCCGGCCATTAGCCGCGCTGTGTTCACCTCTGGTGGCAATGCTCCGTAAAACATCGCCAACATTGCGGGCACTGCGGACATAGTTTGCTGGACTCAAATCTTCCGTGGTTGGTTGGTGGTTCTCACGAGGTTGGTTAGTCGTGGTTAGTCGATTCCTACAACAAGGTGGTCGCGTTCGAGGCGTCGACGGCGTCGTAGTTACCGGCCGCTTCGACGTACGCCAGACCGGTCCGCGACAGCTCCTGCTGAGCGAGCGCGTTGAGCGCATTGGTCTCGAGGGCCTCGGTGGCGAAGGCAATCGCTGCCTGAACTGACACCTCGTCGATCCCGGCAGGCACCAACGCGCTGGCCTCGGTGGTCGCTGCCATGCCGGTTGCCAGACCGCGAATCCCGTTTGCGGATACCTGGGTACCGACGCCGATGGCGCCTTCGTTGTGCTCCAAGGGTTGCATTTGCGCTTACTCCTGTCCTACTTCGATAACACCGCGTAATGGGTCATTGACCCTGCCGGAGCGGTAGCTTGCTCCCCCATGGAATCGAGCCCCCGATCCCTTTGCTGGCGTACTGCCCGATGCGTTGCTGAACGTCCGTGTGGAATATTACCGGGCGTCCAGGGGTGGTGCGAACACTTCTTCTTCGGGTGGATCGACGTAGGCCGCCTGGACGACCTCCCTGCCGTCCGGCGATACCAGAAGCGCCTGGCCAGGAGGCCGCCGCTTGAGTTTGAATTCGCTGGTCGGGAACTCCATCTTCTCGCCGGAGAGGAAGAGCGTTGGTGATCCGGCACCGAACACGGCGCCGACGAACCTGTCCATCGTGGCTCTGTGCGCCTGGCTCATCTGGCAGGTGACCACGATGTGGAGGCCGATGTCGGCGGCCGCGGGCAGCAAAGGACCCAGCGGCGACATCGGAGGGTTCAAACCGCTCGCGGCGACGATCATGTGCCAGTCGTCGACCAGAAGTACGACGTCGGGTCCCGTCCACCACGACCGGGTTCGAAGCTGCGAAGTGGTCAGGTCCGCCGGTGGCAGCCGATTCTTCAGGATGGCGGCAAGCGCCTTGATCGACTCCTCGAGCGACGTGTGGTTCCGGTTGACGGCGCCAGCCGCAAGTAGATGACTCTGCGGTACGGCGTCCAGCAGGCCCGACCGATAGTCGGCCAGCATGAAGCGCACCTGCTTCGGCGAGTTCCGGGCGCAGATCGCCGAGGCGACGGCATGGGCGATGGTGGTCTTGCCCGACTTCGGCGCCCCGAAGATGATCAGGTGCGGCGACGTGTGCATCGGGCTGTAGGCCACCGACAGGTCCGACTCGCGGACACCGAACGGAACCGTCCACCGGGTGCGGTAGTCCGACTCCGGTCCCGGCGGCGTTGAGTCGAGGTCGCGCAGGTAGATGCGCTCGGGCAGCACGCGCACCAAGGGCGCCTGATCCGTGTGCAGGGAGGCGACGTGCTCGACGGCCGCGGAGATCGCCGGGACGATGTCGAGTGCGCTGTGCACTCCATCCAGCCGGGGCACGCCCATCATCAGGTGGTGCTTCTCCATCGAGATGCCGCGCCCAGGGCGATTGGCCGGGATCTCGCGAGTGATGCGGTCGATCTGCGTCTCGTTGACGTCGCCGAGTCGGAGCTCGACCTTGGTGCCCAGGTAGTCGCGGATGCGCGACTTGAGTTCGGTCCAGCGCGGCGTGGAGATGACCGTGTGCACGCCGTAGGCCAGGCCCTGACCGGCAAGGTCCTGGACGATGGGCTCCAGGTCGGGGAACTCTGCAACGAAGGCGGGCCAGCCGTCGATCACCAGGAAGACGTCGCCGAACGGGTCCGCGGCGGCCGGGCTGTCCGGGTCGTCGCGCATCTGGCGATACGTGGCAATCGAGCCGACGCGATATTGCTTGAACGTCGCCTCACGTTGGCGCAGAACGGCTTTCATCTCGGCGACCACGCGGTTGACGCGATCGGGTTCGGATCGGGTCGCGACACCGCCGACATGCGGGAGATCCTCGAGGTACATGAGCCCGCCGCCGCCCATGTCGACGCAGTAGAACTGGATCTGGCGCGGTGTGTGCGTGGCCGCGGCCGACAACACCAGCGTCTGCAGGAACATCGACTTGCCGG
>NZ_JAVROT010000093.1:0-31437 GCF_032162605.1 Mycobacterium sp. | reverse complement strand
GCCGGATGAGCACTTCGGGCGGGTGCTGGCAGCCTACGGCGGGGTGTTCATCGTCGGTTCCCTGCTGTGGGGCATGGTCGCCGACGGGTTCCGACCGGACCGGTGGGACGTCACCGGCGCCGTGATCTGCGTCGTCGGCGTCGGGCTCATCATGTACGCGCCGCGTTAGTCGAGGTGCGCGCCGTCGTCGCCGAGGTCGTCGCGGCGTAGGCCCATTGGCGTGGCGGCGGGGATGTCGCCGCCCGCGATCACCGCCCTGGTGATCGGCGTGAGCGTGCGGAACAGCAGTTCGAGTTCGGCGTCATCGAGTGAATCGAATGCGTGCAGGGCCAACTCGTCGGTGGTGTCCTCGAGGTGCTGCTTGAACTCGCGGCCCGAGTTCGTCAGTGCGCCATCGCGATTCAGTATTCCCCGCTCGGCAAGCCGTTCCGCGCAGGAGCGCCATTCGTCGTCGTCGTACTGGCGGCTGCGCATGATGAAGTCCCTGGGCACCCGGTCGGCGACCGAATGCAGGACGTTGCACTCCCGCCCACCGACGCCGTTGGCGACGAGGACGGCGACGTGGGCGTCGCCGCGTTGTTCGCGCAGCAGGGTGGCCGCGTGCCAGAGCCGCGCGAGGGGCTCGTACGGCCATGGCAGCGCATGGTTTGCCGCGAACAGCGGGCGTCCATCTCTCGACGCGCCGATGGCTGCCTTCGCCAACAGATCGGCCGCGGTGCGCAGGGGGTCGTCGAGGACGCCACATCGCCGCAGGGCGGCCACCGCGGAGGACTCCCGGACGCGCAGTACTTCGGCGGTGCTCGCCAGCTCCCACGCTGCGGGCAGCGCCCGCGCGACGTGGGACGGGGAGAAGTTGTAGAACATGGCGGTGACGACGTCGGCGGGCGCCGGGCCCAGCGGGGCCGAACGCGCCGCGAAGTACCCCATCCAAAATCCGCGGAGACCAACTCCGTCGAACGCGGTGCGGGCCTCCGGTGCGAAGTAGGTCAATGCGTGCACCGGTTCGAAGCGGTCGAACAACCTGCGTGCCGTCGCTGGGCCTCTGCTCACTTCGGCTCCTCGGACGAGCTGACCTCTGTCATGGCCTCGTCGATGATCGCCCTCATTGCGCGCTCGGCCGCGTCCTCGTCGCGCATCCGGATGGCCCGCGCGACCTCGTCGTGCAGCGCGATCGCCACCGGGTTCGGGGTCTCCGGCATCAGGCCGTGATGGGTTCGTCCGGTCAGGACCTCGGCGACGACACCGTTGAGGGCGCGAAACATCTCGTTCCCGCTGGCCTCGAGTAGCGTTCGGTGAAAGACCTTGTCCGCCAACAGGTATGCTTCCAGATCGCCCGAGCGGCCGTGCATCACCATGTCCGAGACGGCGGCGGCCATGATGCGGCACTGGTGTGGATCGGCTCGGCGCGCGGCAAGTGCGGCCGCGGTTGGCTCGAACCCGAGGCGCAACTCGGATAGTGAAACCAACTGGGCGGCGCGGTCGCCGGATTCGATGCGCCATCGAATCACCCTGGGATCGAACACATTCCATCGATCCTGGGGTTGGATGGTGATGCCGACGCGGCGGCGGGATGCGACGAGGCCCATCGATTCGAGAACCCGGACGGCTTCCCGCGCCACGCTGCGTGACACGCCGTACTGCGCGCCGACTCCCTCGAGATTGATGATCCCGCCCGAGGGCAGGGTGCCGGACACGATCTCAGCCCCGAGCGCCGTCAGCACGTTGTCGTGCAGGGCGCTGACGTTTGGCGGCGGAACCACGCGACACATCTTGTCATAGGGTTTGCTGACTGGCGTAAGAACTGATCTTTGACCCAGTTGGTTGCAATAATCAGATCATTCGTGCACGCTGTGTGATGCCAGACACAACTGGGTGCATCGGATCGGGAGGTTGAGCAGTGCCGTCGCCAATCGTGGTCATGGGTGTTTCGGGCTCGGGTAAGTCCACCGTCGGCGCAGCGCTCGCACAACGGCTCCGCGTGCCGTTCGCCGACGCGGACGACTTCCACCCCGCGGCGAACATCGCGAAGATGACCGCCGGCCAAGCGCTCGACGACGACGACCGGAGACCCTGGCTGGACTCGATCGGGGAGTGGCTGGCTGCTCATCCCGACGGCGGGGTGATGAGCTGCTCGGCACTCAAGCACGGCTACCGCGACCAACTTCGGCGGCACTGCCCGGACGTTCAGTTTCTGCATCTGGCCGGAACGCCCGAGGTGATCGGTCGCCGACAGGCCAGCCGGCCGGGGCACTTCATGCCGCCGTCGCTTCTGGCATCGCAGTTCGAGACCCTCGAGCCACTGTCGGCCGAGGAGCACGGCGTCGACATCGACGTCGATCAGGACATCGATTCCATCGTGGAGAACTATCTCGCCCGCACCGGACAGGAGTTGTGATGATCTCGGGAATTACCCTTCTCGCCGACGATGCACCGAAGTTGACGGAACCGGTCGCGTCCGGGTGGCAGCTCGTCCTGGCATTCATCGCGGGCATCGCCGTGATCGTCGTGCTGATCACCCTGGTCAAGCTGCACCCGTTCCTCTCGTTGATCTTCGGGGCCCTCACCGTGGGCATCGTCGCGGACGAGAACATTCAGACCGTATTGACCTCGTTCGCAAAGGGATTCGGTGACACGGCGGCCAGCGTCGGCATACTCATCGCCCTCGGTGCGATGTTCGCCAAACTCCTCGCCGACTCCGGTGGCGCCGACGAGATCGTCGACACCATCGTCGGGCACGCGTCGCCGCGAATGTTGCCATGGGCGATGGCGTTGGTGGGCGCGATCATCGGCCTGCCGATGTTCTTCGAGATCGGTCTCGTGCTCCTGATGCCGGTGATCTACCTGGTGTCACGCCGCTCGCAGCTGTCTCTCATCACCGTCGGAATCCCCGCTCTGGCAGGCCTTTCGGCGATGCACGGCTTCGTACCGCCACATCCCGGCCCGTTGACTGCAATCGGTCTGCTCGGTGCCGACCTGGGTATCACGCTGGCTCTCGGCGTCGTGGTGGCAGTGCCGACGATCATCCTGGCCGGCCCGCTGTTCGGGAAGCTGGCGGGGCGCTGGGTCGTGGTCGACGCACCGGACACCTTCGACGCGGAGCGCTTCTCCGAGGACGAGGTGCGGCGCAGGCCGTCCTTCGCCATCACACTCTTCTCTGTCTTACTTCCGGTGGTCCTGATGCTCGGCAAGGCGTTGGTCGACATCTTCATCGACGACAAGTCCAACCTCGTGCGTCAGGTGTTCGACACCCTCGGCACTCCGCTGATCGCGCTGTTGATCGCCGTCATCGTCGGCATGTTCACCCTCGGCCGCGGTGCCGCGATGGGTCGCGACGAGATCGTCAAGACCATCGAGTCCGGCCTCCCGCCGGTCGCCGGGATCATCCTGATCGTCGCTGCGGGCGGTGGGTTCAAGCAGGTGCTGGTCGACAGCGGTATCGGCACGCTGCTGGCCCGCTGGGCCGAGGGCGCGAGCATCTCGGTGCTCGTGCTCTCCTGGGTGATCGCCGTACTGATCAGGCTGGCAACGGGCTCGGCGACCGTGGCCACCATCACCGCCTCGTCGCTGGTGGTCCCGTTGGTGGCGGGTCTGCCGTCCAGTGAGGTCTCGTTGGTGGTCCTGGCGGTCGGCGCTGGCTCGCTGTTCTTCTCCCACGTCAACGACGCAGGCTTCTGGCTGGTGAATCAGTACTTCCGGCTCACCGTTGGTCAAACGATCAAGACGTGGTCGATCATGGAGACGGTGTTGTCGGTCAGCGGGCTGGCCGTGGTGCTGCTGCTGGACCTGGTGATCTGACGGGCTGGATCAGCCCTTGACCACCTGCGTGTCGCCCGCGAGCTGGTCGTGTTTGCCCTGCTTGGTGGGGCTACCGCTGATCGTCACCGCGATCACGATGATGGCGATGACGCCGAGCAGACCTCCGATGAACGGGACGATCGGCAGCAGCGTGAAGACGTTGCGGACCGCCGACTGCTGAACGTCGGGCTTCGGTGCGCCGCCGGGTCCGCGGACACTCAGCCCGAGCAGCTTCTTGCCGGGCGTCGACCCCTGGGTGACCTCGAACGCCACGAAGTAGATGAACATCAGCAGACCGGTGAACAGCCCGGTCACCAGAATGCTCGACTGCATGTGCAGCGCGAACAGGATGATGTATCCGACGATGCCGACGATGATGCCGTCGACGACCCTGGCGAGGAACCGGGGCAGCAGACCGCCCGGCTCGACGCGGCGGATCGGAGAGTCGCCGTGCTGGGGGTCGCCGTACTGAGGGTCGAAGCCGCCGGTAGTCATACCGTCAATCTACCGGCGGCCTGACCTCATCCGCGCCGGCGCTTCTTGGCCTCTGCCCTGGCGGCGTCAGCGAGCTCCGCGCTCCGGTCCTGGGTGAGCTCGGCGAACTCGGCGCCGCGTTCGCGCGCCACTTCGGCGAGTTCGGTGCCACGCTCGCGGGCCGCCTTAGCGAGTTGGGGCGCGCGCTCGCGGGCAACTTCGGCCCACTCGGCACCACGATTCTGCGTGATCTCGGCCAGCTCGGTACCACGCTTGCGCGCCTTCTTGGCGAGTTTGGGACCACGTTCACGGGCGACGTCGGCCAACTCAGAGCCGCGCTCGACCGCCACGTCGGCCAGCTCGGAGCCACGTTCCAGTGCGACGTGGGCGATCTCGCGGCCACGCTCGGCGCCGACGTGAAGTCCGGTCTGCAGCCCCTGGCCGACCCGGTCGACCAGCTCGCTGTCGATGAGCGCGCCATCCGAGTCGGATCCACTCGGCAGCACACCGGAGACCCGATCGCTCACTTTGCGGGCGGCGCGCCGGCCCCGCCAGCCAAGGGACGGCTTGCCCTCGGTGTCGACCGACGCGATGATCAAGCCACCGATCAGACCCACGTCGGTGATGAGGGCCCGTCGCTCGGCTGCCTTGCGAGCGGGGTCCGTCTCATTCCAGAAAGCATGTCCGCCAAGGCTTCCCGGCACCACGCTGACCGCCAGCGCGGCTGACGAGAGTCGCGGCAGGCGGCCTGCGGCGAGCAGTAGCCCCGCACCGATCTGCACACCGGCGGTGACCTTGGCGACGGTCTCGGGGTTGGTCGGAACGTTCGGGCCAACGGGCGCTGGGAGCTTGCTCAACCCCTCTAGGGTCGGGCGCGCCGCATCGGCCGCAGGCTTGGGGCTGCGCACGGCATCGACGCCACGGGTGATGAAGGTGGCCGCCAGCATGGGACGCGCGATTCGTCGGATCAACATGCGCGGATTATTCCCCCTCTCGGTTGGTCGCAAACCCCTCAGCGCGGGTGTAACGGCAACTCAGCCGGGTTCGAGGCCCGCCAACAGGACTTGAGCCAGGTGGGTCGTGGTCGCGACGCCGTCGTCGTATCCACCCGCGCCGCCGAGAGTGTTCATCATGACGAGTGTGTAGCGCTGACCGGCTCCGGCGAAGCCGACCGAGTTGGTCACCCAGCCGCCCTGCTCCAATGACCAGCCGTCCTTGTTGCCGGGAGCCATGGCTGCGCCAGCACCCCAGACTCCCCACTGCTGGTTGGATGCGACGTTCTGTAACTCGTACACGATCGCCGCGGTCTGGGCGCGCTCGAGCCCGGTGAGCACGTAGTTGACGAGCCGGTCGAGGTCGTTTGCCGTTGACTTCTGGAATCCCCAGTACGGGTAGACGCTGCTGAAGCCTTGTTGCGGTTGCAGATCCGTCATTCCGTACCGGGGGAAGCCGTTGTTGTAGACGCGGTGGTCGGCGCCGCTGAAGCGCGTCCACAGAACGTCGGCGGCGTCGTCGTCGGACGAGTGCATCATCGCCGCCATCAGGCTTCGGTCGGAGTCGGTGAGCGTAATCGCGCCTGCGCGCGCACGGGTCAGGAGGTCGACGACCATGGCCAGCTTGATCGTGGAGGCGGTCCACACCATGTCGCCGGCATGCGAGTTGCGATAAGTCGCACCCGTTTTGCGATCCCGCAGGACGTAGCCGACCGAACCGGGACGGGTGGCGAGGTAGGCGTCCGCCTCGTTGACGCGCGCCTGGAGGTCGCAGTCGGTCGTGGCGAGCTGGGCCGAGCAGTCTGCCCGCGCGACCGGTGGCGCTCCGAGTCCGGCGGATCCGATGACGATCGCTGCGAGGGCGACCAGAGGCCGTTTCATCCGAGTAGCTTCGCACTAAGGTGGAGGCTTCCGACGTTCCGAAGGAGGTTGTCGTGGCGCTCGTCGCGGGAATCGACTCGTCCACACAGTCGTGCAAGGTCGTGATCTGTGACGCCGACACCGGTGAAACGGTGCGCTCGGGTGCTGCGCCACATCCTGGCGGCACGGAGGTCGACCCGTCGGCCTGGTGGGCCGCGCTCGGGGATGCGGCGGCCGCGGCCGGAGGTTTCGACGACGTGGCCGCGGTATCGGTCGGTGCGCAGCAGCACGGCATGATCTGTCTTGACACCGCGGGCAACATCGTGCGAGACGCCTTGCTGTGGAACGACACCCGGTCCAGTGACGCCGCGGTGGCCTTGATCGAGGAGCTCGGGGGTTCCGCGGAATGGGCCGACCGGGTCGGGGTCGTTCCCGTCGCCTCGATCACCGCGACGAAGCTGCGCTGGCTGGCCGACAACGAGCCGAAGAACGCCCAGGCCACTGCTGCCGTGTGCCTACCGCACGACTGGCTGACGTGGCGGTTGTCCGGTTCGGCAGACATCGACGACATCCGCACGGACCGCAGCGACGCCAGCGGCACCGGTTACTTCGCCGCAGCGGACGGCAGGTACCGATCAGACCTGCTCGAACTGGCCATGCGGGGGCGCCGCCCGGCCGTGCCCCTCGTTCTGGAACCGAACGAGGCCGCCGGGCGGACCACGACCGGAGCGGTGCTCGGGCCCGGCGCGGGCGACAACGCCGCTGCGGCGCTGGGCCTCGGGGTGGTGCCGGGGGACTGCGTCGTCTCGCTGGGGACCTCCGGCGTGGTGAGCGCAGTCGGTGACGTCGCTTCCCATGACGCTGCCGGCCTGGTTGCCGGGTTCGCCGACGCCACCGGGCGTCAGCTCCCGTTGGTGTGCACGCTCAACGGTGCGCCCGTGCTCGCGGCGGTCGCCAAGATGCTCGGCGTGGACTTCGACGAGTTCGATCGCCTCGCGCTCACCGCCCCACCGGGTGCCGGGGGGCTGACGTTGGTGCCGTACTTCGACGGGGAACGCTCGCCGAATCTACCCGAGGCGGCGGGCGCGCTGCATGGCGTCACCACTCGAAACCTTTTACCTGCCAACGTTGCTCGAGCAGCAGTCGAGGGGCTGCTCGCATCGATTGAATTCTGCGTTGCGCAGATATCCGGTCAGGGCGTCGACGTCGGACGGGTGATCATGGTGGGTGGCGGAGCACGCTCCGAAGCCGTCCGGCGCATCGCCCCCGCGGTTCTTGGCGTTCCCGTTCACGTGCCAACGCCAGCCGAATACGTCGCGCTCGGCGCGGCCAGGCAGGCGGCATGGACCCTGTCTCAATCCGATGAGCCTCCGGCGTGGGCATTCGGTGTGACGGCGTCCTACACCGCCGATCCGACGCCGGTGGTGCTCGACCAGTACCGGGCCGCGCAACCGCTGACCTTGGGCCAACGCCCGGTGACCGGCGCATGAGGGTATCGCGAGTCACACTCCGCCCGTCGCTATGATCGCCGGGTGGTTGATCAGCCGGACTCGTCGGGACTGTCGCAGGAAGCGCTGACCACTGCGGTCAGCGCGGCCCGTCATGCCTTCGAGCAGGCCGGCGACCTCGACGCTCTGGCCCGCGCCAAGACCGAGCACCTCGGCGACCGGTCGCCCATCGCCTTGGCCCGGCAGGCGCTCGGCGCTCTCGCCAAGGCAGACCGCGCCGATGCCGGCCGCCGCGTCAACGAGGCCCGCACGGCCGTGCAGGTCGCGTTCGACGCCAGAATCGAGATCCTGCGCACCGAACGCGATGCTGCCGCCCTCGTTGCGGAGCGCATTGACGTGACGTTGCCGTCGACCCGCGAGCCGATCGGGGCCCGGCATCCCATCACCATCCTCGCCGATCACGTCGCCGACGTGTTCGTCGCGATGGGTTGGGAACTGGCCGAAGGCCCCGAGGTCGAGACCGAGCAGTTCAACTTCGACGCGCTGAACTTCCCGCCCGATCACCCGGCCCGCAGCGAACAGGACACGTTCCAGGTCGGCCCGGACGGATCGAGGCTGGTTCTGCGTACCCACACCTCGCCGGTGCAGATCCGCGCGCTGCTGGAACGCGAGCTGCCGGTGTACATCGTGTCGATCGGCCGCACCTTCCGCACCGACGAACTCGACGCCACCCATACGCCGGTCTTCAATCAAGTGGAGGGCCTGGCGGTGGACCGCGGACTGACGATGGCGAACCTGCGCGGCACGCTGGACGCCTTCGCCCGCGCCGAGTTCGGGCCGCAAGGGCGTACCCGACTGCGTCCGCACTTCTTTCCGTTCACCGAGCCGTCGGCCGAGGTCGACGTCTGGTTCGAGAACAAGAAGGGCGGCCCCGGCTGGGTGGAATGGGGTGGCTGCGGGATGGTCAATCCGAACGTGCTCCGCGCTTGCGGTATCGACCCGGACGAGTATTCCGGTTTCGCCTTCGGCATGGGCTTGGAGCGAACTCTGCAGTTCCGCAATGGGATTCCCGATATGCGCGACATGGTCGAGGGCGACGTGCGGTTCTCCCTGCCATTCGGGGTGGGCGCCTGATGCGCATTCCCTACAGCTGGCTGCGCGAGGTCGTGCAGGCCGGCGCCCCGGGCTGGGACGTCTCACCCGAGGAGCTCGAACGGGCCCTGATCGGCATCGGCCACGAGGTCGAGAGGATCATTCCCGTCGGCCCGGTGTCTGGGCCGCTCACCATCGGCCGGGTCGTCGTGATCGAGGAGCTCACCGAGTTCAAGAAGCCGATCCGCGCCTGCAAGGTCGATCTCGGTGAGGAGGAACCGCGTGACATCGTCTGCGGTGCAACCAATTTCGCCGTGGATGACTTGGTCGTGGTTGCGCTGCCTGGTACTGTGTTGCCAAACACTGAGCCGACCGGTGGTATCACCATCGCCAAGCGCAAGACGTACGGTCGCACGTCCGACGGCATGATCTGCTCGGCGTCCGAGTTGAACCTGGGCTCCGAGCATTCCGGAATTCTGGTGTTACCCCCTGGCACCGCCGCGCCGGGCGATCCCGCGGCTGACGTCCTCGGCCTCGCCGACGTCGTGTTCGACCTCGCCATCACGCCCGACCGCGGTTACTGCCTTTCCGTCCGCGGGATGGCCAGGGAGATCGCATGCGCCTACGATCTCGACTTCGTCGATCCGGCCGACGTCGAGCCGCTGCCCGCCACGGGCGATGCTTGGCCGCTGACGGTCCAACCCGGTACCGGCGTACAACGATTCGGGCTCCGTCCCGTCTCCGGCATCGACCCGACCGCGGTGTCTCCGTGGTGGCTGCGACGACGGCTGATGTTGAGCGGGATCCGTGCCATCTCGCCCGCCGTCGACGTGACGAACTACGTCATGCTCGAGATCGGCCACCCGATGCACGCCCACGACCGCAGCCTCATCACGGGCGGTTTCGACGTGCGTTTCGCGAAGCAGGGGGAGGTGGTTGTCACCCTCGACGACGTCGACCGTCGGCTCGATCCCGGTGACGTGCTGATCGTCGACGACGTCGCGACCGCTGCCATCGGCGGTGTGATGGGCGCGGGCACCACCGAGGTACGGGACAGCACCACCGACGTATTGCTCGAGGCCGCGGTGTGGGACCCGGCGGCCGTATCGCGCACCCAGCGCAGGCTGCATCTCGTCAGCGAAGCGGGCCGGCGTTACGAGCGCACCGTCGACCCGGCGATCTCCGTTGCAGCACTTGATCGTTGCGCCACCCTGCTGGCAGACGTCGCCAACGGAACCGTCGAGCCGACGCTCACCGATTGGCGTGGTGACCCACCGCGCGACGACTGGTCGCCGGCGCCGGTCGGCATGCCCGAGGACCTGCCGGATCGGATGGCAGGTGTGCGCTACGAGGACGGCGCGACGGTGCGACGACTGACCCAGATCGGCGGTCGGGTCACCGTCTGCGACGGTCAAGTCACGGTCGTGCCGCCGAGTTGGCGGGCCGATCTCAAGCTGCCCGCCGACCTGGTCGAAGAGGTGCTGCGGCTCGAAGGTCTCGAGAAGATCCCTTCCGTCCTGCCGCCTGCGCCCGCCGGGCGCGGACTGACCCCCGCTCAGCAGCGTCGGCGGGCGATCGGAAGATCGTTGGCGCTCAACGGTTTCGTGGAAGTCCTGCCGACGCCGTTCCTGCCCGCGGGAATCTTCGACGCATGGGGACTGCCCGACGACGATTACCGGCGCGCCACCATGATGTTGCTCAACCCGCTGGAGGCCGATCGTCCCCAGCTCGCGACGACACTTCTGCCGGGCCTGCTGGAGGCGTTGGTCCGCAACGTCTCCCGCGGCGCCCTGGACATCGCGTTGTTCGGCGTCGAGCAGGTGGTGCTGGCCACCGCGCAGACCAAGACCGTCGAGCCGCTCCCCGTCGACCGTCGTCCCACCGATGCCGAGATCGCGACCATCGACGCGGCGCTGCCCCGGCAGCCATTGCACGTCGGCGCCGTCCTCACCGGCATGCGCGAACCGGCAGGCCCATGGGGGCCGGGGCGTCCGGTCGACGCAGTAGACGCGTTCGAGGCGGTGCGCGTCATCGGCAGGGCCTGCGGAGTCGAGTTCGATTTCCGGGCCACGCAGCAGCTGCCGTGGCATCCGGGGCGCTGTGCGGAGATCGTCCTCGACGGGGAGGTGATCGGTCATGCGGGCCAGTTGCATCCCGCGGTCATCGAGCGCACGGGCCTACCGAAGGGCGTCTGTGCCGTGGAACTCGACCTCAGCGCCGTCCCCGTGATCGAACGCCTGCCCGCGCCCACGGTGTCCCCGTTTCCCGCGGTGTTCCAGGACGTCAGCCTCATCGTCTCCGTTGATGTCGCCGCCCAGGTCGTCGTCGACGCGGTGCGCGACGGGGCAGGCGAGCTGCTTGAGGACGTCAGGGTGTTCGACGTGTACGCCGGTCCGCAGGTCGGCGAGGGGAACAAGTCCCTGGCACTGGCCCTGCGGTTCCGCGCGCCCGACCGAACGTTGACCGAGGACGAGGCGAGCGCGGCACGCGACGCGGCGGTCGCCGTGGCCGTCGAACGCGTCGGCGCCGTACAACGCCGATAATGAATTTGCACCTGTCTGCATAACCATGCAGAATCGCTGCATGATCTCAGTAGCGGTGGCGGGTGCCAGCGGCTACGCGGGCGGCGAGATCCTGCGCCTGCTGCTCGGTCACCCCGCCCTTGCGGACGGTCGCCTGACCATCGGGGCGTTGACGGCCGCGGCCAGCGCGGGAACCGGCCTCACCGAGCACCACCCGCACCTGTTGCCATTGGCCGACCGGGTTCTCGAGTCGACCGACGTCGACGTGCTGGCCGGTCACGACATGGTGTTCCTGGCTCTGCCGCACGGGTACTCCGCCGCGCTGGCCGAACAACTCGGATCCGACACCCTGATCGTGGACTGTGGCGCCGACTTCCGGCTCACCGACCCCGCGGCGTGGGAGCGGTTCTACGGCTCGGCCCACGCGGGCAGCTGGCCCTACGGCCTACCCGAGCTGCCCGGCGGGCGGGAGGCGCTGCGGGTCACCAAGCGCGTCGCCGTTCCCGGCTGCTATCCGACGGCCGCCCTTCTCGCCCTGCTGCCCGCACTGGCCGAGGACCTGGTCGAGCCTGCCGTGACGGTAGTCGCGGTGAGCGGCACGTCCGGGGCGGGCCGCGCCGCGAAGGTCGACCTCCTCGGCTCCGAGGTGATCGGGTCGGCGAGGGCGTACAACGTCGCCGGGGCGCACCGGCACACACCCGAGATCGCGCAGGGTCTGCGCACGGTCACCGACAAGGACGTCACGGTCTCCTTCACGCCCGTGCTCATCCCTACGTCGCGCGGCATCCTTGCCACGTGCACGGCGCGAACCGATGCACCGCTGTCGGAGATCCGGGCTGCGTACGAAAAGATGTACGGGGGTGAGCCGTTCGTTCATCTGCTGCCGGAGGGACGCCTGCCGACCACCGGATCGGTGATCGGCAGCAACGCCGCCCAAGTCGCCGTCGCCGTCGATGCGGACGCCGGCGTGCTGGTGGCGCTGTGTGCGATCGACAACCTGGTCAAGGGAACTGGAGGGGCAGCCGTGCAGTCGATGAACCTGGCACTGGGATGGCCGGAGACGGAAGGACTTTCGATCGTGGGTGTGGCACCTTGACCGGCGCTGGGGGTCCCCCCGCTTGCGGGGGAGAGCGAAGCGACCGGGGAGGCGACGGCAGCCTCGTACGCAACCAGGGCGTGACCGCTCCTTCGGGCTTCCGGGCGACCGGCATCTCGGCGGGCATCAAGGTCTCCGGCAAACCGGACCTGGCGTTGGTCTTCAACGAGGGCCCGGACTACGGTGCGGCCGCGGTGTTCACCCGAAACAAGGTCAAGGCCGCCCCGGTGCTGTGGACGCAGCAGGTCATGACGACCAAGCGTCTGCGCGCCGTCATCCTCAACTCCGGTGGGGCGAATGCCTGCACGGGACCGCTGGGCTTCCAGGACACCCACGCGACCGCCGAGGCCGTCGCGAACGCCCTGTCCGACTGGGGAACCGAGACCGGGGCCATCGAAGTCGCCGTCTGCTCCACCGGACTGATCGGTGACCGGCTGCCCATGGACAAGGTCCTCGGCGGCGTCAAGGACATCGTGCACGAGATGGCAGGCGGCCTGACCGGTGGGGCCGAGGCGGCCAGGGCCATCATGACCACCGACACCGTTCCGAAACAGGTTGCGCTGCACCACGAGGGCAGCTGGATGGTCGGCGGCATGGCGAAGGGGGCGGGCATGATGGCACCATCGCTGGCCACCATGCTGTGCGTCATCACCACCGATGCGGTGGCAGACGCCGACGCGCTAGACCGCGCGCTGCGCAACGCCGCTGCCCACACCTTCGACCGGCTCGACATCGACGGCAGCTGTTCGACCAACGACACCGTGCTGCTCCTCGCCTCCGGCGCCAGCGAGATCGCGCCCAGTCAAGCCGAACTCGACGCCGCCGTTCTCGCCGTTTGCGACGACCTGTGCGCGCAGCTGCAGGCGGACGCGGAGGGCGTCACCAAGCGCGTCGCCGTAACCGTCGACGGCGCCGCCAGCGAGGAGGACGCTCTCGTCGCTGCGCGTGTCATCGCCCGCGACAGCCTGGTCAAGACGGCCATCTTCGGTTCCGACCCGAACTGGGGCCGGGTTCTCGCCGCAGTCGGGATGGCGCCGGTCGCCATGGACCCGGGCCGGATCAGCGTGTCCTTCAACGGTTATCCGGTGTGCGTGGACGGCGCCGGCGCGCCCGGCGCGCGAGAGGTGGATCTGTCTGGCGCCGAGATCTCCGTCGTCGTCGGCCTCGGCGTCGGCACCGGCGCGGCGACCATTCGCACCACGGATCTCTCCCACGCCTACGTCGAAGAGAACTCGGCCTACTCCTCGTGACGACCGATGAGCGCTCGTGCGAAGAGCATGTGACCGCGGACGTCGAGACGAAGGCGGCGGTGCTGGCCGAGGCCCTACCGTGGCTCAAGCAGCTGCACGGCAAGATCGTCGTCGTCAAGTATGGCGGAAACGCAATGACCGACGACGTCCTCAAAGCCGCGTTCGCCGCCGACATGGTGTTCCTGCGCAACTGCGGCATCCACCCCGTCGTCGTCCACGGTGGGGGCCCGCAGATCAGCGCCATGCTCAAACGGCTCGGCATCGAGGGCGACTTCAAGGGCGGGTTTCGGGTCACCACACCGGAGGTGCTCGAAGTCGCCCGGATGGTTCTGTTCGGTCAGGTCGGCCGCGAGCTCGTCGGTCTGATCAACGGTCACGGGCCGTATGCCGTCGGCATCACCGGTGAGGACGCGCACCTGTTCACCGCGGTGCGGCGCAGCGTGACCGTCGGTGGCGTGCCCACCGACATCGGGCTCGTTGGCGACGTCGAGAAGGTCGATACCAGGGCGGTGTTGGATCTCATTGCCGCAGGCCGTATTCCGGTGGTCTCGACCATCGCGCCGGACGCTGCCGGCGTGGTGCACAACATCAACGCGGACACCGCGGCCGCCGCCCTGGCCGAGGCGCTCAACGCCGAGAAACTACTGATGCTCACCGACGTCGAAGGCCTCTACACCAGCTGGCCGGACCGCACGTCGCTGGTCAGCGAGATCGACGTGGCGACCCTGACGGGCCTACTCCCGTCGCTCGAATCGGGGATGGTGCCCAAGATCGAGGCCTGCCTGCGCGCAGTCGCCGGTGGCGTGCCGAGCGCGCACGTCATCGATGGTCGCGTCGAGCACTGCGTGCTGGCCGAATTGTTCACCAATGAGGGATCTGGAACGAAGGTGGTGATGAAGTGACCAAAACCCAAGATCTGCAAGAGCGTTGGCAAGCCGTGATGATGGACAACTACGGAACGCCGCCGGTCGCGTTGGTCAGCGGCGACGGCGCGGTCGTCACCGACGCCGACGGCAAGTCCTATGTGGACCTGCTCGGCGGCATCGCGGTCAACGTGCTCGGACACCGTCACCCCGCCGTCATCGAGGCAGTAATGACTCAGCTGAACACGCTCGGCCATACGTCGAACTTCTACGCCACCGAGCCGGGTATCGCGTTGGCCGAGGCGTTGATCGCCCACCTCGGTGGGGATACCAAGGCCCGGGTGTTCTTCTGCAACTCGGGCACCGAGGCCAACGAGGTCGCCTTCAAGATCAGCCGGCTCACCGGACGCACCGAACTCGTCGCCGCCGAAGGGGCGTTCCACGGTCGCACCATGGGTTCGTTGTCGCTCACGGGCCAGCCCGCCAAGCAGGCGCCGTTCGAACCGTTGCCCGGCAACGTCACCCACGTCCCCTACGGCGACGCCGCCGCACTCGCCGCAGCCGTGACGGACCGGACCGCGGCGGTCTTCCTCGAGCCGATCATGGGGGAGGGCGGCGTCGTCACACCGCCACCGGGCTATCTCGTCGCGGCCCGCGAGATCACCGCCGAACACGGTGCGCTCCTGGTACTCGACGAGGTGCAGACCGGCGTCGGCCGGACGGGAACCTTCTTCGCCCACCAGCACGACGGCATCACCCCCGACCTGATCACCCTCGCGAAGGGGCTGGGAGGTGGGCTGCCGATCGGCGCCTGCCTGGCGATCGGCGACACTGCTGAACTGCTGACTCCCGGCCTGCACGGCAGCACCTTCGGTGGCAATCCGGTGTGCACCGCCGCCGCACTCGCGGTCCTCAAGACGCTGGCCGACGACGACCTCATCAGCCGCGCCGACGTGCTGGGCAAGACGATCAGCCACGGCATCGAGGCGATCGGCCACCCACTCGTCGACCACGTCAGGGGTCGCGGACTGCTGCGCGGCATCGTCTTGACCGCACCGCAGGGCAAGGCGGTCGAGGTCGCTGCGCGTGAGGCGGGATTCCTGGTCAACGCCGCGGTGCCGGACGTCGTCCGGTTGGCTCCGCCACTGATCGTGACCGAGGCACAGATCGAGGCGTTCCTCACCGCACTGCCAGCCATCCTCGACACGGCAGGGAAGACATCGTGACCGTCAGGAACTTCCTGCGCGACGACGACCTGTCGCCGAGCGAGCAGGCCGAAGTGCTCGCTCTCGCAGCTGAACTCAAGAAGGCGCCATTCAGTGCGCGCCCGCTGGAGGGACCCCGCGGCGTCGCCGTCATCTTCGAGAAGAACTCCACTCGGACGCGATTCTCGTTCGAAGTAGGAATCGCGCAACTCGGCGGTCATGCCGTGGTCGTGGACGGGCGCAGCACACAACTCGGCCGCGAGGAGACCCTCGAGGACACCGGGCAGGTCCTGTCGCGCTACGTCGACGCCATCGTCTGGCGGACCTTCGCGCAGGAACGTCTGACCGCCATGGCCTCTGGTTCGACGGTGCCGGTCGTCAACGCGCTGTCCGACGAGTTCCATCCATGTCAGGTACTCGCGGACCTGCAGACGCTTGCCGAACGCAAGGGCGCCCTTGCGGGGTTGCGG
Source organism: Mycobacterium sp. (assembly GCF_032162605.1). Taxonomy (GTDB): domain Bacteria; phylum Actinomycetota; class Actinomycetes; order Mycobacteriales; family Mycobacteriaceae; genus Mycobacterium. The sequence goes on along the minus strand of NZ_JAVROT010000093.1, from coordinate 15,369 downwards.
ATGACCTACTTCGGTGACGGCGCCAACAACATGGCCCACTCGCTGATGCTGGGCGGCGTCACCGCGGGCATCCACGTCACGATCGCCGCGCCAACGGGTTTCGAGCCCGCCAGACAGTTCGTGGTGGCCGCGGAGCGTCGGGCCGCCGAGACGGGGGCATCGGTCACCGTGACCGCCGACCCGAGGGCGGCGGCGGACGGCGTCGACGTCATCGTCACCGACACCTGGACGTCGATGGGCCAGGAGAACGACGGGCTCGACCGGGTTCGTCCCTTCCGCCCCTTCCAGGTGAACGACGAGCTGATGAAGCTGTCAGATCCCGACGCCGTCGTCCTGCACTGCCTTCCGGCACACCGCGGACACGAGATCACCGACGACGTCATCGACGGACCGCAGAGTGCGGTCTGGGACGAGGCCGAGAACCGTCTGCACGCGCAGAAGGCGCTGCTGGTGTGGCTGCTGGAACGGTCGTGACCCGGGGAATGACGGGCCAGCGAGAAGCGAAGCGGGATCGCGCATGACTTTCCAGCGAGAAGTGAAGCGGGATCGCGCATGACTTTCCAGCGAGAAGCGAAGCGGGATCGCGCATGACAACAGCGACGAGAGCCGGACGGCAGGCGCGCATCGTGACGCTGCTGTCGTCCAACCCGGTGCGTAGCCAGGGCGAACTGGCCTCCATGCTGGCCGCCGAGGGCATCGACGTCACCCAGGCCACGTTGTCACGCGATCTCGAGGAGCTCGGTGCAGTGAAGCTGCGGGGCGCCGACGGTGGCACCGGCGTCTACATCGTCCCGGAGGACGGCAGCCCGGTGCGTGGCGTTTCGGGGGGCACCGACCGGATGTCCAAGCTGCTCGGTGACCTTCTGGTGTCCACCGATGCCAGCGGCAACCTCGCGGTCCTTCGCACCCCGCCAGGGGCGGCCCACTACCTCGCCAGCGCGATCGACCGCTCAGCCCTGCCCTTCGTCGTCGGCACCATCGCCGGTGATGACACGATCCTGGTGGTGGCCCGCGAACCCATGACCGGTGCCGAGCTGGCCAGCACCCTCGAAGACTTGCAGTAGCCCGAACACTAAAGAGGAGATCGATTCAATGTCCGAACGCGTCATCCTGGCGTACTCCGGCGGTCTGGACACCTCCGTGGCGATCAGCTGGATCGGCAAGGAGACCGGCCGCGAGGTCGTGGCGGTGGCCATCGACCTGGGCCAGGGCGGTGAAGACATGGAGGTCGTGCGGCAGCGCGCCCTGGACTGCGGCGCCGTCGAAGCGGTCGTCGTCGACGCGCGCGACGAGTTCGCCGAGGAGTATTGCCTGCCGACCATCAAGAGCAATGCGCTCTACATGGACCGTTACCCGCTGGTGTCCGCGATCAGCCGCCCCCTGATCGTCAAGCATCTGGTGGAGGCAGCGCGCGAACATGGCGGCGGCATCGTCGCCCACGGGTGCACCGGCAAGGGCAACGACCAGGTGCGCTTCGAGGTCGGGTTCGCCTCGCTGGCACCCGATCTCGAGGTGCTGGCGCCGGTCCGAGACTATGCACGGACCCGGGAGAAGGCGATCGCGTTCGCCGAGGAGAACGCCATCCCGATCAACGTCACCAAGCGCTCACCGTTCTCCGTCGACCAGAACGTGTGGGGACGCGCGGTGGAAACCGGTTTCCTGGAACATCTTTGGAACGCTCCCACCAAGGACGTCTACGACTACACCGAGGACCCCACGGTCAACTGGAGCTCACCCGACGAGGTCATCGTGGGCTTCGCCAACGGCGCGCCGGTCTCCATCGACGGCAGGCCCGTCACGGTGCTGGAGGCCATCGTGGAGCTCAACCGCCGCGCGGGCGCACAGGGCGTGGGTCGTCTCGACGTCGTCGAGGACAGGCTGGTCGGCATCAAGAGCCGCGAGATCTACGAGGCCCCCGGTGCCATGGTGTTGATCACCGCCCACACCGAGCTCGAGCACGTCACGCTGGAACGCGAACTGGCCAGGTTCAAGCGGACCACCGATCAGCGCTGGGGCGAGCTGGTGTACGACGGGCTGTGGTACTCGCCCCTGAAGCGCGCTCTCGAGACGTTCGTCGCGGACACCCAGGAGCACGTGACGGGGGAGATCCGACTGGTGCTGCACGGCGGGCACATCGCCGTCAACGGCAGACGCAGCCCCGAATCGCTGTACGACTTCAACCTCGCCACCTACGACGAGGGCGACACGTTCGACCAGTCGAGCGCCAAGGGCTTCGTGCACGTGCACGGTTTGTCGTCGAAGATCGCCGCCCAGCGGGACCTGTCCGGCCGATGAGCGCTCCCCACATCCCGCCACCCTTCTTCCCGCGAGCAGACGCAAATTGCCCCTCGAATCGGCGTGTCGCGACACCTTTACGTCTGCTCGCGAGGAAGAAATGAGTACCAACGAAGGCTCGCTGTGGGGCGGCCGGTTCGCCAATGGCCCGTCAGACGCCCTCGCCGCGCTGAGCAAGTCGACCCACTTCGACTGGGTCCTGGCGCCGTACGACGTGAGGGCATCCAAGGCGCACACCCTGGTTCTCTTTCGGGCCGGCCTGCTGAACGAAGCTCAACGCGACGGGTTGCTCACCGGCTTGGACGCCCTTGGCGACGACGTCGTCGACGGCAGCTTCCTGCCGCTGCTGTCGGACGAGGACGTGCACGGGGCTCTGGAGCGCGGCCTGATCGACCGGGCCGGCGAAGATCTCGGCGGGCGTCTGCGAGCGGGCCGCTCGCGCAACGATCAGGTGGCCACACTGTTCCGGATGTGGCTGCGCGACGCCATGCGGGTCATCGGCAACGGAGTGCTCGACGTCGTCGGTGCGCTGGCGACGCAGGCCGCGTCCCATCCCACGGAGATCATGCCGGGCAAGACGCATCTGCAGTCGGCGCAGCCGGTCCTGTTGGCGCACCACCTCCTCGCCCATGCCCACCCGCTACTCCGCGACGTAGACAGGATCATCGACTTCGACGACCGCGCCGCGATATCGCCGTACGGATCGGGGGCGCTCGCAGGGTCCTCGCTGGGCCTGGACCCCGACGCCATTGCCGAGGATCTCGGATTCACCGCCGCCGCCGACAACTCCATCGACGCAACGGCTTCCCGCGACTTCGCCGCAGAGGCGGCCTTCGTGCTGGCGATGATCGCTGTCGATCTGTCGCGACTGGCCGAGGACATCATCCTCTGGAGCACAACCGAATTCGGCTACGTCAAGCTGCACGACTCCTGGTCGACGGGCAGCTCGATCATGCCGCAGAAGAAGAATCCCGACATCGCCGAACTGGCCCGTGGAAAGTCGGGCCGCCTGATCGGCAACCTCGCCGGGCTGTTGGCCACCCTGAAGGCACAACCGCTGGCGTACAACCGCGATCTGCAGGAGGACAAGGAGCCGGTCTTCGACTCGGTGGGTCAGCTGGAGATGCTGCTGCCCGCAATGGCCGGGCTCGTCAGCACGCTGACCTTCGACGCCGACCGGATGGCCGAGCTTGCTCCATTGGGCTACACGCTGGCCACCGACGTCGCCGAATGGCTTGTCCGGCAGGGATTGCCGTTCCGCGTCGCGCACGAGGCCGCGGGGGCCGCGGTGCGGGCCGCCGAGGCGCGCGGCGTCGGGCTCGAAGAGCTCGCCGACGACGAGTTAGCGGCCATTCACCCCGGGCTGACCGCCGAGGTCCGCGAAGTGCTCACCGTCGCGGGTTCGGTGAACTCACGCGACGCCCGCGGTGGCACTGCGCCGATTCAGGTGGCCAAGCAGCTCGGTGTCGTACGCGACACCGCGGACGAGCTCAGGATTCGCCTGCGCGGATAGTCTTGTTCGATGTCGCCCCTCTCGAGTCTCAGCACCGATACCGGAGACGGTCGTGCGGCCAGGAAGGTGGTGCCGCGGCGCAGCCTTGCCGTCTGGGATCCCAACGTCCGCGGGCACGACGCGCGGCGACGATCCTGGCGCAGAACGCCCTCCGCGCCGAAGACCTGTTGCCCATCCGGCACGGTCGGATGGCCGCATCCCCGTGGGCGTACTTCCGCGGCGCCGCTGCGGTGATGGCGGCAGATCTCGCCTCGACGCCGAACACCGGCATCACCGTCCAACTATGTGGCGACGCGCACGTTCTCAACTTCGGTCTGTGGAACACGCCCGAGCGCAATGTGTCCTTCGACCTGCGTGACTTCGACGAGACACTGCCCGGCCCGTTCGAATGGGACGTCAAGCGCCTGGCCGCATCCCTGGTCGTCCTGGCGCGGGCACACGGGTTATCGGAATCCATTGGCCGACAGTCGGTCTCCACGGCGTATCGCGGCTACTCGAACCGCATGCACGGGTACGCGCCTATGCCCGAGATCGACATCTGGTACGACAAGATCGTCGTCGACGACCTGCTGAAGTACCTGGCGCCTTATGACGCCGACGAAGTCGGCAGTCAGCTCGAATCTCAGCTGCGAAAGCGCACCAGCCGTGGGGCGTCGCGGAAGTTGACGACCATCGTCGACGGCCGCCGCAGGATCGTCGAGGACCCGCCGTTTCGCACCCACGCCTTCAGCGAAGCCGATGCCGATCCGGACGAGATCTTCCTGGCCTACCGTGACTCGCTACCGGATCACGTCTGGAGCCTGTTGAGGCGATTCGACCTCGCCGACACGGTCCGTCAGGTCGTTGGGGTGGGCAGTGTTGGGATGCGGGTCTACCTCGCGTTGCTCGAGGAACGGCGCACACAAGACCCGTTCTTCCTGCAGATCAAAAGGGGCCCGTCGGTCTACGAACAGTTCACCGAGCCCAGCGAGTACACCCACCACGGTCAGCGCGTGATCAACGGCCAGAGGTTGATTCAGAGCTCCACCGACATGTTCGTCGGCTGGACGACCATCGAGGGCAGTGACTTCTACGTCCGGCAGTTCCGCGACGGCAAGGTGATCCCGAAGGGCGAGACCATCGCCGACCGGTTGCCCGACTTCGCCGGGTTGTGTGGTCAGGTGCTCGCGAGGGCGCATGCCCGCAGCGGTGACGCCGCCGCGATTGCGGACTATCTGGGCACCGGTACCCGGGTGGGGACGGCGCTCATCGACTTCGCCTCGGCATATGCCGGCCAGAATGAGCGCGACCATCGCCAACTGGCCGCCGCGGTCGAGGACGGGTCCGTTCCGTCGGCCATCGGCTGGCGCTAGTCCTCCGCCAGAGCCAGCCACTCGTCCTCGAGTGCCTGCTGGCGGGCATGCAGCTCGCGCAGTTCGGAGTTCAGCTCGGCCAGCCGCACGTGGTCGGCGGCGGCGTCGGCCATGGTGTGGTGCAGCTTCGCGATCTGATCGTCGAGCTTGCGGAGTTGACTCTCGATGCGGGACAACTGCTTTCCCGCCCTGCGCTCGCGCGCCGACGCCGTCTCGTTGCGATCGTTCGGACGCGTCGCCGACGTCCCGTTGGCGGTGGGCCGCTCGGCCAGGTACTGCTCGATCCCGCCGGGAAGGAGCACGCACCGGCCGCCGCCAGGTAGCGCGTACGTCACGTCGCTGACCCGTTCGAGGAAGTAGCGATCGTGGGTAACGACGATCAGCGTTCCTGGCCAGCCGTCCAGGTAGTCCTCGATGACGTTCAGGGTGTCGATGTCGAGGTCGTTGGTCGGCTCGTCGAGCAGTAGCACGTTGGGTTCGTCGAGCAGCAGCCGCAGGAACTGGAACCGGCGTCGCTCACCGCCGGACAGTTCCGAGATTCGCGTCGTCAGCTTGTCGCCCGTGAACCCGAAGTCCTCGAGCAGGGTGGCCGTACTGACCTCCTTGCCGCCCGCGAGCTCGGTGATCCGCTTGGCGCTCTCGACGGCGTCGAGGACGCGTTCGTTGCCGTCGATCTCGACCAGCGCCTGGCGGAGATAGCCGATTCTGAGCGTCTTACCGCGCTTGACGGTGCCCGACGTCGGTGGCAGCTCGCCGGTCAGCAGCTTCAGCACCGACGTCTTCCCGGTCCCGTTGACACCGACCAGCCCGATGCGCACGCCCGGCCCGATAGACCAGTCCAGCTTGTCGAGGATCAGCTTCTCGCCCGCCTCGAGTGACACGCGGTGAAGGTCGAACACGTCCTTGCCCAAGCGGGCCGTCGCAAAGCGTTGCAGGGCCAGCGAATCCCTTGGCTCCGGTTCTCCTGCGATCAGGTCGTTCGCGGCCTGGATGCGGAACTTCGGCTTCGACGTCCGCGCGGGCGGTCCTCGCCGCAACCACGCCAGCTCCTTGCGCATCAGGTTGCGGCGGCGGGCCTCGGTGCCCGCGGCCACCCGCATGCGTTCGGCGCGGGCCAGCACGTACGCCGCGTAACCACCCTCGTAGGCGTCGACTGCGCCGCCGTGCACCTCCCAGATGCGCGTGCACACCGCGTCCAGGAACCACCGGTCGTGGCTGACCACCAGGAGCGTCTTGGAACGCTGCTGCGAGAGGTGGCCCGCCAGCCACCCGATGACCTCGACGTCGAGATGGTTGGTCGGTTCGTCGAGCACCAGGACGTCATGGCCCGCGAGTAGCACCGCGGCCAGCGCCACGCGGCGTCGCTCACCGCCACTGAGGTTGCTCACCTCGCGGTCGAGCGCCACCTCGGTCAGCAGATTCTCCACCACCGACCGGGTCTCCGCCTCGGCCGCCCAGATGTGGTCCGCGCGACCGTCGACGATCACGTCCCGCACCGTCGCCTCTGGCTTGAAGTCGTCGGACTGATGCAGGTAGCCGACCGACAGCCCCGACGTATGGGTCACGCGGCCGGAATCGGGCGGTCGGGCCGCCGTCAGGATCTGCAACAGAGTGGTCTTGCCGTCGCCGTTGCGGCCGACGACACCGATCGCCTCGCCCTCGTCGACGCCGAGGCTCACGCCGTCGAGCAGGGTGCGCGTGCCGTAACCGACGGTCGCGCGTTCGAGGTTGATCAGGTTCGCCATCAGGCGCCGATCATAGGGGCTGATCACGGTGGAGCTCGAATGGCGCTGTGCCATGATGGCGTCGGATCGGGGGATTCACTCGTCGCGCGAAAGGGGAGCATCGTGGTGGACCTTTCGGCGATCACCGGCTCAGTGGCGCGGTTGGTGGCGACCGCGCAGAATGGCCTGGAGGTACTGCGCTACGGCGGCCTCGAGACCGGTGCCGTGCCGTCGCCGTTCCAGATCGTCGAGAGCGTGCCGATGTACCGGCTGCGGCGGTACTTCCCGCCCGACACCAGGCCAGGCGCGAGGCCGGCAGGCCCGCCGGTGTTGATGGTGCACCCGATGATGATGTCGGCCGACATGTGGGACGTCACCCGCAACGACGGCGCGGTCGGCATCCTTCACGAGGCGGGCATCGACCCGTGGGTCATCGACTTCGGCTCGCCCGACCAGGTCGAGGGTGGCATGCAGCGCAACCTCGCCGACCACGTCGTCGCGCTGAGCGAGGCGATCGACACGGTGAAGAAGGTCACCGGCCGAGACGTCCACCTCGCCGGCTACTCGCAGGGCGGCATGTTCGCCTACCAGACGGCCGCCTACCGGCGGTCCAAGGACCTGGCGAGCATCATCGGGTTCGGTTCGCCCGTCGACACTCTCGCCGCGCTCCCGATGAACCTGCCCGCAGGCCTCGCCGTCGGAGCCGCCGACTTCATGGCCGACCACGTCTTCAGCCGCATCGACATCCCCGGCTGGCTGGCCCGCACCGGATTCCAGATGCTCGACCCCATCAAGACCGCGCAGTCACGCCTGACCTTCGTGCGCCAGTTGCACGACCGCGACGCCCTGCTCCCGCGTGAGCAGCAGCGCCGGTTCCTGGCCTCCGACGGCTGGATCGCCTGGTCGGGACCGGCCATTGCGGAGCTCCTCAAGCAGTTCATCGCCCACAACCGCATGATGAGCGGCGGGTTCGCCATCCGTGGTGACCTTGTCACGCTCAGCGACATCGATTGCCCGGTGCTCGCGGTGGTTGGCGAGGTCGACGACATCGGCCAGCCCGCTTCCGTGCGTGGCATCAAACGCGCGTCACCTCAGGCGGATGTCTACGAATACCTGATTCGCACAGGGCATTTCGGGCTCGTCGTCGGGTCCAAGGCGGCGACGCAGACGTGGCCGACGGTCGCTTCGTGGGTGAAGTGGATCGCCGGCGAAGGAGAGATGCCCGCCGACGTCGCGCTGATGGCTCTGCAGCCCGCGCAGCACAACGAGACCGGCGTGCCGCTGGCCTCCCGCCTCGCACACGGCGCGGGTGCCGCCGCGGAGATGACCTTCAGCGTGGCCCGCTCTGCCGCCGGGGCGTTCGTGGCGGCCAACAAGTCGGCCCGCGCGCTGGTGGTCGAGACCGCCAGGACGCTGCCGCGCTTGGCGCGCCTGGGTCAGATCAATGACCACACGCGCATCTCACTCGGTCGCATCATGAGCGAGCAGGCACGCGCGACTCCCGATGGCGAATTCCTCCTGTTCGACGGTCGTGTGCACACCTACGAGGCGGTGGACCGCCGCATCAACAACGTGGTCCGCGGCCTCATCGACGTCGGTGTGCGCCAGGGCGCGCGGGTGGGCGTGCTCATGGAGACCAGGCCGAGTGCACTCGTCGCGATCGCGGCACTGTCGCGTCTCGGCGCGGTCGCCGTGCTGATGCCGCCCGACGCCGACCTGACCGAGGCCGCTCGGCTCGGCTCGGTGTCCGACGTGATCGCGGACCCGGTGAGCCTCGAGGCGGCTCACGAGCTTCCGTTGCGGGTGCTTGTCCTCGGTGGCGGTGAAGCCCGCGATCTGGACCTGGCCGGCGACTCCGACGTCGTCGACATGGAGAAGATCGACCCCGACGTCGTTGCGCTGCCCGGCTGGTACCGGCCCAATCCTGGGTTCGCCAAGGACCTGGCGTACGTCGCCTTCGCGACCGTCGGAGGCGAGCTCGTCGCCCGTCAGATCACGAACTTCCGGTGGGCGCTGTCGGCCTTCGGCACCGCATCCGCGGCCAATCTCGGCACCGGTGACACCGTCTACTGCCTGACGCCGCTTCATCACCAGTCCGGCCTGCTCGTCAGCCTTGGCGGTGCCGTCGTGGGCGGCACCCGCATCGCCCTGTCGCGGGGCCTGCGCCCAGACCGCTTCGCACACGAGCTGCGGCAGTACGGCGTCACCGTGGTGTCCTACACCTGGGCGATGCTGCGCGAGGTCATCGACGACCCGGCGTTCGCACTCAAGGGCAACCACCCCGTGCGGCTCTTCATCGGTTCCGGTATGCCGACCGGTCTCTGGAAGCGCGTCGAGGAGGAGTTCGCCCCTGCGCACGTCGTCGAGTTCTTCGCGACGACGGACGGCCAGGCCGTGCTCGCCAACGTCTCCGGCGCCAAGATCGGCAGTGAGGGAAGGCCTCTCCCCGGCAGCGGTCAGATCGCGCTCGCGGCCTACGACCTGGACGACGACCTCATTCTCGAGGACGACCGTGGATTCGTCGCACTGGCGGGTGCCAACGAGGTCGGTGTCCTTTTGGCGCATCCACGTGGCCCCGTCGATCCGACGGCTTCGGTCAAGCGCGGGGTCTTCGCTCCCGCCGACCTCTGGGTGTCGACGGAGTACCTGTTCCGCCGTGACGAGGACGGCGACTACTGGCTCGTCGACAATCGCGGCTCGGTCATCCGCACGGAACGCGGGCCCGTGTTCAGCGCAGCGGTCAACGACGCCGTCAGTCGGGTCGGAGCAGTCGATCTCGCGGTGACCTACCGCGTCGCCGTCGACGGTCACGACCTCGCCGTCTCGGCCCTGACCCTGAGTCCGGGTGGCAGTGTGCCGACCGCCGACCTCAACGAGGCACTGGCCGTCCTCCCCGTCGGCGCGCCACCGGACGTCGTCCACGTCGTGCCCGAGATGAAGCTCAGCGCCACCTATCGACCGCTGCTCGCGCCGCTGCGCGCGGCGGGGATCCCGAAGCCATCCCGTCATGCCTGGTATCTCGACCACGACACCGGCGTCTACAAACGATTCACCGCCGCGGTTCGCGCCGAACTCACCGGGACGGACCCGGACGAGTGACCAAAGTGAAGCGAGTGACGGGCTGCCGTGACCGCGACGCTTTGTTAGGCTTCGGCTGGCTGTACGTGGCCACCGGGTCGGGCCGGGAATTCAATACATGCTCGACGATGGAGGATTGATGTCTGTACGGATCGGTAAGAAGGTCGGCTGGCGTCGTACGTTCACCGGTGCCGCCGCCGCTAGCGCGCTGGCGGCCGGCGTGCTGATCGGGGCGGGCACCGCGCATGCGGACGTGCTCGACGACATCCACTCCGAGTACGACACGGGCTCTGGCGGTGGCCAGGTCTCCAACCTCATCCACGTCGCCATGCAGCTCCGGGCTGCGGGGTTCGTGCCCTCCAAGGGCGACATGGCCGACCTCGAAGCCGCGATGAACAAGCGCCCCAACCAGGTGCCGCTGATCGACGCCCTGCAGTCGACGGTCTCCTACCAGAAGCGCAGTCAGTCGCGGGCCGCTCCCCAGCAACCCACGACCGTGGGCACCGGGATCACCCCCTACAACCCGGGCGTGGTACCCGATCCCAACGGCGCCCCCGGCATCAACATCCCGATCCCGGTCGGCTAGGGCGGTGCTCGATCAACGTCTGCGAGATCTGTTGGTGTGCCCTGAGGATCGTGGGCCGCTCCTTCTGATCGGCGACGAGTTCCTCTACAACCCCAGGCTGCGACGTGCGTACCGGATCGAGGGCGGCGTGCCCGTACTCCTGATCTCCGAGGCGGTCACGATCACCGACGACGCCGAGCATCAGGGCCTGGTGGACCGGGCCGAGCCCTAGAGGCCGGGCAGGTCGCCGGTCAGGTAGCGCTGCAGATTCGGCGCAATGGTCTCGGCCACCTGTTGAACGGGCAGTGACTTGAACGGCTCCAGTTCAAGGATGTAACGCGCCATGACGATTCCGACCAGTTGCGACGCAACGAACTGAACGCGAATCCGGCCCGACCCCGCAGGCTCGTCCACGCGCGAGCCGACCTCGACGGAGATCACGTCCTGCAGGAACGACCGGATCAGGCTGACGTCGCTTCCGGCCAGCAGCGAGCGCAGGGTGGCGATGAACCCCGACCCGATCTCGGAGTCCCACAACGGCAGGAGCAGCGACGGCAGCACCAGCCCGAGTTGGTCGATCGGCACTTCGCGCAGCGGTCCGATGACCTGCATGGGGTCGATGGGAATGTGGACTGCGGCGGCGAACAGCTGTTCCTTGCTACCGAAGTAGTGGTGGACGAGTGCGGGGTCGACCTCGGCGGCGGCCGCGATCGAGCGGATCGACGTGTTCCCGATACCGTTGCGGGCGAACAGTTCCCGCGCGCGGGTGAGGATGCGTTCGCGGGTGTCGGACGTGCCGGCCGGTCTTCCCGGGCGCTTGCGGCCGGTACTGCTCACGGCGTCCTGCGCCGTAGCGTCGCCGCGGCCATGCACAGCGCGACCACCGCGAACGCGATGACGATGGCGATGTCCCTGGCCGCCGTAGCGGTAAGGTCCGGATGCGCGCCGACCTCGCGAAGGGCCTCGAGGGCGTAGCTCGCGGGCAGCGCATTGCTGATCCACTGCAGCCAGTCCGGTAGAGCGTCGCGCGGCACGATGATCCCGCACAGCAGGAGCTGCGGCGCGATCACCACTGGCATGAACTGGACGGCTTGAAACTCGGTGCGCGCGAACGCACTACACAGCAGCCCCAGTCCCACGCCGAGAACGGCGTTGATGATCGCGATGGCGAAGACCAGGCCGGGGCTGCCCGCCGTGTCGAGCCCGAGCAGCCAGAACGAGATCACACACGCCAGGATGGCCTGCGCGGCGGCCGCGATCGAGAACGCGGATCCGTAGGCTGCCAATAGATCCAGCCGACGCAGGGGAGTGGTCAGGATGCGCTCCAACGTCCCCGAGACGCGTTCACGCTGCATCGTGATCGACGTGATGAGGAACATCACGATGAGCGGGAAGACCCCAAGCATGATCAGGCAGGCGTTGTCGAACGGCGACGGGGTACCGGGGCGGTGCGGCACATCCTGGAACATGAAGTACATCAGCGTGATGATCAGGCTGGGCACGACGAGGATCATCGCGACGCTGCGATGATCGCCGGCCAACTGTCGCAGGATCCGGGCGGTGGTGGCCAGGTAGGCCTGCGGGCTCAGCCGGGCGCGGGTGCGGTGTTGTGCCGAATGACGGACAGAAACGCTTCCTCCAGTGACTGACATCCCGTGTCCTCTCGCAATTTGGTGGGCGTGGTGTGGGCGAGCAGACGGCCCTCCCGCAGCAGAAGGAGATCGCCACAGTGGTCGGCTTCATCCATGACGTGGCTCGACACCAGCAACGTCGTGCCTTGCCGTGCCAGTTGGTGGAACTGCTCCCAGAGGTCGACCCGCAGGACGGGGTCGAGTCCGACGGTGGGTTCGTCGAGCACCAGCAGTTCCGGGTGGGCCACCAGTGCGCAGGCCAGTGACACTCTGGTGCGCTGTCCGCCGGAGAGGTTGCCGCACAGTGCGGTTCGATGGTCGTCGAGGCCGACGCCTGTGACGGCCTCGTCGGCCGCCTTCGCGCCGGATCCGTACAGCGACCCGAAGTAGCGGACGTTGTCGATCACGCGGAGGTCCTGATAGATGGTGGCGTCCTGCGTCACGTAGCCGACGCGGTGTCGCAGGTCGGCGGAACCCGCGGGGCGCCCCAGCACCGTCACGGTCCCAGAGGCGATGACCTGCGTTCCGACGATGCTGCGGATCAAGGTCGTCTTACCGCAGCCGGATGGTCCGAGGACGCCGGTGATGGTGCCCGGCGAAATGCGCATCGTGACGTCGTCCAGGGCGGTCCGCTTCCCCCGGACGACGGTCAGATGCGCGACCGAGACGGCGGGCGCCGAGCCGTCTCGCATTAATTCATCATGTGATGAACTCATCATGTGATGAATATTCCTCCCCGCTGGTGGAGGAGTCAACAGTGGCGGGCAGAATCGCTTGAATGACTGCTGACGTGCTGGCGACCGATCCGGTATCGGCGGCCCGCCGGTTGATCGGTGCGGTACTGACCGGCCGCGGGGTCGACGCGCTGATCGTCGAGGTCGAGGCCTACGGAGGGCCGGCGGACGGCCCGTGGCCCGACGCGGCAGCCCATTCGTTCCGCGGCCGTGGCGGGCGCAACGCCATCATGTTCGGCGCGCCGGGAACGCTGTACGCCTATAGGAGCCATGGCATTCACGTCTGTGCGAACGTCGTCTGCGACGACGACGGCGTGGCCGCAGCCGTTCTACTCCGCGCCGCAGTGGTGAGGGCCGGCTCGGGCGTCGCCCATGGCCGTCGCGGCCCCGTCGCCTCGGAAGCGTTGGCCCGAGGACCGGGAAATCTCTGCTCGGCGTTGGGAATCACCATGGACGACAATGGGATTGACCTCTTCGATGGCCGGAGCCCGGTTGGGCTGGTCCTAGGTGCGCCCCGCGCCGTTCTCAGCGGCCCACGCGTGGGAGTGAGCAAGGCCGCCGACCGGCCGTGGCGGTTCTGGCTTCCGCAATCTCCGGAGGTGTCGTCCTACCGCCGCAGTCCTCGGGCACCCGCGCCTGGAGATAGCGACTGATACGGGAGGATCAACACCGTGACTGTGCAGGGCACCGAAATCCTCGACGAACTCGACTGGCGCGGTTTGATCGCGCAGTCCACCGACCGCGACGCGCTGGCGGCCGCGGCAGCCGCCGGTCCGCTCACGCTCTACGCGGGCTTCGATCCGACGGCGCCGAGCCTGCACGCGGGACATCTGATTCCGCTGCTCACCCTGCAGCGCTTCCAGCGGGCCGGCCACCGGCCGATCGTTCTCGCAGGTGGGGCCACTGGCATGATCGGCGATCCCAGGGATAGCGCCGAACGCACGCTGAACACCGCCGACACCGTCGCCGAGTGGTCCGACCGCATTCGCGGGCAGTTGGAACGGTTCGTCGCCTTCGACGGGTCCGCCACCGGCGCGATCGTCGAGAACAATCTGTCCTGGACGTCGCAGCTCTCGGCGATCGAGTTCCTGCGCGACCTGGGCAAGCACTTCTCGGTAAACGTGATGCTCGATCGCGACACCATCCGACGGCGACTCGACGGCGACGGCATCTCCTACACGGAGTTCAGCTACATGCTCCTGCAGGCCAACGACTACGTGGAGCTTCATCAGAAGCACGGCTGCTCGCTGCAGATCGGCGGCTCCGACCAGTGGGGCAACATCATCGCCGGCGTGCGGCTGGTCCGGCAGAAGCTTGGCGCCACCGCTCATGCGCTGACGGTGCCGCTGGTGACCTCGGCCGACGGCAAGAAGTTCGGCAAGTCGACCGGCGGCGGCAACGTGTGGCTCGACCCCGAGCTGACGACGCCCTACGCCTGGTACCAGTACTTCTTCAACACCGCAGACGCCGACGTCGTCCGGTATCTGCGCTGGTTTACCTTCTTGCCGGCCGACGAGCTCGCCGACCTCGAGTTGGCGACGACCGAGCGGCCACACGAGCGCGCTGCACAACGACGACTGGCCCAGGAGCTCACCACTCTGGTCCATGGGCAGGGCGCGACGGACTCGGTCGAACTAGCCAGCCAGGCGTTGTTCGGGCACGGTGAGTTGGCGGGTCTGGACGAACCGACCCTGGCCGCCGCGCTGCAAGAGACGTCGGTGGCCCAGCTCAGGCCGGCCCTGCCGGACGGAATAGGCGATCTGTTGGTGGCCACCGGTCTGTCGAAGAGCAAGGGCGAGGCCAGACGCACGTTGTCCGAGGGCGGGGTGTACGTCAACAACGTCCGGGTGGAGAGCGACGACTGGGCGCCCGACGACACGGACTTCCTCCACGGCAAGTGGCTCGTCCTGCGGCGAGGGAAGCGCAATGTAGCAGGCGTTGAGCGGACGCTCTAGGTCTGAACTTCTGTCGGACACGCCGTCTACCTGGGGATTTGACTCCCAGTTTCCACTGACGTAACTTATCTCAGGTCGCCGCGACACGGTCTTCGGACCGGGGAGCGCGGCCGAATCCCAGAGGGAAACTCGCACTTCGGTGAGGGTCCTTATCTACCCGCAGTACAACTCAGCGGTTTTCGCCGCAGGGTTCGTGCGCGGTCAGAGCGGGTGTGTTGTTTGAGAACTCAATAGTGTGTTTGGTGGTTTTTGTTTGTTGTTTTTGGCCATCCTCGTGGGGGACTCCTCGTCTTCCTTTGGTGGGGGTGGTTTTGTTTTATTTTGCCAGTTTTGACTGGTTGCTTGGTCAGATTGTTCTGATTCGAATTCTGTCTGTGCCCTTTGGGGTGTGGGTTGTTTTTGTTTGGAGAGTTTGATTCTGGCTCAGGACGAACGCTGGCGGCGTGCTTAACACATGCAAGTCGAACGGTAAGGCCTTTCGGGGTACACGAGTGGCGAACGGGTGAGTAACACGTGGGTGAT
>NZ_JAVROT010000092.1:0-21831 GCF_032162605.1 Mycobacterium sp. | reverse complement strand
ATCGACGACATCATCGTCTTCCACCAGCTGACCAAGGACGAGATCATCCGCATGGTCGATCTGATGATCGACCGGGTTGGCAATCAGCTCAGGGCCAAGGACATGACCATGGAGCTGACGGACAAGGCCAAGTCGCTGCTGGCCAAGCGCGGCTTCGATCCGGTGTTGGGTGCCCGCCCGTTGCGACGGACCATCCAGCGCGAGATCGAGGACGCCCTGTCGGAGAAGATCCTCTTCGACGAGGTCGGCCCCGGCCAGGTGGTCAGCGTCGACGTCGACAACTGGGACGGCGAGGGAGCGGGCGAGGACGCGGTGTTCACGTTCGTCGGCGCGCAACGCCCCGTCGTCGAGGAAGCTCCGGACCTGGCCAAGGCCGGTGCGGCGGGAGCGGCAGGAACCGCGAGCGCCACGGAGTAGCAAAGCGCGCAACGCGCAACAGAATGGGCGGTACCCCTCGCGGGGTGCCGCCCATTCTCTTCGGAAACGGCGCCGCGGGACCGGTCGCTAGGCTCAATGGCTTGCAGTGCTTATGATGCTGCTGTTATCGATGAACGAAGGAATCTGGTGAAAATCCAGAGCGGTCGCGCCACTGTGAAAGTCAGACCCGACGTTCGACACCTGCATACGGGACGCGCACTCCCGAAAGGACACCTGACATGACATCTCCCGAGGCTCGTAAGAGCTCAGTTCCTGCGTTGGACGTATCGGCCGCAAGCGCCGTGGTGTGGCTGAGCGCCACCGCCTTCCTGGCCCTTCTGGTGCTCTACTTCGTGGGCATGGATCAGGGTGCGACCTCGGTCTTCGGCAGCGACACCCACGTGCACGAGTTCATTCACGACGCTCGCCACCTCCTCGGCTTCCCCTGCCACTGACATCCTGGCTGGAGAACAAGAGAAGATGGAAAAGCAGATCATCGGGCGTGGCCTTCTGGCCGGCGCCCTCGCTGGAGTACTCGCCTTCGTGTTCGCCCGGATCTTCGTGGAGCCCGTCATCGAGCGGGCCATCGGCTATGAGGACGGCATCGGCGCCGCGCACGAGGCGATGCACGGGACCGAAGGCCACGACCACGGGATTGAGCTCTTCACCCGTGGTGTCCAGGCGAACGTGGGGATGGGCTTCGGTGTGCTGGCCTTCAGCATCGCGATGGCGGCGCTGTTCGCGGTGGTGTTCGCGGTGACGTACGGCCGGGTTGGCAACCTGTCCGCTCGCGTCCTGTCGCTGCTCGTCGCGGGTGGCATGTTACTCAGCCTCTACGTCGTTCCAGCGCTCAAGTACCCGGCCAACCCTCCGGCGGTGAGCCTCGACGAGACCATCCGTCAACGCACGCTGCTGTACCTGTTGATGGTGGTGCTGTCCGCGGCGTTGTTCGTCGGCGCGATCTATCTCGGTCGCCGTCTGGTCGACAGGCTGGGCTCGTGGAACGCCACCCTGGCCGCCGCCGGCGCCTACATCGTGGCCATCGCGGTCGTGATGCTGGTCCTCCCGACGATCGACGAGACGCCCGGTCCACTGCGTGACGACGCAGGCAACATCGTGTTCGGCGTATTCCCCGCGGACGACCTGTATGAATTCCGGCTGTACTCGCTGGGCACGCAAGTGGTGATGTGGGTGACCATCGGGCTGGTGTTCGCGGCGTTGATCTCAAAGGTGCTTGACGGCAAGCGGAACGCTCTGGGGGCGAGCGTCACTCCTCGGGGCTAGGAGCGAAGCGACTCGGGGGATTGCACCTACGTGAGTGAGATCGTCCGGCTGACCCTCGTGTCGCACGCGATGACGGATGCGACAGCAGCCGGGCGGTTTCCCAGGGACGAGCCGCTCAATGCACTCGGGCAACGACAGGTCGACGCCACCACCGACCTCGGTGCCGTCGACGCCGCCGTGTGTGCACCCGAGAAGCGCGCCAGGCAGACCGCCGAACTTCTAGGCCTGCGGGCCGAGACCGAGCCGCTGCTGGCCGATC
This sequence comes from Mycobacterium sp., assembly GCF_032162605.1. GTDB lineage: Bacteria > Actinomycetota > Actinomycetes > Mycobacteriales > Mycobacteriaceae > Mycobacterium. The sequence goes on along the minus strand of NZ_JAVROT010000092.1, from coordinate 19,871 downwards.
TGAACTACGGATCCTGGCGCGGCAACGTACTGGGCGGAGTCGGGCCTGCCGAGCTCACGCTCTGGCTGACCGACCCCGCGCAGGCGCCGCACGGTGGCGAATCGGTGGCGGCTCTGGTCGAACGCGTTCGCGGTTGGCTGGACACGCTCGCCGCCCGTCGCGGCCGTCTGGTGGCCGTGACGCATCCGGCTGTCGTCCGCGCCGCCATCCTGATCGCCCTCGACGCACCGCCGAAGTCGTTCTGGCGCATCGACGTCAGTCCGGTCAGTCGGACCGTGATGCATCTGCGCGGGCAGGCGTGGACGCTGCGCTCCACCGGGCTCACCTGACCTGGATGAGTGCGAACGCCTGCTGGGCGATGGACAGCAGCCATCCCGCTGCCGTCGGGCTGCGATACGTGGGCCAGTTCAGCTGGAAGCTCACCACCCAGGGCTGTCCCGTCCGGTCGACGGCGTACCAGCTGAACGTCAAGTCGCCTGGCAGGTTTCCGCCCTTGGCGCCGATGTAGCCCCACTTCGACTTGTCGAGGTCGATGCCAGGGATGGCGGACAGGATGTCCCTGACCGGTGCCGCGGGTCCCACGGCGACCGACTGCAGCGCGGCATGAACCCGGCAGATGTCTGCCGCAGTGCCGTACCACTCGGCGCCGTACGGCGAGGCCGGGGTGTGGGTGCGGGCCGGATCTGGTTCGTAGTGGCGGGTTTTCGTCTGCTCGATGAGCTGTGCGCGGCCCTGCGGTGATGCGGTCTTCCACTGCTCGCGCAGATCGGGCTCGCCCCAGCCCACCGAGAAGAGCTCGTGCGTGTTCGGGAAGGGCGTCATGCTGGCCGGGTCGTGGTGGCCCGCGTGCGCGAGCGCGCGTTCCACGGCGCCCGGGCCGAGCCGCGCCATCAACAGATCGGTGGCCATGTTGTCGCTCGCCGAGATCATCTGCTGTGCAGCCCTTCTCACCGAGACCTGCGATCCGGGGGGAAGGTCGTCGAGGCCCGCCGAGCCCACGGACTTGGCCTCCTTCGTGATGGTCAGCTGATCGTCCCAACCGACCGTGCCCGCGTTGACCGCATCGGCGATCGCAAGCAGAACGTAGAGCTTGAAGATCGACGCCAGTGGCAGCGCGTCATCGAGATTGCTGCCCGCCACCGTCGTGCACTTGCCGTCGGTGACCTTCGACGCCTGATACGAGTAGCGGGCGCCTGCCTTGGTCAGCACCGCATCGATGTCCGACCACTGCTTGATCACCGGCTTCCGCAGCGTGACCTCGAAGCGGTCGACCAGCCCGGCGTCGTTGGTGCGCAGCTCGATGTCCTGGCCGACGCCGTAGGACGTCAGAAGGTGCAGGGTCGCTTGTCCCGCGCCGACGTCGATGCCGGAGACGGTGAAGGGACGGTCCCACCACATTCTGTCCATGGTGAACGCCACGTCGTCGACCTTCGTGGGAATGGCCAGCGTGGCCACTCCGACGGTGCCGATGGGCCAGTTGGAGTTCAGCATGTCGACGGTCTGCTTGGCGCGCAGACCCTGTGGGGTGTTGGTGTCGATGTGAGCGCCGTAGGCGGCCTCGGCCGGCGCGGCCGGGCCGGTATGGGCGCATCCGCAAGCCAGGGCGACGACGAGGGTGACCGCGATCCCTGCCGCCCGTCGTCCCACCCGGCTATGCCTTCGTGCCGGTCCCCGCAACATCGACCAACCCCAAGTCGCTACGCTCCTGCCCGCCGGCGATCCCCAAGTCGCTACGCTCCTGCCCGCTGAACGTCCAACACGACCTCGAACTCGAGAAGTGAGGCACCCGAGGCCACCGGATTCGCGCGCTGGCCCGCGTGTGCTTCGACCGCCGGGCCGCTGGCCCAGGCCTGGAACGCCTCGTCGGACTCCCACTGCGTCACCACGAAGTAACGGCTCTCGCCCTTGACCGGGCGTAGCAGCTGAAACCCAAGGAAGCCCGGCTGGTTGTCGACGGCGTGTGCACGGTTGGCGAACCGCTTCTCCAACTCGGGGCCTGCGTCGGGTGGAACCTCGATGGCGTTGATCTTTACGACGGACATGGGCCCAAGGTTACCGTCCCGTTATCTTCGACCGCCTCCCGCTGCTGCAAGATGTCGGGCATGCGTACCCCATTGCTGACGAGCCGCGGAGGCGAAGGCGAGCCCATCGTGCTGGTACACGGGCTGATGGGGCGCGGCACCACGTGGTCCAGGCAGACGCCGTGGCTGGCCGGGCTGGGAGAGGTGTACACCTACGACGCGCCGTGGCACCGCGGGAGGGACGTCGAAGACCCGCATCCGGTGAGCACCGAGCGGTTCGTCGCCGATCTCGCCGACGCCGTCGCCGAACTCGGGCGGCCCGCGACGTTGATCGGACATTCGATGGGGGGCCTGCACTCGTGGTGTCTCGCCGCGACACGACCCGACCTGGTGACCGCACTCGTCGTCGAGGACATGGCGCCCGACTTCCTGGGGCGCACGACGGGTCCATGGGAGCCGTGGATCCACGCGCTACCGACCGAATTCGCCGCCGAGCAAGAGATTTTCGACGAGTTCGGACCCGTGGCCGGGCGCTACTTCCTCGAGGCCTTCGACCGCACGGAGACGGGTTGGCGGTTGCACGGTCACACCGCGCGCTGGGTGGAGATCGCCGCCGAATGGGGGACCCGCGAGTACTGGCGGCAGTGGCGCGGTGTCCGGGCGCCCGCCCTGCTGATCGAAGCGGGCAACGGCGTCACCCCGCCCGGGCAGATGAGGCGGATGGGCGAAACGGGCCACCGGGCCACGTATCTGCACGTGCCCGGCGCCGGTCACCTCGTTCACGACGACGCCACTGCCGACTACCGCGACGCGGTGGAGCGGTTCCTAACGACGTTCTCCCGTCACGCCTGAAGCAGGCCACGAGGGATTGCGTTCGAAGCGGGTGCGGGCGGCCTCGACGTCGTGCCACACGCGGTAGTAGTCGCGATCGCCGTATTCCTTCAGCAGGCTGGCATGCACTGCGTCGTTGCGGTGGGTGCTCCAGCTCAGCAGGGCGGCGATGGCGAATGGAGAGGACAGGACGAGGAAGGCGAGTATCACGTTCATGGCAGCAATTGTTCGCGCGGAGATATTCCGCCAACAGTGGCAGGACTGTCCCGGTGCGTTAAGATACTGCCATGATTGAGACTGTGTCCGTGCTGGTGCTGGACGGGGTGGCGCCCTTCGAGTTCGGCGTCATCTGCGAGGTCTTCGGCATCGACCGCACCGCCGAAGGCGTGCCCAACTTCGAGTTCAAGATCTGCGGCCCGGAGCCGGGTAGGCCACTCCGCATGACGGTCGGCGCATCCCTGATCCCCGATCATGGGTTCGACGCCCTCGTCGGTGCAGACCTCGTGGCCATTCCGGCCATCGCGGGGCCCGACTACCCCCGGGCGGCGCTCGACGCGGTCCGCGCAGCCGCCGAATCGGGATCGATCATCCTGACCGTCTGCTCCGGTGCGTTCGTGGTCGGTGCGGCCGGGCTCCTGGACGGACGCAAGTGCACCACCCACTGGATGCATGCCGACGCACTGGCGGCGCTGTATCCCACGGCGGAGGTCGACCGCAACGTCCTGTTCGTCGACGACGGCAACCTCATCACCAGCGCAGGCACGGCCGCGGGAATCGACGCCTGCCTGCACCTGGTGCGACGCGAACTCGGCAGCGAGGTAACCAACACCATCGCCCGCCGGATGGTCGTGCCGCCCCAGCGTGACGGCGGCCAGCGCCAGTACATCGACCAACCGATTCCGGTCCGATGCTCGGAAGGGTTTGCGCCACATCTGGATTGGATTCTAGTCAACCTGGACCAGCCGCACACGGTCGCGACCCTCGCGAAGCGCGCCAGCATGTCGGCACGGACCTTCGCGCGCAGGTTCGTCGACGAGACCGGGCGTACGCCGATGCAGTGGGTCACCGATCAGCGCGTGCTCTATGCCAGGCGGTTGCTCGAGGAGACCGATCTCGACATCGATCGTGTGGCCGACAGGTCGGGTTTCGGCACCGCCACGTTGTTGCGGCACCACTTCCGTCGGGTCATCGGCGTCACACCGTCGGATTACCGCCGCAGGTTCTCCTGCGATGATTCCGGTTGCGCGGCAACGGCTTAGTCAGGCTCTGCAGCGTCGCGATCAAGGGGCGTAGAGGCACCAGTGGCCGGGAACGCCCTTGAGCTCGTGCTCGCCGCGGTCGGTGAACGTCCGGTGCGAGCCAGTCACTATCTCGCGCACCGTCGACGACACCAGTACTTCGCCAGGGCCTGCCAGTGCCGCGACCCTCGCGCCGATGTGCACCGCCATGCCCGCGATGTCCTGGCCGCGCACTTCGACCTCACCCGCATGAATGCCGACCCGCACCTCGAGGCCGAGCGTCCGGACCGCGTCGACGACCTGCTCGGCACAGTCCAGCGCGACACTGGGGCTGCTGAACGTCGCGACGAAACCGTCACCGGCCGTGTTGACTTCGCGACCGCCGAAGCGCCGCAACGCTCGGCGCACCAGGTTGTCGTGGCTGTCGAGCAGATCGCGCCAGTGGTCGTCACCGAGCGCGGCGGCCCGCTGCGTCGATCCGACGATGTCGGTGAACACGATCGTCGTGAGCACGCGTTCGGCGTCCGAGCCGCCTCGCGACCCGGTGATGAACTCCTCGATCTCGGCGAGAATGGGCATCGTGTCGCCGACCCAGTACAGGGTGTCCGCGCCGGGTAGCTCGACGTAGCGGGCGTCCGCGATGTGCTTGGCGAGATACCGGCCGTGTTCCACCCCGACGAACGTGGAGTCCTTGCGATGCATGATCAGGGTTGGTGAGGTGACGAGGGGAAGCCTGTCCCGCGCATCGGCGTCGACGAGCGCCTGGCTGGATCTGCGGGCCATGCTCGGGGAGGCGGCGCGGTTGCCCGCGGCGTCCCACCACGTCCGGAACGCCTGGTCGTGGGCAACCGATGGGGCCATCACCCCGAGCACGTCGACGCCCAGCTCGACGGCGTCGGGCTCCATCGCCACCGAGGTGAACGGAGTGGCGGCGCGGGGGTGGGTTCCGGCCTCGTAGTCGGGGGCCCACAGCACTCGGGCAGATCCGTTGATCAGCACCAGGTTGGCCACCCGTTCGGGACGGTCGGCCGCCAGGAAGAGCGCGCTCATCGCGGTGAATCCCGACGCGAAGATCGTGGCACTCTCGCAGCCGACGGCGTCCATGACCGCGAGCGCATCCTCGGCCCAGCACGCCGGGGTGATCTTGTCCGCGCCGATGCGAGACGACATTCCCATGCCGCGATGATCGAACCGAATCACCCGGCAGAACGACGACAGGCGCCGGTAGAACCGGTACATCGACGGCTCGGAGTCGATCGAGTCGATCGGCACGAAGGGTCCTGGCATGGCGACCAGGTCCACCGGTCCGTCGCCGATCACCTGGTAGGCGATGTCCAGATCGCCCCGCGACGCGTACCGGGTCCGCGGAGCCCGCGAAACGGGTACGGCCACGCTCCCAGGCTAGTTCACCTGGGCGTTCGGCGGCCCGGATTCCACCGCGCCGCCCCCGCCCTCGCCGGCAAGCGCGAACAGGCCGTCGGGGGTCTGCTCGACCAGACCGTCGGTCAGCAACGAGCCGAGCGCCCGATCGCGTTGTGCGGTGTCCGACAGCCAGGCCACGTCCAACTGCGCCCTGTCGACCGGAGCATCGTTGGCGCGCAACACATCCAACAACCGTCCGCGAACCTGGCGATCGGTGCCCGCGTAGCGCTGGACCCGGCGGGCGGGCTCAGCCGACGGCGGGAAGCCTGCCGACCGCCACGCGCAGACACTCAACGGACACAGTCCACAGTGGGGTGAACGAGCCGTGCACACGGTCGCGCCGAGTTCCATCAACGCCGCCGAAAAGCGTGGTGCGCGTGAGTCATTGGGCATCAGCGCGTCGACGTCGGCGAGATCGCGGACGCTGGAAGGCGAGTCCGCCCTCCCATGCACGGCCCTGGCGACGACCCGCCGGACGTTGGTGTCGACGACGGGCACCCGCTTGCCATAGGCGAAACACGCGATCGCCCGTGCCGTGTACGTGCCTACGCCAGGCAGTGCGAGCAAAGCGTCCACGTCGTCGGGCACCACGTCGCCGTGCTCGGCCGCGATCGCCGTCGCGCACTCGTGCAACCGCTTTGCCCGGCGTGGGTAGCCGAGCTTCCCCCATGCGCGCAACACGTCGGCGGCGCTTGCCGCGGCGGTGGCGGATGGCGTCGGCCACCGGGCCACCCAGTCGCGCCAGATCGGCTCGACCCTGGCGACGGGCGTCTGCTGCAACATGAACTCGCTGACCAGGATCTGCCACGGCGACACCCCGGCCCGCCGCCACGGCAGGTCACGCTGGGCGGCCTCGTACCACCGGAGCAGCTCGTTCGCGTCGACCGTCACGGACTACTCCAGGCAGAATGTGCCCATGCCACACACGAGCCCGGTAACCGCATGGAAGGCACTACGGGAGGGTAACGACCGATTCGTCGCAGGAACGCCCGCGCATCCAAGTCAGAGCATCCAATATCGGGCCAGCCTGGCCGAGGGGCAGAAGCCCACCGCGGTGGTGTTCGGCTGCGCCGACAGCCGGGTGGCGGCCGAGATCATCTTCGATCAGGGGCTCGGCAACATGTTCGTCGTGCGGACCGCCGGTCACGTGCTGGATTCCGCAGTGCTCGGTTCCATCGAGTACGCGGTCACGGTGCTTCACGTGCCTCTCGTCGTGGTGCTGGGACACGACAACTGCGGGGCGGTCAAGGCAACCCTGGCCGCGCTCGACGAGGGCGTCGTGCCGGGCGGCTACGTGCTCGACATCGTCGAACGCGTCACGCCGTCGATCTTGCTCGGCCGGAAGGAAGGGCTGACCCGTGTCGACGAATTCGAAGCCAGGCACGTCACGGAAACCGCCAAACAGCTGGTCGGCCGCTCGAGGGCCGTCGCCGATGGGATCGACTCCGGCACGCTGGCGATCGCGGGCGTGACCTATCAATTGGCCGACGGGCAGGTGGTCCTGCGCGATTCCGTCGGCGATATCGGCGCAGGCTGACGCGCGACACGCCGAGCGAGGTCGGACGCCATGGCGTGACCTGCCCTTACCGTGGTATTCGTGCTGGAAACCGAACCGCTTGGCCCGTTGCCGCCGGAGATCTACCGGCGCAGGCGGTTTCTCGCGCTAGGAGTCGGGGCGCTAGTCCTCGTCATCGTGATCGTCATCGCCATCGTGGTCTTCACCAACAGCACCGGCGGAGAAGCCCCGGCTCAGCAGGCCGCCACGTCCAGCGCCGCCCCTACCCCGCTTCCCGGTGAGAACCCCGAGGTCAAGACCCCCATTCTGCCGCCTGCCCAGCAGGCCCCGCCGCCGACTCCGACACCCGTCTCGGCTGTCGTCCCGCCTCCGGTCCTCAAGGAGGGCGATGACTGCCCCGACTCCACGTTGGCGGTCAAGGGCGTCACGAGCCAGCCCGACTACGTGGTCGGCGACCAGCCGAAGTTCACGATGGTCGTCACCAACATCGGTCTGGTGGCGTGCAAGCGTGACGTCGGCGCCGCCGTGCTGGCGGCCTACGTCTACGGCCTCGACAACAACCGCCTGTGGTCCAACCTCGACTGCGCACCGTCCAACGAGACGCTCGTCAAGACATTCAACCCGGGTGAGCAGGTGACCACGGAGGTCACCTGGACCGGAATGGGATCGGCGGCGAACTGCCCGCTGCCACGTCAGCCGATCGGTCCGGGCACCTACAACTTGGTGGTGCAATTGGGCAACCTGCGTTCGACGACGGTGCCGTTCGTCCTTGCCGAACCGGCTGCACCCGCGCCGGGCGATGCTCCGCCGGCCGGGGATGCTCCGCCGCCCGCGGCGGCGACGCCTGCGCCCGCACCTGCGGGCTGATCTGGGGAGCAGCCTGTCAAGTGAGCAGGTTGAAGCGGCGGCCACCACCGTCGTAGTCGCCGCCGCTTCGTTGACCGGATGAATCCTCGGTGGCATCGAGCGTGATCAGTTGCGGACCAACATGATTGTCCATAGCCCTTTCGCGGGTCACTCCCAGACGCTTGCCCCGCCACCGCGAGGATGTCATCCGGACAGTTGTGGGGACTGCTGTCCCGATTTGCCGACGTCGTCGGCACCACCGAGGCCGATGACGCCGCCGCCAACCGTGATTCACGGAACCTTTGCTAAACCTTCACCAACTCGTACGGTTTCGGACGTGGCTCTTTCCACGGCTGGGGTCAGAATGTCCACCTCGTGAGGGGCATCCTTTCAGTTCGGCCTGGGCCAACAATCGCGTCAGCGGTGATGGGTCGCCTGAGGATGGACCACCACGTGGAGGGTTCTCACGGTGCGCTCAGGCCAGCTGGTCGGCGATCGTCGACTCGGCGAGCTGGGATAGGCCCTCACGGATGTGGCGGGCCCACATCGACCCGATGCCGTCCACGGACTGCAGATCGTTGGCGCTCGCAGCCAGCACTCCCTGCAGTGAGCCGAACGACCGGACCAGCAGATCGACGTGCGCGAACTGCAACCGCGGAATTCCCGCCATCGCGCGGTATCCCCGTGAGCTCATCGCCGAGTCCTGGGCCTCGAGCGTCGACGGGTAGCCGAAGACCCTCGCCAGCGCGGTGAAGTCGAGGAGCTCGTTGTCACTGAGGGTGTCGAGCTCGTCCAACGTCGCGGTCACCTGCGCGGTCGATGGCGGATCCGGGTTGGCGTGGTAGTCGCGTGCGATCAACTCGCGGGCCGTGTCGTTGTCACCGACCAGTTCCTCGAGCTGCAGTTTGAGCTGGCGCCCGTTGGTGCCGAGTTCTACGACGTCCGCGTCGATCTCGAGGCTGATGCGACGCACCATCTCCAGCCGCTGCGCCACGGTCATGACGTCCCGCAGTGTTACGAAGTCCTCGATCTCGGCCGTCGAGAGCTGCCGGTTGACCTCGTCGAGGCGCGCCTTGTAGCGCTCCAACGTGGCGATGGTCTGGTTGGCACGCGACAGGATGGTCGCGGAATCGGGCACGACGTGCCGCTCGCCTGCGACGTACACGGTGACGATGCTCATCGAATGGCTCACGGACACCACCGGATAACCGGTCTGCACCGCCGTGCGCTCTGCAGACCTGTGGCGAGTGCCCGATTCGTCGGTGGGGATCGACGGGTCGGGTACGAGCTGGACGTTGGCACGCAGGATGCGGGTGCCGTCGCTGGACAGCACCACGGCGCCGTCCATCTTGGACAGCTCGCGCAGCCGCGTCGGCGCGTAGGCGACGTCCAGCGCGAATCCGCCGTCACAGATGGCCTCGACCGTGTCGTCGTAGCCGAGCACGATCAGGGCGCCGGTGCGACCACGCAGAATGCGCTCAAGCCCGTCGCGAAGGGCGGTTCCCGGCGCCAGCTGTCCCAGGGTCTCCCGCAGCGTCGGGCGAGCGAGTTGTACGACGTTGCCGCGCCCTGTTCTGGCAGCCTTCACGGCCATCACCCCTTCTTGGTCTGGCCGCCATTGTCTCTTACATTTCAGCGATGGTCCTGAGCACCTGCAATGCCCCCGAGATGTTGTCGGCGGACATCACGCTCAGACCGGTGGGCGCGTCCTTCACGCCTGGCGGTACGACGGCGCAGGTGAAGCCCAGCCGGGCCGCCTCGGCGAGGCGGCGGTCCATGCCGGTCACCCTGCGGAGGTCGCCTGCCAAACCGACCTCGCCTATCGCCACCACGGTGGTGGGCATCGCGATGTCGGCGTAGGCCGACGCGATTGCCAGCGCGACCGCGAGATCCGACGACGGATCGGTGAGTCGCATGCCGCCGACCGTCGACAGGTAGATGTCGTTCTGCCCGACGTTGAGGTGCGCCCGCTTCTCGAGTACCGCGGTGATCATCGCCGCTCGGGCCGAGTCGATGCCGCTGACTGCCCGGCGCGGATTCGACGCGGTGGCCGAGCCGATGAGCGCCTGCACCTCACCGATGAGTGGTCGCTTGCCGTCGAGGGTTACCGTCACCGCGGTGCCGGAGACGGGTTGTGGCCGCTGGTCCAGGAACAAACCCGATGGATCGGCGACGCATTCGATTCCGTTGTCGTGCAACAGGAAACAGCCGACCTCGTCGGCGGCGCCGAAACGGTTCTTCACTCCGCGCACCATCCGGAGGGCTGAGGAGCGGTCACCCTCGAAGTGCAGGACGACGTCGACGAGGTGCTCAAGGGACCGTGGCCCGGCGATCGCGCCGTCCTTGGTCACGTGCCCGACGAGGATGATCGCGACGCCGGTGGTCTTCGCGGCCGTCGTCAACGCCGTGGTGACCGCGCGCACCTGGGTGACGCCACCGGTTACGCCGTCAGCTTCCGTGGTCGACATGGTCTGCACCGAGTCGACGACGATGAGCGACGGGCGCACCTGTTCGATGTGGCCGAGCGCGGTCTGCAGATCGGACTCGGCTGCGAGGAACACCTCGTCGTGACTGCAGCCGGTGCGCTCCGCGCGCATCCGGATCTGACCCGCAGATTCCTCACCGGAGAGGTACAGGGCGCGGCGGCCGGATTGCGCCCAACGGTGCGCGACCTCGAGCAGCAGCGTCGACTTGCCGACTCCGGGATCGCCGGCCAGAAGTGTCACCGAGCCGGGGACGAGGCCGCCGCCGAGCACCCGGTCGAGCTCACTGACGCCGGTGTGGAAGTGTCGCGTCGAGCCGGGGTCGATCGAGCTGATGGGGACCGCTGGCGACGCGGGCGCGATGGCCCTGCCCAGGGGCGAGCCAGGAGCCGAACCCGTTACCGGCGTCAGGACAGCGACCTCGTCCACCGTGCCCCAGCTACCGCAATCCGGACACCGTCCGACCCACTTCGCGGTGACGTGGTGGCACTCCGAGCAGCGATGCTGCGCACGCACCTTCGAACCAGCCTTCGTCACGTGCTGACGGTATCCGCCAGCACCGACAGAAGCGTGACGACGGGGCGCTAGTGCCCGGCCGTGTCGGCTTCGCCGCCAGCCTCGACCGCGGCCCCGCGACGGGGGGACTCACCCGCGGAGATCGGCACCACGACCTCCTTCTGGCCCGACCGCTCGAACGTGAACGTGAACGGGTAGTTGAGCCCGTTGCTGATCGGCTGAGTGAGCGCCACGGTGGCCTCTGCGGTATCGGCTCCTTCGGTGGCGTCGAGCGCACTGGGCGTGCCGTCAGGCGTCCCGACGATCAGGGTTCCGCCTGCGGGCACCCGGAGGTCGCCGGTGAGGTTGACCGTGCCGATGTTCGACGTGACGGACACCAGCCGGTCGGGCTTCTCGACCGATTCGTTCACGGCGACGAAGAGCAGTTCGGCATCACTGCCCGGCCGCACGTAGTCACCGGACTGGGGAGCGCGCACGTGCAGATTGCGCAGCGCGACGCCGGTGGTGGGGTCGCCGACCCATGCCAAGGTGCCGTTGACGGCGGGCTGCTGGCTGGCGGTCTGGGCGATCTGGCCCGCGCTGCAGCCGGACAGGGCGATGACGGCGGATAGACCGCAAGCGGCCAGTGCGGCTGCGGAAGTCCGCGATTCGAAGAGCGTCACTCGAGCCTCCTGCTGGGCGACGAAACGACCGTGACGGGCGTCCCGTGTGTCGACTATGCAGAGTAGTAGGTAGCGGAGGGACGCGGAAGCCGAGGGCGGGCGGGTGGCCCGTCATCGCAGCGATCGTCGGCCGGGCCTCGCCGTGGGAGGGGTCCGCGCGAAGTCACGGGGGCCACCGGCACGCGCCCGAACGGGTCGTCGGATCGGTTGACCGGGGTTTGCCGAAACACGTACGCGTTGCACGGATTCGCCACCCTGTCAACCCCCACTCTTCACCTACTGTGCCCCTGACCTGCACCGTTGCGCAACGTGTGTCCAACTCGCGTGCTAACATTGGGTTGTGAAAGGGGCTCGAATCTGATGATTTTCAAGGTCGGAGACACCGTTGTCTATCCACATCACGGTGCTGCGTTGATCGAGGCGATCGAAACCCGGACCATCAAGGGCGAGGCGAAGGAGTATCTCGTCCTGAAGGTCGCTCAGGGCGATCTCACCGTTCGAGTTCCCGCAGACAACGCCGAGTATGTCGGCGTTCGCGACGTGGTGGGCCAGGAGGGTCTCGACAAGGTCTTCCAGGTGCTGCGCGCCCCGCATACCGAGGAGCCGACCAACTGGTCGCGTCGCTACAAGGCGAACCTCGAGAAGCTGGCCTCCGGTGACGTGAACAAGGTGGCCGAGGTCGTCCGCGACCTCTGGCGTCGTGACCAGGAACGCGGGCTGTCCGCAGGCGAGAAGCGCATGCTGGCCAAGGCGCGGCAGATTCTCGTTGGTGAACTCGCCTTGGCTGAGAACACCAACGAAGAGAAGGCCATGATCATCCTCGACGAGGTTCTGGCCGCCGCTTCCTGACATTTCAGGCGCTCTAGACATGGTGCCGAGGATCGGTCTTGGCACCGACGTACATCCCATCGAGGTGGGGCGGCCGTGCTGGCTGCTGTGCCTGCCCTTCGACGACGCCGACGGTTGTGCGGGACATTCCGACGGCGACGTCGCCGCGCACGCCCTGTGTGACGCTCTGCTCAGTGCGGCGGGTCTCGGCGATGTCGGCAGCGTGTTCGGCACCGAGCGTGACGAATGGCGGGGTGTCAGCGGTGCGGACATGTTGCGCCATGTGCACGAACTGCTGTCCGCGGAGGGCTTCCGAGTGGGCAATGCAGCCGTTCAGGTCATCGGCAACAGGCCCAAGGTCGGTCCTCGTCGCGTCGAGGCGCAACAACTGCTCTCCGAACTTCTAAGCGCGCCGGTGTCGGTATCGGCGACCACTACCGACGGCCTCGGGCTGACCGGTCGTGGAGAAGGCCTGGCGGCCATTGCGACCGCTTTGGTGATCGGTGTTGGCGATTGAGGTCGAACGGGCCGGTAAGCTGGCCCGTTGTGACCGAACACGCCGGGCTGCGACTGCACGACACCATGACGGGTGTCGTGCGTGACTTCACCCCGCTGCGCGACGGGCACGCGTCGATCTACCTCTGTGGCGCCACCGTTCAAGGCCTTCCGCACATCGGGCACGTCCGCAGCGGAGTGGCCTTCGACGTCCTGCGTCGTTGGTTGACGGCGAAGGGCTTCGACGTCGCCTTCATCCGCAACGTCACCGACATCGACGACAAGATCCTCAACAAGGCCGCCGATGCCGGTCGACCGTGGTGGGAGTGGGCAGCCACTTTCGAGAGGGCGTTCACCGCGGCGTACGACGCGCTCGGCGTCCTTCCCCCGTCGGCCGAACCGCGCGCCACCGGTCACGTCACCCAGATGATCGAGCTCATCGAACGCTTGCTCGCGGCGGGACATGCCTACTCCGGTGGCGGCGACGTCTACTTCGACGTCCTGAGTTATCCCGACTACGGCCGGCTGTCCGGGCACCGGATCGACGACGTGCATCAGGGTGAGGGCGTCGCGACCGGCAAGCGCGACCCCCGCGACTTCACCCTCTGGAAGGGTGCCAAGCCCGGGGAGCCGTCGTGGCCAACGCCGTGGGGTCCCGGCAGGCCCGGCTGGCACACCGAATGCGTCGCGATGTGCGAGACGTACCTGGGCCAGGCGTTCGACATCCACGCGGGCGGGATGGACCTCGTCTTCCCCCACCACGAGAACGAGATCGCCCAGGCGCGGGCGGCCGGCGACGACTTCGCCAGGTACTGGCTGCACAACGGCTGGGTCACCATGGGTGGCGAGAAGATGAGCAAGTCGCTGGGTAACGTTCTGGCGATTCCCGCCGTGCTGCAACGTGTCCGGGCCGCGGAGCTCCGCTATTACCTCGGCAGTGCGCACTACCGCTCGATGCTGGAGTTCTCCGAGACCGCGCTGCAGGATGCGGTCAAGGCCTACACCGGAGTCGAGGACTTCCTGCACCGCGTCAGCAACCGGGTGGGCACCGTGGTGCCGGGTGAGTGGACCGAGAAGTTCGCCGCCGCCCTCGACGACGACCTCGCGGTACCGACGGCGCTGGCCGAGGTTCATGCCGCACGTGCGGAGGGCAACCGTGCGCTCGACTCTGGCGACCACGACACCGCGATGGTGCATGCACGCTCGATCCGGGCCATGATGGGCATACTCGGCTGCGATCCGCTGGACGAGAGGTGGGAGTCGCGCGACGAGACGTCCGCGGCGCTCGCGGCAATCGACGAACTGGTGCAGTGGGCACTGGCCGGTCGTCAGGAAGCCCGTGAACAACGAAACTGGGCTCAGGCAGACGAGATTCGCGACCGCCTGAAGGCGGCCGGCATCGATGTCACCGACACCGCCGATGGACCGCAATGGACGCTCCTCGACGGAGACGCCAAGTCGGCAAGGGCGACATGAGGACCACGTCGGCGAAGGTCGACCAGGGAGCAGAGTGATGGCAGGCAATTCGCAGCGCCGCGGCGCAGTGCGCAAGGACGGCACCAAGAAGGGGCCGACGGTGGGCTCCGGTGGCGTGCGCCGGCGCGGGCTCGAGGGCAAGGGCGCGACTCCTCCTGCGCACGCACGGCCCCACCACCCGGCTGGCAAGCGGGCCGCGACCGCCGCGCGCAAGCAGCAGGGTCGTCACAAGAAGACCGACGAGACTGAGATCGTGCTTGGCCGCAACCCGGTGCTGGAGTGCCTGCGCGCCGGGGTGCCCGCCACGGCGCTCTACGTCGTGCTCGGAACCGAGTCCGACGAGCGCCTGACCGAGTCCGTGACGCGGGCTGCCGACGCGGGCATCGCCATCATGGAGGTGCAGAAGCACGACCTGGATCGGCTGAGCGCGAACGGCCTGCATCAGGGCGTCGCGCTACAGGTGCCGCCGTACGAGTACGCGCATCCCGACGACCTCCTGCGGGCGGCGACAGCGGATGCGACGCCTGCTCTGCTGGTGGCGCTGGACAACATCTCCGACCCGCGCAACCTCGGTGCGATCGTCCGATCGGTCTCGGCGTTCGGCGGCCACGGCGTGCTGATCCCGCAGCGAAGGTCGGCGTCGGTGACGGCAGTGGCCTGGCGCACCAGCGCGGGCGCCGCAGCGCGGCTGCGGGTCGGGCGCGCCACCAACCTGACCCGAACGCTGCAGAGTTGGAAGAACGAGGGCCTGCACGTGGTGGGTCTGGATGCGAACGGTGACACCCAGCTCGATGAACTCGACTGCAGCGGCCCGATGGTCGTCGTCGTCGGCTCAGAGGGCAAGGGCCTGTCCAGGCTGGTGCGCGAGAACTGCGACGCGATCGTGTCGATCCCGATGGCCGGACCGACCGAGTCGCTCAACGCGTCGGTCGCGGCAGGCGTGGTGCTGGCCGAGGTCGCGCGTCAGAGGCGCTAGGCCCGCGGTCGGCACGGCCGTCGACTTCAGACCCCGAACAATTGGACTCCGGCCCACAGGCCCAGCACGGACACGATTAATGTCACCGGGACGGTGACCAGCCCGACGCGGCTGAACTCCAGAAAACCCGCCGACACGCGTTCGCGTTGAACGACGGAACGCCACAACAGGTTCGACAACGATCCCGGGTAGGTCAGGTTGGGACCGACGTTCACGCCGATCAACACCGCCAGCACCGCAGCAGGCCCCATGGCGGTGACCAGGGGCAGCAGCACCAGCACCGCGGGCAGATTGTTGACGACGTTGGACAGCAGCGCTGCGGCGACCGCGATGCCAAGCAGCGCAGGCAACGTGGTCCCGCTCGGCAGCACGTGGCGCATCGCGTCGTCGAGCCCGTGCCGCATCACCGCGGTCACCACCACGCCGAGGCACAGCACGAAGGCGAGGAACGGCACGTTGGCGGACACCGCGATCCCGGTCAGCGTGGTGCGGCGCCGGAGAAGTCCGCGCACCCCGAGCACCACGGCGCCCGCCAGAGCCGCCCAGGCGGGGGACGCGCCGAAGAACGACGTCACCGCGAATCCGGCCAGCGTCAACCCGAGCACGACGAGCACGAAGACCGGCATCTCCGCGGGGGGCGGGGCCGCGCGGACCGCCGGCGTCCCGGCGAGCTCGCGCCGGAAGCACCAGCGCAACAGCAGGTATTCCGCGGCGATCGCGAGGATCCAAGGCAGGGCCATCACAGCGCTGAAGTGGGCGAAGGTGAGGCCGGCCGCGCCGAAGGCGAGCAGGTTGGTCAGGTTGGACACCGGGAGCAGCAGCGACGCGCTGTTGGCCAGGTGGGCGCTGGCGTAGGCGTGCGGCCGCGACGAAATGCCAAGCGTCCGCGCGGTGGCCAGCACGACGGGGGTCAACAGCACGACGGTGGCGTCCAGACTCAGGACGGCGGTTGTCGTGGCGGCGATGACGAAGACGGTGCCCATCAGCCGCTTCGGTTCGCCGTTGCTTCGACGGGCCATGGCCACCCCGGCGGCGTGGAACAGCCCCTCGTCGTCACATAGCTTCGCCAGCACCAGGACGGCGGCGAGGAACCCGACGACGGGCAGCAGTTCCTTGACCTCGCCGAGGGCGTCGTCGACCGACACGGCACCGATGGCGATCAACAACCCGGCGGCGGGAACCGCTGCGACGGCCTCCGGCCAACCCCGTGGCCGCAACATGGCGAAGGTCAGGACAACGGCCAGCGCCGCCAGCGCCAGCGTCAGATCCACGGGTCAGCGCGTTGCCAGAGCGTCGGAAGATGAAGGGGCACGGCGTCTTCGCGCGCCAGGCGTGTCAGCACCCGCATCGACGCGTCGAGATCGTCACCGGCGTACGGCAGGGCGCGCAGTGGCTCGTGCAGCGGACGGAAGAAGTCGTCCCAGTGGATGAGCACGACGCGGCGCGCACCGACCGCGCGCACCGTCTCGTTCCAGTAGTCGACGACGTAGCGCTCCGGCTGCAGGCCCAGTTGCCCGACGCCGAGGTAGACGACGTCGGCCCGCCGTCCGCTCAGGGCGCCCGGGACGAACCCCGCGCTGCCCACGACGAGTAGCCGCCGGTCCGTCGGCCGGTGGTGAATCAGCGTCGACCACGATTCACCGCACCGGTATGCCGTCGCCTTCACCGGCAGCACGACCGGCGAGGTGATGACGCCGGGAAAGCGGTCCGGCGGGCAGTGGTCGCCGACGATGAGGGTTACGTCGTAGGCTCCCAACGACACTGGGTCGCCCGGTGTGACGACGACGAGCCGGTCGTCGGGCAGTCCCGCGCCGCGGCCGAGGTGCGCGGCCGAGGCGCCGCCCACCAGCTTGGCGCCCGTGCGTTCGGCGACGGTCGCGGAGTCCATCGCATGGTCGAAGTGGGTGTGTACGGGCAGGACGGCGTCGAGGCGCTCGACGCCGAGTCGGGTCAGGCAGCCGTCGATGCGTGGGAGCGACGGGCTGAGTTTGCGCGTGCCGACCGTCAACAGCCTTGGGCGGGAGAAGAACCCGTCCGTCACTAGCGCCGACTCGCCGTCGTCGATCAGCAGCGTGGTGACACCGGCCCACGAGACGGTCAGCGGCGATTGCGTCGTCGCGGCGGGTTGGTCGAAGAAGTCGACGTAGTCGTGCAGGTCGGGCCGCCCGAGCTTCAACCTCATCAGGCGAATGCTCTCAACACGACGCCATCGGCGGTCAGGCGGTCGCGGACGGCACTGGCGATCAACACCGCGCCAGGTGAATCACCATGCACGCAAACAGATTCCACGGCGATGGGGATCACCGATCCGTCCACCGCGTCGACCCTGCCGCGGCCGACCATCGCCGCCACTCGGTCCGCGATGTGGCCGACGTCGTGCAGCACCGCACCGGGTTCGCGTCGCGACACCAGTTGCCCGTCGGGCCGGTAGGCGCGGTCGGCGAACGCCTCTGGCACGGTGCGCAGGCCGAGTTCGTTTGCCGCCGCGAAGAACTCCGAGCCAGCCAGTCCCAGCACCGGCAGGCCGGGGTCGACGGCATGTACGGCCGCCGCGACGGCGTCGGCCTGGCCGCGGTCGGTCACGATCGTGTTGTACAACGCACCATGGGGTTTGACGTAGCCGACACTCGAACCCGCGGCGGAGGCGAGGGCCTGCAGTGCGCCGATCTGATACATCACGTCCGCGGTGAGGTCCTCGGCGTTCATGTCGATGTAGCGGCGGCCGAAGCCTGCGAGATCGCGGTAGCTCACCTGCGCACCGATGCGGACGCCGCGATCCGCCGCGGCCCGACAGGTGCGCGCCAGTCCGGCGGGGTCTCCCGCGTGGAAACCGCACGCGACGTTCGCACTGGTGACGACGTCGAGCATGGCGTCGTCGTCGCCGAGTCGCCACACCCCGAAACCCTCGCCAAGGTCGGCGTTGAGGTCGATGGTCACAGAGGACACGACGGCAAGCCTACGGTGGGCACGGCGGGCGGGAGCGGAGCGACCGGGGGATCAGCACGGGTGGCGTCGACCAGCCGTTCTCCGAGACGAATTCCGCCAGCGGGCGCCCAAGCGTCCACCGGTCGATCTCCAGGGCGGGCCGGTCGGGGAACTCGGGAACCGGGCCGAGGCAGAGGACCGCCACTGACTCTGCGTCGTCGGGCATGCCCAACAGGGCGCCGAGACGATCGGGATCGAAGATCGACACCCACCCCATCCCGAGGCCTTCCGCCCGCGCGGCCAGCCACAGATTCTGGATGGCGCACGACACCGAGGCGAGGTCCATGTGTGGGAGGGTGCGGCGGCCGAAGACGTGACGGGCGCGATCGTCGCCGAGCGCGACCACGAAGAGTTCGGCGCACTCGAGGACGCCCTCCACCTTGAGGCCGAGGAACTCGTCGGCGCGTGGTCCCAGTGCGGCCGCGGTGCGCAGGCGCTCCTCGGAGACCAGGCCGTGGATCTGCCGTCGCAGCGCGTGGTCGGTGATGCGGATGAAGCGCCACGGCTGCATGAGCCCGACGCTGGGCGCGGCATGCGCCGCCTGCAGCAATCGGGTCAGGACGTCTTCGGGCACCACCGCGCCCGGCACGAACCTGCGCATGTCGCGGCGCTCCGCAATGGCCCGGTACACGGCTCGCCGTTCGTCCGCGCTGAACGCGTGCTCATCCACGCGGGCCAGCGTACGTTCGTGGCATGCGCGCCGAGGTGCTGGTCACCGCAACCGAACTCGAGCGGCTGGTCGCCAGTGGTGTGGCCGTGACAATCTTGGACGTCCGCTGGCAGCTGACGCAGCCGGACGGCCGGGCGGCCTACGAGGCGGCCCACGTTCCCGGCGCGGTCTACGTGTCCCTCGAGGACGACCTGACCGACCACGCCGTGACTGGAAGGGGCAGGCACCCGCTGCCGTCCGGGTCCGTCATCGAGGCTGCAGCGCGGCGGTGGGGGATCGGTCCGGGGACCACGGTCGTGGCCTACGACGACTGGAATCGTGCGGGCTCGGCACGCGCCTGGTGGGTGCTGAAGGCGGCGGGTCTGTCCGACGTGCGGATCCTCGACGGCGGTCTGGCCGCCTGGACCGAATCGGGTGGCGGGTTGGAGACCGGCCCGGTCGCTCCCGAACCGGGCGGTGTCGTCGTCTCCCACGACGATCTCTACGCGGGCGGGATGCCGACCATTGACGCCGACGGCGCGGCGGCACTCGGTGCCCGGCTGATCGATGCCCGGGCGCCGGAACGGTTCCGCGGCGACGTCGAACCCGTCGATCCGGTGGCGGGCCACATCCCCGGCGCCCTGAACGTGCCCAGTACCTCGCTCCTGGACGCCGCAGGCGCATTCCGCGCGGACACCGATCTCGCGATGGCCCTTGGCGACGCGGACGGCGCGTACTGCGGGTCGGGTGTCACCGCGTCGGTGGCGGTGGCCGCCCTGGCCGTGCTCGGGGTGGATGCCGCGCTGTTCCCCGGGTCGTGGTCGCAATGGTGTGCCGAACCCCTGCGCCGGGTGGCCACCGGACCCTGACTCGGGGCTCGAGGGGTCGCTTGGCGCAGGACTATAGGGAAATCCCCGATTCGCCGGG
>NZ_JAVROT010000091.1:0-3900 GCF_032162605.1 Mycobacterium sp. | reverse complement strand
GCTCATCTGGTGAGCTATCTGGCCGAAGTCCTTGCGCACAGCGGCGACATGAGAATCCCGCTCGGACTGCGCTTCGAACCCGACCCTCACCCGACGGCTACAGCGCTCGACTTCTTGACCGGCCCCGTGCCGATCGGTCTCATACCGCTGCGACGAATGCGAGGTATTCGCCTGCAAGCCAACGACATTGATCGTGCGTGGGGTAAAGGACCGGAAATCCGTGGGCACTCAGCCGAACTGCTGATGGCTACGGCCGGACGCACCGACGTACTGGATGGGCTCGAGGGGCCCGGATTGGCACTACTGCGGCAACGAGTATCTGGGTAGCACAGGGAAACGGCGAGGGCGGGCATGAATCTGCTTGACGCGCATAACTGCTACGCGCTGCGGGCAGCCACGCGCTCGTCGGCCTCGACGAGCTCGCCGCCGGTACCCAGCAGCACCCAGCGCGCGCCACGCCAGTAGAACGGGATGCGCGCCGCCGCGCTGGCTGACTCCACGACGTATCCACAGCGTCGCATCAGGCCTGTGGATGAGGTGGCGGCATCCGCGCAGGTGCCGCAGGCGCAGAAGACCTCGGCCGCGGAGGTCGCGTCGTGAGCAGCTCGGCCGACGATGCGACTGACCTGCCGGTCGGCGGTGAGCTGGCACCCCTCCGCCATCACCTCGCAGTGCCCGGATGCCCTGGCTGCGACCACGGTTGCAACGGGGCGGCCCGTGATCGGCGGACGGCGGGGGAGGGGAGCGGGGTCGTGCGGAATGGGTGCCGACAAGGCCGCGCGTTCGACCGATCGCGGGCGTGGCGGCCAATCGGCGGCTATGGCACGCAGGAAACGCGTCGCGGGCTCACCCGTGCCATCGATCCAGATGCCCGCCCACATGCCCCAAGTTGCGTTGGCGCGCAAGGCTTCCCGGGCGCACCCGCGCCGGGCCGGGCACCGCAGGCAGGCCGCCAGGGCGTGGGTGCGGTCGCTGCGGGTGAACCAGCGGTCGGGGTCGACCGTGCAGGGCAGGGGAGCGGTGACGGCCGGGGCGGTCATGCCGGGCCGCCGGACTTCGGGTCGCCGTCGAATCGGCGACGAGTGCGTTCGGTGACCTCGGTCAAGGCCCGCCGGATGGCGTCGCGACCCGGTCCGGACAGGGCGGCCCGGCCGACCGAGCGGGCCTGCCGCCCAGCCTCGCGTTCGGCGATCTGCTGGGCCACCCGGTGTCGCGAAGCCGCCAATTCTTCCTGCTCACGGGCCACGTCGAGCGCTGCCGGACGCTCCTGCAGATTGCCGTGGGCCTTGAGCATCCCGCCCAGCAGGCCGATCGGCTTGTGCGGCGCATCGGGAATCCAGTGCCCCGTGCCGATCCAGTCGGTGATCAGCTGGTTGACGTCTCGCGGTGTCCAGCCGTGGTCTGCGGCACCCTTGAGCACGTGGACCCACGGCGTGCCGGTGCGGTAGCGCCTGGCCCACGGCGGACTTTGCTCGTCGCGGACCCACCGGGTCGCCAGGGCGAGGGTTTGGTTGTCTGATGCTGTGCGGCGCGGAGCGACGCTGCGACCGGCTTGCCGGCTGCGGGTAGTGAGTTCTCTCTTAGGTGAGATTGAGTATCTAGCTTTAGACCCTCCGGGGTGGGGTGACAGCGAGTTAATCCGACTGTCGTGCAACGCCCACACCGATGCCCAGCCGCGACCCCGGTCGCCCACCCGCCAGCTTGCATAGCGCTCAGTGCGGGTGCGCTGCCGGCCACGCATGACCTCGGTGGCCACGCCGAGTAGTCGCAGCGCCGTCGAGGCGCGCTGCACGGTGCGCACCGAAAGGCCCGTGAGGGCCGCGAGGCGCGCGTTGGTGGGTCGGCAGTCGCGCCCGGTGCGATGGTCGGCGAACGAGGCCCTGGCCGCGGCCACCGCGATCAGCGACTTGAGACTGACCGGGTTGTTGGGCATGACGGGGCGGACGTCAGTGTCGTAGCGCTCTCGGAACGCAACCGGAACGGTCTCGTGGGCCCATCGGCGGGCACGTCCGCTCCAGCAAGGGACGGCGGCCCAAGGGTTTTCGAGCTCCAGCACGATGCGCGGCAGGCGCTCGAAACAATGCGCGCTGGCCTGCTGGATCCACTTGGGTGCGGTGCGGGCGGTGCCGCGGCGCGGCGTGTGCCGACTGCACCCCCGGTACGGGCGGTGCGAAGTCGGCGAGGGGCCACGGTGTGCGGTAACTAGACCGTGCGCAGGGCGTGCGCTACCGTGGAATGCGTCTTTCATGACGATTCCTTCACAGCTGAGGGGATTTGCGCGAAAGCACCTACGGCTCGAGCGGCAACTCGAGTCGGCCGACCCTCGGCCCTACGGGCCGGGGGTTTCGCCGTTTAGGTGGCGATGCGGGATGAAGTTGTGGCAGAACGGATCTGGGCGGCCGCTAATGGCGACCGGTGGGGAAGATTCCTTTCATCAGGCGGCAGTCGGGTACAACGGGACGACGTTCATCGACCACTCGGGCGAAGTGACGGATATCCGTCCTCGTCCAGTGACGGATATCCGTCGTCCATGGGAGAAGGATGCCGCAACAGCGGCCAAATTCGGCGGTGACACGCCGTAACACCAGTCACACGGGTAACGCGTGTATCGGAGCGGATCGGAGCCCATCGTCGCACGACGGCGCTCGCGAGCTGCGGTGAACGCCAGTGGATCACGCGGCTGGCCCGCGGGGGAGTGGCGGCTGCTGCCCGGTTCGACACGGTCGGGTGCGTGCCCGACGTCGCGGCAGCGCAATGGCGTGATGTCCGCCGGGCGAGGCCGCCCCATCGCGGTCAGGCGGTCCTGGACCGCACCGAATACCCGCCGTGGGCGGCGAGCGACGCCAGCTGCCGGAGGGCGAACTTGCGGGCTCGGCCCACCTTGGGAATGAACACACCCGACCACAACCCCTCGGCGCCCGGTGTCTCGACGGCCTCCTTCGCGCACAGCCAGCGGCGCGGGCAACTTCGGCACAACGCCTTGAGCTCGGCGTCGTCCCCGGCTTCGCTCCACCGATCCGGGTCGGCCAAGCATGGCGGCTTGCCTTGGACGAGGGCCGTGGGTGCCGTGTTCACGTGATCGTCTCCTTGGTCAGCGGTGGACTCGCACTGAAACACTAGCGTTGCAACACAAGCATCGCAACACTAACCCTCGCACTAACACTTGCGCCATGTACTCGTGCGCTAGCGTTGCCGCGTGCTGGTTATCGACGAACCGCTGGTGTTCAGTCGTCGAAGACTGCGCCCAGCACCCGGCTACACTGTCGCGATGGACGATGACGTGTCCGCGCCGGGGCAGGCCCGCGCAGGCGCAGCATTCGCCGATCGACGTCAAGAATTGGGCATCACGCAGCGCGAACTGGCCCGCATGGGCATCATCACCGCCAGTTCGCTGATCGCCTTCGAGAAGGGCAGGACGTGGCCGCGAGAGCGGACCCGGGCGACCCTCGAAGAGCTCGCGCACTGGCCAGCCGGAACACTAGCAACGATTCGGGCCGGGGGGCCGATCCCAGGGACAAGTCGCCCGAACCCGGTGCCGTCCGCCGATGCCCCACTGATCGAGGAGGCGGTGCAGGTGGCGATGGCGACCATCGACGTCGCGATCACCGGACTTCCCGACGACGACCACCCTAAGTTCGGTGATCACGTCTTCGCGGTGCTCACCGACCTCCGACGGTTGGAGACCATCGCGACCCGCGCCGTACGGGGTAGCCAGTCCGCACCCGAGGTCTTCAAGGCGCTCGGCATCGTCCGCGGACGCTACGACGAGTTGATGACGCGCGCTGCGCGAGCGCCGAGCGCCACCTTGGGACAGCGGCTGTACGTCACCCGGCGGGCGGTGCGGCTCACCGCACCCGAGATCGCCTTGGCCTTGGGTGCGCCGACGGAGCTGGTGACCGC
>NZ_JAVROT010000090.1:0-6413 GCF_032162605.1 Mycobacterium sp. | reverse complement strand
CCCAGGACCTTCTGCTGGATTCAGCCCTCATTCAGCTGCTGCACCACAGCAAGGGTCGGCCGCGCGAGGTGCGCTGCCTCGAGACTGGAGTATCGCTGCTACCGGGCAAACAGTTGAGTTCGTCGGCGTGACGCGCCGAATCGCTGTGGTCGACGTTCAAGCACGAATACTACCGTCACACCTTCGCAACTGCGGCGGAATTCGTTGCAGCAGTTGACAAATGAATGGGCCTCTACAATAGTCAGGGGCGTCACTCGGCGATCGGAATGCTCAGCCCCATCGCCTATGAACAATCACTCAACGCGGGCACACAAGCCGCATAACCCCCTGTCCACTTTCCGGGGGGAACCTCAATTCCGCAGTGATCGTGATTGCACGCAGCACACGAGAGGCAGTCGTGGTCAACCTTCCCGGGCTCTACGCGCTTCCAGAGCGTCCAGGTTGCAGCTAGCCGGTACCGGGCACTGCTGCTAGCAGCAAGCTGTAATGGGCGGCAGCGTTGACGACACCCGATGCGGAAACCGCGATCCTAGTAGACATGGCCACGCTCCCGTACCCGTACCACGACGATCGTCAACGTCCACCCGGGACGGAAAGGCCACCTTCGGCACATCGCAAGCCGCCCAGGCCGTTTCGAGGTGGCGCAGTGTTCGCCGCGGGCGTGGCGGTGGCAGTGGTGTCCGCCGCTATCGGTGGATTCACCGCGTTGGTCGTGCAGCCACACACCGTCGTACACAACACCCTGGCGTCCGCGGCAGCCGCCACACCCCACGCGTCGGCAGCGGGCCTGCCCGCCGACTCGATCGAGGAGGTTGCCGCAAAGGTGGTGCCCAGCGTGGTGCAGCTGCAGACCGACCTGACCGGCCAGACCGAGCAGGGTTCGGGCATCATCTTGAATCCCGACGGGCTGATCATGACCAATGCCCATGTCGTGTCGGCCGCAGTCGACGCCAGCCCCACCGAACCCGGCGGAGCCCACACCCTGGTCACCTTCGCCGACGGCCGCACCGCGCCCTTCAACGTGGTCGCCATGGATCGAACGAGTGACATCGCCGTTGTCCAGGCGAAGGGAACCTCTGGGCTCACCCCCATCACGCTCGGCTCGCCTGACCACCTTCGCGTCGGTCAGAAGGTGGTGGCGGTGGGATCCCCGTTGGGTTTGGAAGGCACGGTCACCACGGGCATCATCAGCGCGCTGAACCGTCCGGTCTCCACCGTTGCCGACGCGGCGTCCCAGGCTACGGCGACCCAGGCCACGGCGACCGACGCCATCCAAACGGATGCGCCGATCAACCCAGGAAACTCGGGCGGGGCACTGGTCAATGCGGACGGTCAGCTCATTGGGATGAACTCGGCGATCGCCACGCTGGGCGGCTCGCCTGACGCCCAGAGTGGTTCGATCGGTTTGGGATTCGCGATTCCCGTCGACCAGGCAAAGCGCATCGTCGACGAACTCATTGCCACCGGCACGGCGTCGCATGCTTCGCTAGGTGTGCAGGTAGGTGACGACGTCAACGCTCACGGCGCCAGGATCGTCGGCGTGACGAGCGGCGGCCCTGCAGCGGCCGCCGGCCTGGCCGCCGGCGTGGTGGTGACCAAGGTCGACAACCAAGTGATCGACGACGCCAACGCCTTGGCAGCGGCAGTGCAATCGAAGGCGCCTGGCAACATGGTCACCG
Organism: Mycobacterium sp.; assembly: GCF_032162605.1. Taxonomy (GTDB): domain Bacteria; phylum Actinomycetota; class Actinomycetes; order Mycobacteriales; family Mycobacteriaceae; genus Mycobacterium. The sequence goes on along the minus strand of NZ_JAVROT010000090.1, from coordinate 4,734 downwards.
TCGACTACCTCGACGCCACCGGCGTTACCCGCAGCGCCCAAGTCCTGCTCGGCACCGACCAGGTTCAGCAGCCGTAACAATCGGCAGCGGGTGACCTACCCCGATTGAGTGACTGCTCAGCCGTGATCGGCTCCGCAACCCCGGTGCGCGGCGGCGGTACCTTCAGCTATGGGCCAACAGTCCATTCAATGGCCGCTGCCCCAGTACGGGGAACACCATACTCGACGTGTTGATCACCGGCGGGACCGTCGTCGACGGCACGGGCGCCGATCCCTTCCTGGCCGATATCGGCATCAGCGACGGCCGCATCGTCGAGGTGCGTCGCCGTGACGGCGGTGCCGCACGCACCGCCCGACGTATCGCGCGCTGAAGGCCGAGCTCGGCCGCGAGGAACTGGCCGATCGTCTCGCCCGGCCGGACGTGCGCGCGGCGATCCTGTCCGAGCCCGACCTGCCGGTGCAGTCGACGCCCCATTTCGACGGGATCTTCCGCCTCGCTCAGTTCAGCATCGACCAGATGTTTGCGATCGGCGACCCACCCGACCACGAGCCGACGGCCGAAATGTCCGTTGCGGGCATCGCGCGTCGCCGCGGCGGGGATCCGTTGGCCACGATGTACGAGTTGATGCTCGAGTCCAACGCTACGGCGATGTTGATGTTGCCGTTCTTCAACTACACCGATGGCAACCACGACGCGATCTACGACATGATCGCCCACCCGGCGGCGGTGTCGGGGCTGTCGGACGGGGGGCGCACTGCCGGATGATCTGCGACGCGTCGTACCCGACCTACATGTTGATCCACTGGGCGTGCAATCGGCACCGTGGTCCCCGCTTCTCACTGGAATACATGGTGCGCAAGCAGACTCACGACACCGCGACGCTGTTCGGCCTCTCCGACCGCGGTGTCGTCGCCGTCGGCAGGAAGGCCGATCTCAACGTGATCGACATGGACGCGTTGATCCTTGACGTGCCGCGAATGGTGTACGACCTGCCTGCCGGTGGGCGTCGGCTGGTGCAGGGTGCGCGCGGCTACGACGCGACCGTGGTCAGCGGTGTGGTGACCCGGCGCTTCGGGATCGACACGGGAGCGCGACCCGGCCGGTTGGTGCGCGGCGTGCGGTGATGCGCCACTTGCCTGCATGATGGATCCTTGCCGTGCGGTCGTGGTCGCGTGCAACCGATGAACATCGGGTGGCGGACGTCGATTCATCCACCGGGAGGAAAGATGCTCCATGCATGACGATGACGTGCGGGTCGCTCTGCGACAGCACTGGGCGGCCTCCGACGCCAATGACTTTGCGGCGGAGCACCAAATCTACCGAGCTGACGCAGTTCTCGAGTATCCGCAATCGGGCGAGCGGATCGTTGGCCGGCGCGACATTGAGGCGTCGCGCGTCGCCCAGCCGAGCACGAAACGCTTCACCGTCCGACGCATGTTGGGTGGCAGCGATCTCTGGATCAGCGAACTCGTCCTCACGTATGACGGGGAGCCGTTCTACGTGGTGAGCATCATGGAGTTCGAGGGCGGGGAAGTGGTCCGTGAGACGCAGTACTTTGGCGAGGCGTTCGAGCCCGGGCCATCTCGCGCTCAATGGGTCGAACGAATGCAGTGACAGCCAACGGAACTCTTCTATGCGGTGGCGATCAGCGTTCCAGCTAGCCACCATGCGGGGATTCCGGCTCTCCTCGCGCAGTTTGGTGGCTAGCACCGACGACAACGATGCCCGCGTCGAGCAGTCTTGAGATGTACAGCGAGGCTAAAGAGCATCTGGAGGAAAAGCGATGACAAGGGGCAGCGCAGCCCGCTCGAGGGGCAACCTACGGCGGGTGCATCCGGCGGTAGGAACCGCCGCGGCCGCCATGGTGCTTACCAGTGCCTGCAGCGCGGCGCGAATCGACTGCTCCTACATGCCCTTGACCCGCTGGTCCCATATGGACCCGCGATGTGGAATTCCGGATAGGCGTACGGGCTAGTCACCAGCCCGCACACTGGCGAGGCCGTGTGATCCCACGCTTGTAGCCGTAGACGCGAGTAAGCCTGCGGAAACCCAATTTTCAGCCGACATCGCATGTAAGCGATGTCACCCAATGAGGAGGAAGAAATGATGAAACTGCGAATCGTCGCGCCACTGGTCATCGCCGCATCCGCGGCAGCCATTGGCCTGGCACCGATCGCCGCGGCCGACGCTACCGTGCAGCAGAGCCCGGGAAATGCCCAAATCACCGCTACTCCCGGGGCAGCCGCCCAGGAGGCCGCCCAAAACCAACAGCCATTCGGCGGGGACTCGGGTGCCCTGCTATACCACCACCGCTGACAACGATCGCGCGCTTAGGGCCGGAACTCTCACTCCCGCCCTAAGCGCAATGGTATTGGGGCGCGAGGTAAGTCGGGACACTGACGACGTCGCTACACTGTGGCTAAGCGCAAGAGCGCTGGTGTCGTACCCCGGCGTTGTGGTGTTTCAGGACATACGAATGGGATGTCTCAAGTCATCGGCATAGTCGGCGATATACGGCGAGTGTCGAAGGCTCGCTTGGTCATCACCGCCGTTGTCATCGAAGGACGCTCGCAATCGCAGGTCGCCCGTAATTTGGGGGTGTCGGCTGGTCGACCGCTACCGATCCGAGGGCGAGGTCGCATTCGAACCACGCTCACGGCGTCCACACACCAGCCCGGCCCGCCTACCGCAGACCACCATCGACCGGACCATCGAGTTGCGCCACACCCTGGCCGGCAAAGGACTCGACAACGGGCCGCACACCATCGCCTGGCACCTAGAACACCGCCACCACCGGTGGGGTCGGTCGCCTCGATCAGCCGCACGGTCGAGAAGCACGTGCGCAGCATCCTGACCAAACTCGACCTGTCCGAAACCGGCAACGACCATCGCCGGGTCCTCGCGGTGATCACCTTCCTGGAGGCGCACTGATACGGGCGGTAGCGTCGTGATCACCTCGATGCTGGGTTCGTCAGAGTGTCAGGTGCCGCTACTTCCCGGGCTCGGTACCCGTTCCGGCAAGGAGGCCGCCTCTGGCCTTGATTAGTGGAATTCGATAGAAGAACCGTCGTTTCGGCATCATTCGGCGATTTCGCCGACCCAAGCCGGAGACTGCGCTGGCCCAGGGTTCGTCACATTGGCAGGCCTGACGGCGACAAGGGTGACCAGGATGAGGGCGATCACTAGCAGCGCGGCGGCGACAGGGCCGTCGCCGTAGGCAAGGCCTCCGGCCTTGGCGGGCTTACTGAACCAATCTGCGATGGAGGCGCCGAGGGGGCGGGTCACGATGTACGCCCACCAGAATGCGATGACGCTGTTGAGGTGGAAGCGCCAACAGCCCAAAGCCGGCACGGCGATGACGATTGCGAACAGCACGATCGATCCCAGGAATCCGAAGTGCAGTTGGTTGGCCGTAAGGTCGCCGGCGGCCGTGCCGAGGGCGAATGTGAACGAAACGGCCACCCAATAGAACACTTCCCGGCGGCGTGTTGTGATGCTGTGTATGGACAGTGTGTTCTCGCTGCGATGCCATATCCAGAATGTCGCCGCGACCGCAAGGGCGCAGAACAGGGTGGACATCCCAAAGGAGACGCCAAGCTGGTGGTGGATCACATCTGCGGCCATGGTGCCGAAGACGGCGACCATCATCACCGCCGACCAGTAGGCAAAGGCGTTGTAACGCTGTGTCCGAAACTGAACCCACAGGGTGATTGCGAAGCCTGCTGCACCGATCCCTAGGCCCAACAAGCTGATCGTGTTGAGCAGGTAATCCGATGCAGCCTCGCCCATTGCGGTCGTTATCAGCTTCAAGACCCAGAACGACGCGGTTATGTCAGGCACTTTCGCGGCGACTGTCTCGCGTCGCAGGCGAACTCGACTGTCGGCCCTCATGATCGCGTACCAACTGTCCAACTCGTGTCAGGTGGGCTGATCGCAAGCATTGTTATCGGTTTCCTCTCACTTGCCGGGCGTCGGGTGACCCTTCGGTCTTCGGAAGTTGGGGGCTGCGGAGTAGGCCCGCGGGGGTGACGACACCGGAAACCAGAGGCCCGAGGAGCCGCGCTTGATTGCTGCATTCTTGAGTTTTCGGCCGCTTTGCCGTCCGGCCGCCACGGTAATGGCAGATGTTTGTCGTCTCCTGTGGCGAAACTGGGTACCAGCCAAGGCGTTTCGGATGCGCCTGGCGTGAGCACGATGTATGACCTGCCGGTGGCAGGCAAAGATTGCGGCTAGCGGGGGGCGAAAAGGATTGGCGCGACTACCTCGACGTCGTCCTCGATCTGATCCGCAACATGGCAAGGTGACGTCTGTCAACACCAACGCGCCGCGCGCTACGAGGGTGACCCCGGCCCAAAGGGCCCTTGTGTCATCAGCCCAGGTGTTTACTGAGGAAGCGACGATGCCGGGCATGACATATTCGCTCCAGCGTCGGGACGCTGGGCATTTACCGTTGGCAGGTAAGCAGAAATTCCAGCTGGCGGGGAGCGTTGACAGCCGTCAGCCGTAACGACATAGGCGCGTTCGCGTGCGACTGTGGCAGGTGCATCCCCGCGGATGTGGAACTCGTTACACCGATGCAGCGCCCGACCGCGTGATCGAGATTCAGATGGCCGTGGCGATGAGCAGTCACCACAGCACGAGCCGCAGTTTCAATGGCATAGCCAAAGATCTAGTCGCCAAGGATGATCGGCCTGAATGGCAGACAACCAGTCTCCGAGCATTTCCGGGCTCGAG
>NZ_JAVROT010000089.1:0-17665 GCF_032162605.1 Mycobacterium sp. | reverse complement strand
TGGCGTCTTCGGCCGTCGAGAAGTCGACTCCGCGATGCACGAGCACGCCGATCACTGCGGGAGTCAGCGCTCGCAGCAGTAGTTCGTCCATCACCTGGTCTGCCCTGGCCGGGCCAGTCACTCGGTGTCCGTCGGCGGATGGGTCAGGAACGGGCGCACCTCGAGCCACTCGTGGATCGGCTTGCCGCCGGCTCCGGGCGCTGCCGACAACTCGCCGGCGAGCGCGAGTGCGCGCTCGTAGGTGTCGACGTCGACCACCATCCAGCCGGCGATCAGGTCCTTGGTCTCAGCGAATGGCCCGTCGGTGACCGGTGGTCGGCCGTCCCCGTCGTACTGGACGAACGTCCCCTCGGGTGAGAGCGCCTGGCTGTCGACGTATTCGGCGGTGTCCTTGAGCCGATTGGCGAAGTCGTTCATGTATTGCACGTGGTCCTCGATCTCCTGCGGGGTCCACTGATCCATTGGGACGTTGTTGACGGCCTCGGGGGCGCCACGGTAATGCTTGAGAAACAGATACTTCGCCATGCTCGGTCTCCTCACTTCTGCGCGACCATGGTGGTCGCATCCAACCCTGGGACGGAGCCGACGGGTCCATCTCGACATCGTCGCCTCATCTGATGCGAGGCTGCCACCAACGCCAGGCTGCCGAGCGCCAGTATCCAGCTGGCGAAGCTGCCGACGAGGAAGTACTCGGTCACGTCGTCGATCCCGCCGCGTTCGGGATTGACCGTTCTTGTCGCGCTTGGCGTTGATCTCCGGAAAGCGAATGACGCTCTTGGCCGCCACCACCGCCGACGCCATGGCCAGCTGACCCGCGAGGCCCAGCCCCACGATCAGCAGCCGCTCCATGGAACCGAGCAGCCGACCACAGCGCCCCGAGCAGGGTGCACGCCACGATCGCGACGACGGCGACCACCGGCGCCACCCAGCGGGCATGGATCAGGCGACGGCACACGTCACCGGCGCCGACGGCGATGAGCAGGACCGCCAGCCGGGGCCGTCCTGGATGCCGGTGTCGCGGTCGAGCATGGTGGCCGATCCCCAGCCGACGCCGAAGCGGACGTCGATGTCGGACGCGACGGCGAGTCGGAGCGATAGCGCGGCGATCGCGGAACCCGACGACGTCACCGATGAGCATCGCCCGCGATGGAGCTGATGTCTTCATCTCAGTCATTTGAAGGTAATAGCTCAACTACGGCGAAATGAAGCCAATCACTTGATGCTGACAGGTTACTGGATCAACGAACCCGCAGCGCGCAGATGCTTCACGGCATCGTTCACGATCGACTCGATGAGCTCGGCACACGACGGCAGATCGTCGAGGATGCCCGCAACCTGCCCAGAGGCCAGGACGCCCGCGTCGGTGTTGCCCTCGACCAGACCGGCCTTCAGCAGCATGGGGGTGTTGGCTGCCATCACGATCTGAGACCAGGTCAGTTCCTTGCCGTGGCGCATGGCGAGGCCGTCGGCGATCATCGATCGCCAGGTCATGCCGGACAACTTCTTGAACTTCTGTGCGTTGCCCACTGCTGCGGTGAAACCCCTTGCGCGCGAACCGCTTTCCAGCTTCTCGACCAGTCCGGTGCGCAGCACGCGGTGCGGCATGCCGTCGACGCGCTTCGACACCACGGTCGCGTCGAAGGCGGACTCCAGGTAACGCTGTTTGACCGAGTCGGGCACGGTCGAGTCGGACGTCAACAAGAACCGCGTGCCCATCGCGACGCCGGCGGCGCCGTAGGACAGCGCGGCCGCCAGTCCCCGGCCGTCGAAGAAGCCGCCCGCTGCCACGACGGGGATGCCGGTGCCCTTCAAGGCGTCGAGAACCGACGGCAGCAGCAGCGTCGTCGCGACCGGGCCGGTGTGGCCGCCGCCCTCGCCGCCCTGCACGATCACCGCATCGGCGCCCCAGCCGGCCACCTTCTTGGCGTGTTTGGCGGCACCGACCGACGGGATGACCACCACGCCCGCTTTCTTCAGCTTGGCGATCAGGTCCGGTTTTGGAGCTAGAGCGAAGGAGGCGACGTTGACTCCTTCGCGGATCAGGAGGTCGATGCGGTCGTCCGCATCGCGGGCGTCGGCACGGAGGTTGATGCCGAATGGCTTGTCGGTGGCCGCCTTGACCTTGGTGACCGCGGTCGCCAGCTCTTCGAGTGTCATGGTCGCCGACGCGAGGATGCCGAGGCCGCCGGCGTTGGCCGTCGCCGCCACCAGTCGCGCGCCCGCCACCCACCCCATCCCGGTCTGGACGACGGGGTGCTCGATGCCGATCAGCTCGGTGAGCGGCGTCTTGAGCCGTGCCGATCCCGCTGGTCGCTGCGCTCCTGCCCCCTGGGGCCTCACGCGCGCACTTCTTTGTCCCGCAGCGCCTTCGGGTCGATGACATCCTGGATCAGCTCCTGCTCGTCAGCCGTGGGCAGCCGTGAGGTCTGTGCCGACTCGAGGTCGTGCACCTCGAAGGACGTGTTCGCCGCTACCTGGTCGGGCTCGACGCCGGGATGCAATGACACGGCGCGCAACTGGTGCTCGGGACCGTTGAAGTCGAAGACGCCGAGGTTGGTCACCACGCGGTACACGTTGAGGAATCGGAAGGCGGGGTTGTCGGGGTCCACCTTGTCCCAGCCGACGCCGGACACGATGTCGACGGACTCGCCGAAGACGCGCTTGGAGTGGTTGCCGACCCAGTAGCTGGTGGCGTGGTTGATGGCATTGCCCGGTGCGCCACGGACGCCGAACATCTGCCGCGTGGGGTGCTGGATGGGCCCGAACGCCGAGAGGTTCTGGTTGCCGTAGCGATCGATCTGGTTGGCGCCCATCACCACGTGGCGCCTGCCCCAGGACAGGGTCTCGAAGACGCGGCTGAACGGCATCCAGCCCTCGATGGCCCCCGCGTCGCCGATCGCAGGCGTATCCGCCAACAGACGGGCCTCACCGTCGGTCAGCAGAATGTCCGGTGAGAACGTCAGCCGGGCCAGCCTTGCGCCGATCGACACGATGTTGGTCATCGGGCTGACCATGATTTCGCCTGCGTCGCGGAACAATTCGGCGCACGCGACGGCGCACACCTCGGCACGGGTCGCGGAGATCACTTGGCTGCCTCGTTCTTCTGGGAGGTCTGCTCTTCGACGAACGTGCGCACCGCGGCCTGGTAGTCGGCTTCGCTGCCCGACAGGTACGTCGCGACGAACTCCTGCCACGTCTCGTCGGCGCCCGCGGCCTCGGCGTAGTGCCGCTGGAACTTCTCGTCGCGGCCGTAGTCCGGCTCGTTGACGGTGAAGTGTGCCCCGTTGGGAGCCTCGACAACGGTGTCGACCATCATCCGGTTGACCAGAAGTGCCTGCGGCGGCACGGCCTTGACCAACTCCTCGGTCGATACGACGCGCTCGACGGACAGGAAGCGCTTCGCGGCGGCCATCAGGTAGAGGTCGTCGAAATACGGGTCGATGCCGGTGTAGGCCGCATTGCCCTGCGCATCACCGAGATTCAGGTGAACGAACGCGGCGTCGAGCGTGAGCGCGGGCATGGCGACGAGTTCCTCGAAGCCGCCGTTGGTTTCATACGGCGAGGTGACGGTCTTCAGCTCGTCACCCCAGAACGCGCGGACGTCGCTGCCGAGTCCCGCGCGGATCGGCAGGAACGGCAGTCGTTGCGCGGCCGCCTGCAGCCCGCAGCGGAGCATGCCCTCGTCCACCTCGCGCGCCTCGATGGCGCCGGTGGTGCGGGCCTTGGCGAACCACGGGTCGTAGAACGGTGGCGAATCCAGCGACACGAAGCCGTAGTAGACGCGCTTGACCTTGCCCGCCGAGCACAGCAGCCCGACGTCGGGGCCGCCATAGCTCACGATCGTCAGATCGGCGACGTCGGTGCGCAACAGCGCCCGGATGAACGCCAGCGGCTTGCGCCGGGAGCCCCAGCCGCCGATGCCGATGGTCATGCCGGATTCGATGGACGAGACGGCCTCGTCGAGTGTGGTCCGCTTGTCTGTCATGCCGTTTCGGATCCCTTCGAAGTTCCGGCGAACGCGTCGCGGTGCTCGTCGGCTACTCCTGCAAGGTTGAGCTCGAACGTGAACCCCTGCTCCATGCGGTAACTGGCGTTGACCCTCTGTACGTCGATGAGGTTCAGCGCCTCCTTGGCCGCACGGATCACGCGGGTGTCCTTGGCGGCGATGTCGCGTGCGACCCGCAGCGCGGACTCATCCAAGTCGGCCCGTGGCACCACCTCGTGTACCGAGCCGAAGTGGTGCAACGTCGCGGCGTCGACCGTCGCGGCGGTGAAGAATAGGCGGCGCATCAAGTGCTGCGGCACCAACCGTGACAGGTGGGTGGCTGCGCCGAGCGCACCTCGCTCGACCTCGGGCAGGCCGAACGTCGCGTCGTCGGAGGCGACGATGACGTCGGCGTTGCCGATCAGTCCGATGCCACCGCCGACGCAGAAACCGTTCACGGCCGCGACGACCGGCACCTCGCACTCGTACACCGCGCGGAACGCGTGAAAGCAGCCCCGGTTCGCGTCGATGAGCGCACCGAAGCCCTCGGTGTTCTGCATCTCCTTGATGTCGACGCCCGCGTTGAAGCCGCGGCCCTCGGCGCGCAGGATCACGACGTGAGTGCTGTGGTCTCGGCCCGCGGCAGTGATGGCGTCGCCGAGCTCGAACCAGCCTCGCGACGGGATGGCGTTGACCGGTGGGTAGTCCACGGTGACCGAGACGATGCCCGGTTCGACGGTCTTGGTGGTGATCGGCATACGAATTCCTCGGCTACTCCTGGGAGGCGACTACCTAAGCAAGCACTTGCTTGGTACGCTAGCACAGTGACCGATGGGGCTGACAGTGCTGATCTACAAGCCGGGATGAATCTTCAGCTGAGTGGCCGCGTCGTCCTGGTGACCGGCGGTGTGCGTGGGGTCGGCGCAGGCATAAGTGCGGTATTCGCCGGTCAGGGGGCGACGGTGGTGACGTGCGCCCGTCGCCCCGTCGAGGGTCTGCCCTACGACTTCCTGCCCTGCGACGTCCGCGACGACGAATCGGTGAAGGCGTTGATCGACACCATCGTTGAGCGGCACGGGCGACTCGACGTCGTGGTCAACAACGCGGGCGGTTCGCCCTACGTTCTGGCCGCCGATGCCTCGGCGAAGTTCAGCACCAAGATCATCGAACTCAATCTCCTCGGGCCGCTGTCGGTTTCGCAACATGCCAACGAGCGCATGCAGGACCAGGCCACCGGCGGTTCGATCATCAACGTCGCCAGTGTCAGCGGCCGCAGGCCCACACCGGGCACGGCTGCCTACGGCGCGGCCAAGGCGGGCGTCGAAAGCCTCACCAGCACACTGGCGGTCGAGTGGGCACCGAAGGTGCGGGTGAACTCGCTCGTCGTCGGCATGGTCGAGACCGAGCAGTCCGAACTCTTCTACGGTGACGCCGAATCGATCGCCGCGATCTCGGCCAACGTCCCACTCGGACGACTCGCCAAGCCCGCCGACGTGGGTTGGGCCGCCGCATTTCTGGCCAGTGACGCCGCGTCGTACATCAGCGGCGCATCGCTGGAGGTGCACGGTGGCGGCGAACCGCCGCACTACCTCGCCACGACCAGCGCAATCAAATAATCGAGGAGACAACGGAAATGGGCTTGCTTGACGGCCGGGTGGTCATCGTCACGGGATCAGGAGGCGGAATCGGACGCGCGCACGCGCTGGCCTTCGCCGACGAGGGCGCCCGCGTCGTGGTGAACGACATCGGCGTCGGTCTCGACGGTTCACCCGCAGGCGGTGGCAGCGCCGCCCAGGGCGTCGTCGACGAGATCACCGCAGCCGGTGGGGAAGCCGTCGCCAGCGGTGCGAACGTCGCCGACTGGACGCAGGCCGAAGAGCTGATCCGAACCGCGGTCGAGGAGTTCGGCGGCCTCGACGTGCTGGTGAACAATGCCGGCATCGTCCGCGACAGAATGGTGGCCAACACCAGCGAAGAGGAGTTCGACGTCGTCGTCGCCGTGCACCTCAAGGGACACTTCGCGACGATCAGGCACGCAGGATCCTACTGGCGTGCGCAGTCCAAGGAGGGCAGGTCGGTCGACGCGCGCATCATCAACACCAGTTCCGGCGCCGGTCTTCAAGGCAGTGTGGGACAAGGCAATTACAGCGCGGCCAAGGCGGGTATCGCGGGACTGACGCTGGTGGCGGCCGCCGAGATGGGCCGCTACGGCGTCACCGTCAACGCCATCGCCCCGTCGGCCCGCACCAGGATGACCGAGACGGTCTTCGCCGAGATGATGTCGACGCAGGACTCCGACTTCGACGCCATGGCGCCGGAGAACATCTCGCCGCTGGTCGTCTGGCTGGGCAGCGCAGAGTCGCGCGACGTCACCGGCAAGGTGTTCGAGGTCGAGGGCGGCATCATCCGGGTCGCCGAGGGCTGGGCCCGCGGCGCGCAGGCTGACAAGGGTGCGCGCTGGGAGCCGGCCGAACTCGGTCCCGTCGTCACCGACCTGCTTGCCAGGTCCAGGACACCGCTTCCGGTGTTCGGCGCCTAGCCGCGACTACGCGGGTTCGCACACCACCAGCGGGATGACGCGGTCGGCGGCGTCGCGATAGCCCTTGTACGGTGGGTACATCTTGATCAGCACGGGCCAGTAGCGCCTGCGCTCTTCGTCAGTGGCGTCGCGGGCCGTCATCGTCAGGTGCTCGTCGCGAACCTGCACCTGCACAACCGGATTCGCCTTCAGATTCAGATACCACAGCGGGTTGCCGTCCCTGCCTCCGAAGGAGGCGGGCAGGACCACCTTCGCGCCGTCGCGCACGCACAGCGTGGCGGTCGTCCTCGGTCTGCCCGACTTGCGTCCGGTCGTGGTGACCAGCGCCACCGGAAACCACAGGAGCTTGGCGCCCAGCCTGCCGTTTGTGCGCTGGTACACGGCGATGTGCGCTCGGGAGAAGTACTTCAGCGCAACCGCCAGCACCCTCGAGTTGCGGATGCGTTCGGACAGATCGGCCATGCCCCTAGATATCCGGGACCGACCTGCTGCAAACTCGTCAGGGCTCGCAGACCACCAACGGGATCTTGCGTTCGGTCCAGGACTGATAGTCCTCGTAGGAGGGATACATCGCGACGAGCTTGGGCCAGTAGAGCTCGCGCTCGGCCTCGGTGGCCTCGCGCGCGGTCAGCTGCAGGGTTTCGTCCTTGATCTGAACCTTGACCTTCGGGTTGTCCCTCGAGTTCAGATACCACATCGGATGTTTGTCGCTGCCGCCCTTGGACGCCGCGACGATGACCTTGTCCCCGTCGCGGTGAAAGTAGAGCGGGCTGTCGCGCGGCTCGCCGGACTTGCGGCCCGTGGTGGTCAGCAGGGCGACGGGAATGCCACTTGGGTCTGCTGCCCGCGATCTGCGCAACCTAATCGACGTGTAGGAACGGCCGGATGTCGGCCCGGATGTGGTGGATCTGGCCGTCAGCGCGGATGACGAATGTCTCGTCGATGTGCGCACCGACCCGTCGGCCACCGATGGACGGCTTCGTCACCAGATCGAACTTGGCGCGGACGGATTCGCCGACGACGGTGAACTCGGGCGCGGTGGTCGCGCGGATGACCCGGTACTGAAGGCCGCCGTTCAAGCTGCGGCGGAGATGAGCTCCCGAATATCCCGTCTTGATCCCGATTTCGATGCGAGTGCACGCCGGTGCAAGGGGGACGGCACTGGCGTCGTGACTGACCAACGCATCGATGTACGCCTGGGCGGCCGCGATGCGATCGGTGTCCGTGACCTGGGGAGCTGACATCAGATCCGCTCGATGATGGTGCCGGTGGATAGAGCGCCGCCCGCGCACATCGTGATCAGCGCAGTGCTCTTGTCGGTGCGCTCCAGCTCGTGCAGCGCGGTCGTGATCAGGCGGGCTCCGGTGCTGCCCACCGGGTGGCCGAGTGCGATCGCCCCGCCGTTGACGTTGACGCGGTCCAGGTCCGGCTCGTGCACACGGGCCCAGGACAGCACCACCGATGCGAAGGCTTCGTTGATCTCGACGACGTCGATGTCGCCCATCTTCATCCCAGCCTTCTCCAGCACCTTGGCGGTCGACTGCACGGGCCCGTCGAGGTGGTAGTACGCCTCCGAACCGACGTTGGCCTGGCTGACGATGCGGGCCCTCGGGGTTAGGCCATGCGCTTTTGCCACGGACTCGTCCATCCACAGCACCGCGGCCGCGCCGTCGGAGATCTGCGACGACGTGCCCGCCGTGTGGATTCCGCCCTCCATCACGGGCTTCAGCTGCGCCAGGCCTTCGAGCGTGGTGTCGCGCAGGCCCTGATCGCGGGTGACGGATGCGAGTTCGGACGTCGGCCGCTTGTTCTCGTCGAGCACCGGCGCGACGATAGGCGAGATCTCCCGGTCGAAGCGCCCCTCGGCCCAGGCCACCTTGGCCTTCTGCTGCGAGGCGAAGCCGAACGCGTCGATCTCCTCGCGAGTGATGCCGCGCCGCTTGGCGATTCGCTCGGCCGCGGTGAACTGGTCGGGCAAGTCGATGTCCCACGACGACGCGCGAATGATGGAGCGGTCCGGACCCGCGTTGGCGCCAAGGCCCACCCGGCTCATGGCCTCGATGCCACACGCGATGCCGATGTCGATCGCCCCGCCGGCGATCAGTCCGGCGACCAGGTGATTGGCCTGCTGCGCGCTGCCGCACTGGCAGTCGACCGTAGTGGCGCCGACGTGCTCGGGCAGACCCGCAGTCAGCCAGCCGACGCGGGTGATGTTGTTCGACTGCTCGCCGAACTGCGTGACGCAACCCCCGATCAGCTGTTCGACGTCGCCGGCGTCGATGCCGGCCTTCTCCACCAGCGCCTTCTGAACGGCGCCCAGCAGCTCGGTCGCGTGTAGGCCCGAGAGCCAACCGTTGCGCTTCCCGATCGGGCTGCGAGTGGCTTCGACGATGACAGGGTTACCCATTCCGCCAGGCTAGAACACGTTTCATTAGTCTGACAAGCCGCGTTGGCTCCGCGCCTTTGATCTGCGGTGGAGGCGTGTTTTACTGGAACTAGAACACGTTGCAATTGAGGAGCGCACACTGTGACACCCCCCAATATCCCCGCCGACTTCGACTTCCTGGATCCCGACGTCAACCTCGTCGGCCTGCCCGTCGCCGAACTCGCCGAACTCCGCAAGACCGAGCCGATCCACTGGGTCGACATCCCGGAAGGCGCCGGCGGTTTCGAGGACCACGGCTACTGGCTCGTCTCCAAGCATGCCGACGTCAAGGAAGTCTCTCGCCGTAGCGACGTCTTCTCCAGCTGGCAGAACGGCGCGATCCCGACCTGGCCCAAGGAGATGACGCGCGAGTCGGTCGAGTTGCAGCGCAGCGTCATGCTCAACATGGACGCGCCGCACCACACCCGACTCCGCAAGATCATCTCCCGCGGTTTCACGCCGCGCGCCATCGGCCGGCTCGAGGAGGAACTCGCGCAGCGCGCCCAGAACATCGCCAAGTCCGCGGCGTCGGAGGGCAGCGGCGACTTCGTCGAGCAGGTGTCCTGCGAGCTGCCGCTGCAGGCGATCGCCGGCCTGCTCGGTGTTCCGCAGGAGGACCGCGACAAGTTGTTCCGCTGGTCGAACGAGATGACCGGCGGTGAGGATCCCGAGTTCGCCGAGGTCGACCCGGCGCAGTCGTCGATGGAACTGATCATGTACGCGATGGCCATGGCCGACGAGCGGGGCAAGAACCCGACCGACGACATCGTCACCACGCTCATCCAGGCCGACGTCGAAGGGGAGAAGCTCTCCGACGACGAGTTCGGCTTCTTCGTCATCATGCTCGCGGTCGCGGGCAACGAGACGACCCGCAACTCGATCACCCACGGCATGATCGCGCTGGCGAACAACCCGGACCAGTGGGAGCTCTTCAAGAAGGAGCGCCCCTCCACGACGGCCGACGAGATCATCCGCTGGGCCACTCCCGTGTCGGCGTTCCAGCGCACCGCGATCGAGGTCACAGAGCTCTCAGGTGTGCAGTTCAAGTAGGGCGAGCTGTTGGTTATGTCCTAACGCTCGGCCAACTTCGACGAAGAGGTGTTCGAGGTTCCGCACTCCTTCAACATCCTGCGCGACCCGAATCCGCACGTCGGGTTCGGCGGCACGGGCGCCCACTTCTGCATCGGCGCGAACCTGGCCCGGATGACCATCAACCTGATCTTCAACGCGGTCGCCGACCACATGCCCGATCTGAAACCCGTCGGCGAGCCCGAACGGCTACGGTCGGGTTGGCTCAACGGGATCAAGCACTGGCAGGTCGACTACAGCGGCGCTTCTACTTAGCGAGCGCTCAACGACGATCAAACTCCCAGGAATCAAGGAGGATTCGGGTGGACTTCAGCCCAGACGAAGGGCAGCAGGCCGTCGCGGACGTGGTGACTTCTGCGCTCGACAGGGACAACAGTTGGGACGCACTCGTCGCCGGGGGCGTCATCGCATTCGGCGTGCCGGAACGGCTCGGCGGTGACGGGCTGGGACTGGCCGAGATCACCACGGCGCTGACCGAGATCGGTCGGCACGGCACCGTAGGCCCCGCACTGGCGACGCTCGGGCTCGGGCTCGTGCCGCTGCTGGACCTGGCGTCCGACGAGCAGCAGGACCGTTACCTCGCCGGGGTGCCCAAGGGCGGCCTGCTGAGCGCCGCGCTGAACGAGCCGGGCACCGCGCTGCCGGACCGTCCGAAGTCAACGTCGTCGGGCGGCAAGCTTTCTGGCACCAAGGTCGGCGTTCCCTTTGCCGAACAAGCGGATTGGCTCGTCGTCACCACAGATGGCGGTGTCGTCGTGGTCCCGTCCAAGGCTCACGGGGTGACGTTGACGAAGACCCCGACGTCCAACCACTCCGATGAGTACGTGGTCGAATTCGATGACGTTACGGTGCCCGGCTCGGACGTGCTCGCCGGCGCCCAGCCACACCGGGTCAACCAGTTGGCGTTGGCGACGACGGGCGCCTTCGCGGCGGGCCTCGTCGCAGGCGCGTTGCGGCTCACCGCCGACTACGTCGCCACCCGTGAGCAGTTCGGCAAACCGTTGTCGACATTCCAGACCGTGGCCGCCCAACTCGCCGAGGTCTACATCGCGTCCCGCACCATCGCCTTGGCAGCAACGTCGGTGGTCTGGCGTCTGTCGGAGGGGCGCGACGCCGACGAGGACCTGGACGTGCTCGGCTACTGGGTGACGTCGCAAGCTCCGCCGGTGATGCAGCTGTGCCACCACATGCATGGCGGCATGGGCATGGACATCGCCTACCCGATGGACCGCTACTACTCGACCATCAAGGACCTGACCCGGCTGCTGGGTGGGCCATCACACCGCCTCGACCTGGTGGGAGCGCAATGTACATCGAACTAACCCCCGAACAGCGACAGCTGCAAGCCGAACTGCGGCAGTACTTTTCGAGCCTCATCTCCCCCGAAGAGGCCAAGGAGATGGAGGCCGACCGGCACGGCAAGGCCTATCGTGCGGTGATCAAGCGCATGGGCTCCGACGGCAAGCTGGGCGTCGGCTGGCCCAAGGAGTACGGCGGCCACGGTTTCGGTCCCATCGAGCAGTCGATCTTCGTCAACGAGGCGCAGCGTGCCGACGTACCGCTGCCCGCGGTGACGCTGCAGACCGTAGGACCGACCCTGCAGCAGTACGGCAGCGAGGTGCAGAAGAAGAAGTTCCTTCCCGGGATCCTCGCCGGCGACGTTCACTTTGCGATCGGCTACACCGAGCCGGATGCGGGCACCGACCTGGCGTCGTTGCGTACCACCGCGGTTCGCACGGGGGACGAGGCCACCGGGTATTACACGGTCAACGGGCAGAAGGTCTTCACCACCGGTGGGCATGACGCCGACTACGTTTGGCTCGCGTGCCGCACCGATCCGGAAGCCGTCAAGCACAAGGGTATTTCGATTCTGATCGTCGATACGACGGATCCCGGTTACTCGTGGACGCCGATGATCTTGTCGGACGGCGCACATCACACGAACGCGACGTACTACAACGACGTCAGGGTGCCCGCCGACATGCTCGTTGGCGAGGAGAACGCCGGCTGGCGGCTGATCACCACACAGCTCAACAACGAGCGGGTGATGCTCGGTCCGGCGGGCCGGGTCGCGGGACTGTACGACCGGATCCACGCTTGGGCGTCCAAGCCCGGCAGCAATGGAGACATCCCGCTCGACCAGGACGATGTCAAGCGCTCGCTCGGTGAGCTCAAGGCGATGTGGCGCATCAACGAGTTGCTCAACTGGCAGGTAGCGGCAGGCGGCGAGACCATCGACGTAGCGGACGCCGCGGCAACCAAAGTCTTTGGCACTGAGCGCATTCAGTACGCCGGGCGACTGGCCGAAGAAATCGTCGGCGCACACGGAAACCCAGCTGACGCCGAGACGGCAGAGCTGCTGGAATGGCTCGACAGCCAAACCAAGCGCAATCTGGTCATCACCTTCGGCGGCGGTGTCAACGAGGTGATGCGCGAGATGATCGCGGCGTCGGGACTCAAGGTGCCGAGGGTGCCGCGGTGATGAGCGCTGGCGCGAAGAACAGAGAATCATGAATGCCGTCGAGGATATCCAGGCCGCCGCCGAGCGGGTCAGGGCCGAGGGGCGAAGCAAGCCCCGAGTCGGACGCCACCCAGTCAACCAGCCGATGATCGACCACTGGCTCGACGCCATCGGTGACAAGAACCCGATCTACGTCGACGAGGCGGCGGCGAAGTCCGCCGGTCACCCCGGCGTCGTCGCACCGCCCGCGATGATCCAGGTCTGGACGATGAAGGGCCTCGGCAGCGTCCGTCCCGACGACGACCCGTTGGGCAAGATCCTCGAATTGTTCGATGACGCAGGCTATATCGGCGTCGTCGCCACCAACTGTGAGCAGACCTACCACCGCTACCTTCGTCCGGGCGAGGAAGTCAGTGTCGCCGCCGAACTGACTGACGTGGTCGGCCCGAAGCGGACTGCGCTGGGCGAGGCGTTCTTCATCACGCAGCGGATCACGTGGTCCGTCGGCGATGAGGACGTCGCCGAGATGATGTGGCGCATCATGAAGTTCATCCCCGTGGAAAAGGGGGAGGCCCAGGCGTCGACAGTTTCATCGGTGCCCGACGATCTGGATGCCGACAACGCGATGCGTCCGGCGTCGTCCAAGGACACCAAGTTCTTCTGGAACGGCGTCAACGCGCACCAACTGCGCATCCAGAAGCGGGCAGACGGCACGTTGCAGCACCCGCCGGTGCCCGCGCTCTGGCTGGACAGGGAAACCGAGACCGAATACCAGGTCGCCAGCGGCAAGGGCACGGTGTTCAGCTTCGTCGTGCACCATGCGCCCAAGGTGCCCGGCCGCACCCCGCCGTTCGTCATCGCACTCGTCGAACTCGAAGAAGGCGTGCGGATGCTCGGCGAGCTACGCAACGTCGACCCCGCAGGAGTGGAGATCGGAATGCCGGTGCGTGCCATGTACATCGACTTCCCGACCAACGACGTCGGGCCGGCTTGGACCAACTACGCATGGGAACCCGTTGGAGAGGGCGCGGCATGAGCGCAACGACGGTAGCGGTCGGCGCCAAGCTGCCCCAACTCAGGCTGTACGGCGATCCCACCTTCATCGTCTCGACGGCCATCGCCACCCGCGACTACCAGGACGTGCACCATGACAGGGACAAGGCGCAGACCAAGGGGTCCAAGGACATCTTCGTCAACATCCTCACCGACACCGGCCTGGTACAGCGCTACATCACCGACTGGGCTGGGCCGAACGCGCTGATCAAGTCGATTGGACTTCGGCTCGGTGTGCCCTGGTACGCCTACGACACGGTGACGTTCTCCGGGGAGGTCACTGCGGTCGACGACGGGCTGATCACGCTGAAGGTCGTGGGCAGCAACAGTCTTGGCGATCACGTGATCGCGAACGCGACCCTGACAGTGGGAGGTGCCTAATGCCCGGCCCACTGTCCGGCAAGGCCGCGATCGTCGGCATCGGCGCAACCGACTTCTCGAAGAACTCTGGCCGCAGCGAGCTTCGGCTCGCGGCGGAGGCCGTGCTCGACGCGCTGGACGACGCGGGGCTCACGCCCGCCGACGTCGACGGCATGACGACGTTCACGATGGACTCCAACACCGAGGTCGCCGTCGCACGCGCCACGGGAATCGGGGATCTCAAGTTCTTCTCGAAGATCCACCACGGCGGCGGTGCGGCGTGCGCCACCGTTCAGCAGGCGGCCATGGCCGTCGCCACCGGTATCGCCGACTGCGTGGTGGCCTACCGCGCCTTCAACGAGCGGTCGGGGATGCGGTTCGGCCAGGTGCAGATGCGGCTCGTGGAGAACGCCGACTCGACGGGAGTCGACAACTCCTTCTCGTATCCGCACGGGTTATCCACGCCCGCAGCGCAAGTCGCGATGATCGCCAAGCGGTACATGCACCTGTCTGGCGCGACGAGCAGGGACTTCGGCGCGATCTCGGTCGCGGACCGCAAGCACGCCGCCAAGAACCCGAAGGCCTACTTTTACGAGAAGCCCATCACCATCGAGGAGCACCAGGCCTCGCGGTGGATTGCCGAACCGTTGCGACTGCTGGACTGTTGTCAGGAGACCGACGGCGGCGTCGCGCTAGTGATCACCTCGGCGGAGCGGGCCAAGGACCTGAAGAATCGCCCGGCCATCATGCAGGCGGCGGCGCAGGGTGCCAGCCCCGATCAGTATTCGATGGTCAGCTACTACCGGCCCGAACTCGACGGTCTTCCCGAGATGGGTCTGGTCGGCAAGCAGATGTGGGCACAATCCGGGCTGAAGCCGACCGACATCCAGACCGCGATCCTGTACGACCACTTCACGCCGTTCACGCTGATCCAGCTCGAGGAGCTGGGTTTCTGCGGTTGGGGTGAGGCAAAGGACTTCATCGCCGACGGCGCCATCGAGATCGGTGGACGTTTGCCCATCAACACCCACGGTGGCCAACTGGGCGAGGCCTACATTCACGGCATGAACGGCATCGCCGAGGGCGTGCGTCAGCTGCGGGGCACGTCGGTCAATCCGGTGCCCGACGTGGAGCACGTCCTGGTCACGGCAGGCACCGGGGTCCCGACGTCGGGCCTGATCCTCGGCTAGTGCGTTGCCACCCCCCGCGTCGGCGGTAATCTCTCTTCGAGACGACGAGCTACGCGGAAGGGGAGCCGTGTCATGGGGATCCAGCCCGACAGCAGCCCGTTCGGGTCACAGACGGTGACCGGACCGGGTTGGCCGAACGTCGACGAGGAGGCGCTCTCGTCGGCAGCCGCCCAATACGAGGCGTTTGCCGCCAAGCTGACCGGGTCGGTGGTACCGCAGCAGCAGGGCCAGATGATGCAGTTGACCGACACCTGGAAGGGTGGCGCCGCCGTGGCCGCCACGAGCGAGGCCACCACCATCATCGCCGGCCACGAGGCCAACGCGGCACAGGCGGCTGCGATCGCCCTCAAACTGCGAGGCATGGAGGCCACGGTCGCCAAGACCAAGCTCCTGGTGAACACGATGGCGCAGGAGACGCAGCACGAGTGCGAGATGCTCTCGGCGATGCCGTTCGGCAACGCTCAGGAGTTGGTGCAGAGCCGGATCAAGTTGGGCCTTTCGCAGAACATCGCCGCCGTCAACGCCAACTCGGCGGAACTTGCGGGCGGACTCGGGGTGCCGCCCAGCATCCCGAATCCCGGTGCGCCCCCGGGGACGGCTCAGGCGTCCCAGGCCGCGGACAAGGGTTCTGAGCAGGCGATGCAGATGATGATGCAGATGGGCCAGATGGCGATGCAACTCCCGCAGCAGATCGGCGGGATGCTGACGCAGGCTCCGCAGCAGCTCATGCAGCCGCTACAGCAGATCATGCAGCCGCTGCAGCAGCTCATGTCAGCGGGGGGCAAGGGCGGTTCCAGCGGAGCGGGGATGCCGTTCTCGTCGTTCTCCAATCACCCCTTGGCGGGCGGGTCGGGTGCCGGAGGTGGCGGGGGCATGGTCAAGGCAGCCTCGCTGCCGGGCTCCGGCGGGGTCTCCCCTCAGTCACCGCTCATGGCGAAGCTGGTGGGGAGTGACACGAGCGTCGCGGTGCGGCCGGCGGGCGCAAGCAGTTCGGCGATCGGTGGGCTGGCGCCCGTCAGTGCGGGCGGCGCGGGAATGGGCGGCGGGATGGGCATGATGGGCGGCGGCCACCGCGGCGAGACCGGAGGGACCGCGGCGTCGCTGGCGCCTCCCGCACCCCTGGAATACGACCTCGGAGAGGACGTCGACGATGATTGGTGAGGTGGGCGTGCGCCCAGTACAGACGTTTACCCCTACCGGAGGTGATCTCCGATGACGTCGATGAGTCCGATGTCGACGCCCGACGGCCCACTGAACTGGAATCCCGCGAGCGTCATGCCGCCGGAGATGCCCATGCTGGCGCCCGGCGAGGATGCGATGAGCATGACGATCGCCGGGGTGCTTCCGACGTTGACCGCTCCGCTGACGGCCAGCGTCGCCGCGCTGTCGGCAAAGGAGACCACGTTCTCCGGCAAGGTCACCAGCGCTGATTCCGCATACCAGAACGCCGACGACGCCGGTGGACAGTCGGTGGGTCAGCTCGGGCAGATGCTCGGGCAGGTCGGCCAGATGGCGCAGCAGGCGGGGCAGCAGGCCGGTGGGCAGTCCGGAATGTTCGGCTCGATGATGCAGGAGGCCATGAAGGCGGCTCAGGGCGGCGGCGGTTCGCAGGGTGGTGGTTCGCAGGGCGGCTCGACTGCCGCAGGCGCCCAGCCATCTTCGGGTCAGCCCTCCGCCGGCCAGGGGCCGGGTGGTGCGGGCGCTGCACCGCAACAGTCTCGCGACGATGCCGCCGGCGGCCACGATCAGGCTTCGGATGGGGACCGCGACGAGCACGAGAAGGGCGGCAGGCACGAACGGGCACCACTCGACGCCGCCGCACCGGATGCCGCCCCCAACGGCGCGGGCCCGGCACCCGTGGCTCCGCCCGAGCATCCGCGCCACGGCGGAGGCGAGGATCTGTCGCGCAGAATGTGACGCGGGCGCGCCGACGCGCCATCGCCCACTACCCTCGATAGTGATGCGCGGGGTTCGTGTGGTGACAGTGAGCGACTCGGAGGTACGGGCATGACTTCCCCGCCGCCGCCGGATGAGTGGCCGTCACAACCACCCCTGCCGGACGACGCGTTGACCAACGGCCACGTCTTCGCCGGCTATCAGATCATCGGTCTGCTGGGCTCTGGTGGCATGGGCAGGGTGTACCTCGCGCAGCATCCGAGGCTCCCGCGCCGGGACGCCTTGAAGTTGCTTCCGCGCGACTGGTCGGCCGACGCCGACTACCGGGCCCGCTTCAACCGGGAGGCCGACCTCGCGTCGACGCTCTGGCATCCCAACATCGTTGGCGTGCACGACCGGGGCGAGGCCGACGGTCAACTCTGGATCTCCATGGATTACGTCGACGGGTTGGACGCCGCTCGTCTGGTCGCCGAGCGTCATCCGACGGGAATGCCTGCCGAGGAGGTCGCTCAGATCGTCATCGCCGTCGCCAGGGCCTTGGACAGCGCTCACAAACGGGGCCTGCTGCACCGCGACGTCAAACCCGCCAACATCATGATCACCCATCTCGACGACGATGGTGAGCAGCGAATCCTGTTGACCGACTTCGGTTTGGCCCGTGACGTCA
>NZ_JAVROT010000088.1:0-82959 GCF_032162605.1 Mycobacterium sp. | reverse complement strand
TGGCGCGGACCAGGTCGGCGCAGCTGTCCCGCGGCCACGGCGACGCGGACGGTCCCCGCCCGCCGGGCGGTGCGCTCGGCCGACAGCACCAGCGTCCGGCACCACCACGACTCGGTGAGGAAGCCCTCGCCAATGCCGACCACCCTGGCCCTCGACGTCGTTCCACGCACCAGATCGGTGATACCGCTCAGTCCGGCGACGAGGCGGAATCCGTTGCGCGGCAACGCAATGACCGTGCCATGGGATACCGTCCACCCCGGGGCGGCGAACAGCCGGGTGCGCAGGCCGAGATGTTCGAGAACCCGGTCGGCGCCCATCAGCCGAAGGTTGGCCTCGTGTGCCTGCAACGTGGCGAATTCGCAGCGGAGTTTCTTGGTGGCGGCCTCGTCGTAGCCGTGCAGGACGACGGCGTCCTCCGCGGCGCGGTGCCGCGCCAGCCACTCGACGGTCGCATCGTCGCGATCCAACCGGTAGCCGCCCTTGAGCCGCGGTGCCACCAGGTACGAGGCGGGCACCCCCCGGGCGGAGAGCTCCTGACGGAACGCGTCGACGTCGGCCAGCGTGCGGTCCCTTATCCCGGAGATCGAGACGATCAGTTCTCCAGCCACGCAACGAAGTATGGCAACGTCAGGTGTCCCAACGGTGTCGGACACGTGGGCGGGAGATGGCGTTTTGGGTGGTGGGTGGGACCAGCAGCACAGTGCCGTTACCGGGGCAGAACGGCCTCGATCGCGCTGATCACTTCTGGCGCATCGGGGACCGTGCGCGGGCGGAACCTGTTGACGATCCCGCCGCCGGGCGCCAACAGGAACTTCTCGAAGTTCCACTGCACGTCGCCCGCCTCGCCCTCGGCATCGGCGGTCTTGGTCAGCTCGGCGTAGAGCGGATGCCGGTCGGCGCCGTTGACGTCGGCCTTCTCCAACAGCGGGAACGTCACGCCGTAGGTGGTGGAGCAGAACGACTGGATCTCCTCCGCCGAGCCGGGCTCCTGGCCCATGAACTGGTTGCACGGCACGCCGATCACCGTCAGCCCGCGCTCGCCGTAGTCCTTGGCCAGCTGTTCCAGAGCGGTGTACTGCGGTGTCAGACCACACTTCGACGCCACGTTGACGACGAGCACGGCGCCGTCGGCGAATTCGGCCAGCGAGGCCGGCTTGCCATCGAGGGTGGTCAGTGAAATGTCGGTCAGGCTCATGAACGCGACGCTACCCCGTCGCACTAATCGTCGAACAGGATGCCTGCCAGGCGCTCGATCGTGGCCACCGGATCGCCCGCGGTGTCGACCGCATCGTTCAGCCAGAGCAGCGAAAACCCGTGCACCAGTGACCAAGCCGCGAGCGCGGCGCCTTCGGGGTCGTCCTTTGCGTGCTCGTCGGTGAGGGTACCGACGCCACGGTTGAGTTCGGCACCGGCCGCGGTGGCAGCCGCAATCAGCTCGGGATCGGCATCGTCGTACAGCGACTTGTCGAACATCACCTCGTAGTGGCCGGGGTGGTCGAGAGCGAACCGTACGTAGGCCCGTGCCGCGTCGATGAAACGCGGTCGGGCATCGGTGAGCGCGACAGTCAGGAGCCGGTAGCCCTCGGTGGCCAGCGCAGTGAAGAGCCCGCGGCGGTCGGTGAAGTGGTGGGCGGGAGCGGCGTGCGAGACGCCCGCGGCACGCGCCAGCTCGCGGAGCGAGATGCGGTCGGCACCGCGTTCGGCCACCAGAGTCGCCGCCTGCCCCAGGATCACCGCCTTGAGATCGCCGTGGTGATAGGACTCCTTGCTCATCGGATCATCATAGGCAGCAATCTTGACAGTGGCTGGATCGTTGCCATCGTCTTCTTGTCACTGTCTAGTCGAAGAGGTTCGTGATGGCCGCAGTCATGGCGCTACTCCGTGGCAGCATCGCCGCTCGCGCCGAAGTCGATGACGTCCCGATTAGACGTCCGGACTGCTCAGGAGGTCGTCTACCTGTCCGTTGCCGTGGTTGTCGCGGTCTGCGGTGGCTAACACCCAGGCGTACTGGAATGCCGCTTCCTTCCACCGCTCGTAGCGTCCGCTGATCCCGCCGTGGCCGGCGACCATCTCCGTCTTCAACAGGATCGGATGGTCATCGGTCTTGATATGACGCAGTGCGGCAACCCATTTGGCCGGCTCGGTGTAGAAGACCCTGGTGTCGTTGAGCGAAGTCATGGCCAGGATGGCCGGGTAGTCCTTGGCCTCCACATTCTCGTACGGCGTGTAGGACTTCATGTAGTGGTAGACGTCCTCGTCGGACAACGGATTTCCCCATTCGTCCCACTCGGTGACCGTCAAGGGCAACGACGGGTCCAGGATGGTGGTGAGGGCGTCGACGAACGGCACCTGGGCGAGGATGCCCGCGAAGAGGTCCGGTGCCATGTTCGCCGCCGCACCCATCAGCAGGCCACCCGCGCTTCCGCCGAGAGCCACCATGCTCTCGGGGCGGGTCACGTCGGTGCCCACAAGATGTGCGCCCACCGCGATGAAGTCGGTGAACGTGTTCTTCTTCTCCAGCATCTTGCCGTGCTCGTACCACGGCCTGCCCATCTCACCGCCGCCACGCACGTGCGCGATGACGAACACCATGCCGCGGTCCAGCAGCGA
The DNA here is from genome assembly GCF_032162605.1 of Mycobacterium sp. Classification (GTDB taxonomy): domain Bacteria; phylum Actinomycetota; class Actinomycetes; order Mycobacteriales; family Mycobacteriaceae; genus Mycobacterium. The sequence continues at coordinate 80,349 of NZ_JAVROT010000088.1, read as the reverse complement.
CAGTCGCGCGATCGAGAACCGCGGGTCCTCGCAGGACTCGTAGGCGCCGTACCCGTAGAGTAGCGTCGGCGCCGGAAACTGCACTCCCGCACGGTAGATGATGGACACTGGGATCCGGGTGCCGTCGGGCGCAGGCGCCCAGTCCCGCCGCTCGACGTAGTCGTCGGGCCGGTAGTCGCCGAGCACTGTCTGCTCACGCAACATCGTCCGCTCACCCGTCGCGAGGTCGATGTCGTAGACACGCACCGGCACGATGAACGACGTCGTCCCGACCCGCAGCACCGGCGCCGACCAGTTCGGATTCCCCGACAGCCCCGACGACGTCAGCTCCGTAGCGAAGGTGATCTCCTCGGGCGTGCCGTAGTTGCCGTCGGCATCGATGGGCCACAACTGAATACGGGGCAGAGCCTCGCTACGGTAGCTCACGACGAGTTGGCTCGCGAAGGCGTCGACGCCATCGAGACGGACGTCCTCGCGGTGCTCGATGAGCGTACGGAACGCCGTCGGATCGCTGACTGGAGCCTCGACCAGCGTGAAGTTCTCGGCGCCGTCGTTGTGCAGGATGAGGAAGCGGTCCTCACCCCCGACGACGGCATGTTCGACCGAGTACTCAACCGATTCACGACGCGGCAGCACCGGGACGAACTCGGCGTCTCCGTCTGCGGCGTCGCCGTAGAGAACCTCGGCCGTCACCGAGCTGCCCGCTGCGATGAAAACGTACTTGTTGCTACGCGTCCGCCCCACCCCGACCCAGAACCGTTCGTCGGGCTCGTGGAAGACCTTGGTGGCGGGAATCCCCGCGCCCAACCGGTGACGCCACACGGTGTCGGGGCGCCACGCGTCGTCGAGGGTGACGTAGTAGACGCTGTGGTTGTCCGCCGCCCACGTCGCCCCGGCGCCGATGCCTGCGATGGTGTCTTCGTAGAGCTCGCCGGTGCGCAGGTCCTTGAACCGCAGGGTGTAGCGCTCGTCGCCGAGGACGTCGACCGAGTAGGCGAGCGTGTGCCCGTCCACGCTGATCGACGCCGCGCCGAGCGAGAAGAACTCGTGCCCCTCGGCTTCGACATTCTCGTCGAGAAGTACCTGCTCCCCTGGCACGTCGCTGTTCTCGTCGAGCTGAGGTGGTGTCCAGTCGTCGAGATCGGTTACCGGACAACGGCAGTGGATTCCGTACTGCTTGCCCTCGAGGCTACGCCCGTAGTACCACCACTCCCCGCGGCGAGTGGGCACCGAGAGGTCCGTCTCCTTGGTGCGGGCCTTGATCTCGTCGAAGATCTTCTGCCGCAACGGCGCCAGGTGCTCGGTCCGCTGCTCGGCGTAGGCGTTCTCGGCCTCCAGGTAGGCGATGACCTCGGGATCGGACTTGTCCCTGAGCCACTCGTAGGGATCGATGAAGACATCGCCGTGGTGTTCACGGCGATGGTCGACACGCTTGGCAATCGGCGGTGTGCCGGTCATTTGGCTCCGATCCAGTCTGCGAACTTCAATCCTGAAATACGTTCGTATGCTTCGATGTAGCGTTCCCTGGTCGCCTCGGCGATGTCGGAGGGCAGAGCCGGGGGTGGCACGTCACTGCCGCGGTCCCAGCCAGATTCGGGCCCGGTCAGCCAATTGCGGACGAACTGCTTGTCGAAGCTGGGCTGCACGACGCCTTCCTGGTAGTCGTCGGCCCGCCAGTACCGCGACGAGTCGGGGGTCAACACCTCGTCGGCGAGCACCAGGTCACCGTGCCCGTCGACCCCGAATTCGAACTTGGTGTCCGCGAGGATGATCCCCTGGCCCAGCGCGTGCTCGGCGGCCTGGGAGTAGATGCCCAACGTCTGGTCGCGCAACTGGGCGGCCCGCTCAGCTCCCACCAGGTCGACGACGGCGTCGAAACTGATGTTCTCGTCGTGTTCTCCCAGCTCGGCTTTCGACGCGGGGGTGAACAATGGCTCGGCGAACTTGCTGGCCTCGGTTAGCCCGTCCGGAAGCGCGATGCCGCATACCCGACCCGTCGCGCGGTAGTCGATGATGCCGGATCCGGTGAGGTAGCCGCGGGCCACGCACTCGACCGGCATCATCTCAAGCCGTCGCACGACGAGCGCGCGGCCGAGCACCTCGACGGGAATCCGCTCGTCGTCGGCGGGCCCCGCCAGGTGGATGGGCACCCCCGTGTGTTCGGAGAGGAAGTCGAAGAAGAACACGCTCATCGCGGTGAGGATGCGGCCCTTGTCTCCGATCTCGGTGTCGAGGACGTAGTCGAACGCGGAGATGCGGTCGCTGGCGACGAACAGCAGGTGGTCAGCGTCGATGCTGTAGAGCTCGCGAACCTTGCCGCTGGCCAGATGTCGGTAGTCGGTCAGAGCTGGGCGCATCGGGCAAGACTATCGGTCCATCTGTGCTGGGATCACACCCATGAGCTCTCGCTACATCCCCTACGCCACCACTCCCGGTCGTCTGCTCTGGCAGTTGGTCAGCGACGTCGTCGTCGTGCTGTGGAGCACCGTGTGGGTGTTCGTCGGCCTGGCGGTGCATTCCGCGGTGTCCACGATCGCCGAGGTGGGCAGGCAGGTGGGCGAGGGCGCCACCGGTGTCTCGAAGAACCTGAACTCGGCGGGTGACAGCACCGACGGCCTTCCCCTGATCGGTGACGAGCTGAGCAAGCCGTTGCGGGCGGCGAGCAGGGCAGCTCTCGACATCGCGGGTGCAGGCGTAAGCCTCGACACGACCGCGACCTGGTTGGCGGTCGTGTTGGGGGTTGCCGTCGCCGCGCCGCCGATCCTGTTCGTCGCGATGCCATGGCTGGTGCTGCGGATCCGGTTCTTCCGGCGCAAGTGGACGGCTATCACGCTGGCGGCGACCCCGGCGGGCGAGCAACTGCTGGCGCTGCGCGCGCTGGCCAACCGGCCGCTGGCCAAGCTCGCGTCGGTCAGCATCGACCCCGTGGGCGCCTGGCGCCGCGACGACGCGATCGCGATCCGCGGCCTGGCGAACCTCGAGCTCCGCTCGTCAGGCATCCGCCGCACCTAGCCCCCTTCCCCCCGCGATTTCGGCGCGGTCAGTTGCGATCGCCGCAACCCGCCGCGCCGAAGTCGACCGATGGGGAACCAGATCGCCGTCCTCGACGTCAACCCCTGCGTGTTGAACGAACTACTTCGAAGGCACGACGGGGTCGTGACGCTGGCGCAGGCCCGCGGCGCCGGGCTCAGCAAGTACGCCGTCCACCGGCGCATAAGGACCGGTGAATGGCGCCAGTGCGCAACGGGAGTCTATTTCGCAGACGACAGGCCGTTCGATGACGCGGCACGAATTCGTGCCGCGGTGTGGAGCTATGGCGAGCGAGCCGCGGCGAGTGGTCTGGCCGCCGCATGGTGGCACGGCGTCACCAAGTTCGCGCCCGACACCGTGGAGGTGACGGTGCCACGCAATAGTCACGGCCGTTGCCACGCTGGTTCGCGAGTTCGTCGCCGCGACTTGAAGAGCGCGGACATCGTCGAGCGTCGCGGCTTGCAGGTGACCGCCATCGCACTCACCGCCATCGAAGCGGCCGTTAGACGAGGGGGAGGCGCAAAGTTGTTGGACACCGCGCTGCAGCGACATGTCGAGCTGCCTCCGTTGTGGACTGCCCACCTGCGGAACAAGGGGCGATACGGTTCGCCCGCAGCGCGCCGAATGCTGCAAGCGGCGGATGACGGCGCTCGCTCGGCGGCAGAACGTCTATTGATCCAACTGTTGAAGCAGGCTGGGATCGCCGGGTGGGTGGCAAACTACCCAGTCGTCGGATACCGCGTCGACGCCGGTTTCCCAGCGTGCAAGGTCGCGGTCGAAACCGACGGCTTGGCTTTTCACAGTGATGCGGATGACTTCCATAACGACCGTGTGCGTCAGAACGCCATCGCCCTGGCCGGCTGGCAGGTGCTTCGATTCACCTGGCTGGACCTGACTGAGTACCCGGAACGGGTCATCGCCACCATCCGCCACGCGATTGGGCGCGGTGAGTAGCGGCAGACGCAACTGAGCGCGCCGAAATCGCAAGGGGTGTGGAAGTGGCGAGCCACAGCGCGAACGCGAGCCAGAACAACGCCGACGAGACGCCCCTCAACCAGGTCCAGCCCGTCTCGGCCGCCATCGCAAAGGTCGCCGACGAGTACATGCCGAGCGGGAACACCGCGGGCCAATCGCGAATCCGGCGCCAGCCGATGGCGGCCAGCGGGACGATCCACAGCGACGCCAGCACCCACGTCACGATCGTCACACCGCGCACGGCATCGGCAATGGGACCGGGATGGAGCGCGTGGTGGACGTGCTCACCCGCCAGCGTCGCGACCGCCAGACCGCCCATCAGGATCCAGTGGTCGGGCGGGACGTTGCGCCGTGCCGCGGGCTCTTGCGTGGCCCGCCACACGATGAGTGCCGTCATCACGCATTCCCCTGACGATGAACGGTGTCAAGCACAGCCACCCTTGTAGAGCCAGGCCGCCGAGAACCAGCACCACCACCGGGTGTGAATCGAACCTGGCCGCCAGCACGCAGCACGCGGCGACGTAGGTGAGCAAGCCGATCGCCGTGTCCAGGTCGCCGAGCTTCCACGAATCCCGTTTCCAGACGACCGACGTCACGAACACGAGCACCGGCAGCGCCACAACCGCGATGACCGCCAGCGCCACACTGACCACGGTCATGCCGTGATCGGCGGCGGCGACCGACACGATGGCCGTCGCCATCACGGCCGCGAATGCGTCGGCCTCATCGCCGAAGTTCGACCACCATGTGCCGGATGCCGGTGTGCCGGGTGCTGCGGGTCCACTCGACGGGCTTGAGCAACGAGGCGACGCGGAACCGCGTCAGCAACTCCTCGAACAGCACCCGCAACTCGAGGCGCGCCAGGATCGCACCAAGGCAGTAGTGCACCCCTTGCCCGAAACCCAAGTGTGGGTTGGGCTTTCGCGCCACGCCGAACACCTCCGCGTCGGTGAACACCGCCACCGACCAGAAACCCTCGCCGTCGGGGGTGTGTTCGGTGGGTTCGTGCCAGTAGACCGGAGCCTCGCGGCGGTGCACCGCGAACAACTCGTGCGGGAAACCCGCCGCGAAGTTGTTCAGATCGGTGAAGTCGACCGCCGCCAGGGTCACAGAATGGCGCCCGAGGTGTACTTCGCCGCTTCGGGGTACCGCCTCACCAACTCCTCGACGGCCGCGGCGACGGCGTCGACCTGCGCACTGGCCGCACCGGTGAACGCCTCCTTATCCGCCAGCGCCGCGTCGAGGGCAGCCCGATCCAGAGGCAATCGCGGATCGGCGGCCAGTCGGTCCAGAAGATCTGGCTCCGAACCCCTTTCGCGCATGGCGAGGGCCACGGCGACGGCGTGTTCCTTGATCACCTCGTGGGCCGTTTCGCGGCCGACGCCGGCGCGCACCGCGGCGATCAGAATCCGGGTGGTGGCCAGGAAGGGCAGGTAGCGGTCGAGCTCACGCTGGATCACTGCGGGGTAGGCGCCGAACTCGTCGAGCACGGTGAGGAACGTCTCGATCTGGCCGTCGACGGCGAAGAACGCGTCGGGCAGCGCGACGCGACGCACCACCGAGCAGAACACGTCGCCCTCGTTCCACTGTGCGCCTGCGAGTTCGGCGGCCATCGATGCGTACCCACGCAGCACGACCTGCAGACCGTTGACGCGCTCGCACGAACGCGAGTTCATCTTGTGTGGCATCGCCGAGGAGCCGACCTGGCCGGGCGCGAAGCCCTCGGTGACCAGTTCGTTGCCCGCCATCAGCCGAATGGTGTGCGCCAACGAGGAAGGACCGGCCCCCAATTGAACGAGCGCGGACACGACGTCATGGTCCAACGACCGCGGGTACACCTGCCCGACGCTGGTGAAAACATCTGCGAAGCCGAGAAATTCGGCTACCCGCCGCTCGAGCTCCGCCAGCCGGGCGGTGTCGCCGTCGAAGAGGTCGAGCATGTCCTGCGCCGTGCCCATGGGCCCCTTGATGCCGCGCAGCGGATAACGGTCGATCAGCTCGGACAGGCGAGTCAGCGCGACGAGAGTCTCCTCGGCCGCCGACGCGAATCGCTTGCCGAGCGTTGTCGCCTGCGCCGCGACGTTGTGACTGCGGCCCGCCATCACCAGATCTCGGTAGAGGGCCGCGCGTTCGGCCAGCCGCGCGAGGACCGCGACACCGTGCGCGTGGACGAGTTCAAGGGAGCGACGGATCTGTAGTTGTTCGACGTTTTCGGTGAGGTCGCGACTCGTCATGCCCTTGTGCACGTGTTCATGTCCGGCGAGGGCGTTGAACTCCTCGATGCGCGCCTTGACGTCGTGGCGAGTCACTCGCTCGCGGGCCTTGATCGACGCGAGGTCGACCTGCTCCAGAACCCGCTCGTAGTCGTCGATCACGCCGTCGGGCACCGAGACGCCCAACTCGTCCTGCGCGCGCAGGACGGCGATCCACAGTTGCCGCTCGGCGACGATCTTGGCCTCCGGCGACCAGATCGCCACCATCTCGTCGCTGGCGTACCGGTTCGCCAGGACATTTGGGATAGGCACGGGAATCGTCACGAATACACAGCTTACGACCCGGCTGGGGCAAGCTAGAGCCGTGCACTTCGTCGGGCTGGACCTCGCGTGGGGGGAACGCAAGCCCACGGGCGTCGCCGTCGTCGACGATGCCGGGGTGCTGGTGCACCTCGGCGTCGCGCAGGATGACACCAGCATCAGGGCCGCGATCGCGCCGTACGTGCAAGGGGACTGCCTCGTCGCCTTCGACGCACCCCTGGTGGTGAACAACCCGACCGGCCAACGTCCCAGCGAGGCGGCGCTCAACCGGGACTTCGCGAAGTTCGAGGCGGGCGCCCACCCCACCAACACCGGAAAGCCCGAGTTCGCGGGCACACCACGCGCCGCCCGGCTCGCCACGGCACTCGACCTCGACATCGACCCGGATTCCCAGGCATGCCGGCGTGCCATCGAGGTCTACCCGCATCCCGCGACGGTGGCGCTGTTTCGGCTGGGCCGCACCCTGAAGTACAAGTCGAAGCCGGGCCGCAGCTTCGCCCAGTTGCGTTCGGAACTGCTGCGCCTGATGGAGCTCGTCGAGTCGCTGGCCCAGGCCGACCCCCCGCTGCGGGTCACCGACCACGACGGCTGGGGCGGGCTTCGGATTGCGGTGGAGACCGCCGAGAAGAAGAGCGAGCTGCGTCGGGTCGAGGATCCCGTCGACGCCGTCATCTGCGCCTACGTGGGGTTGTTCGCCACCCGCAGGCCCGACGACGTGACGACTTACGGCGACGTCGAGTCGGGCGCCACCATCACGCCGACGCTGCCCGCCGACCTGTTCCCGGCTCCGCCGGAGCCGACGCCCGGTGCGGTGCGGGAGGCGATCGCACAGTATGCCGATCGGCGCCAGGGGCTGTTGGGCGCGACCGACCGCTATCTCGCCCTGGTGACGACGCTGCTCGACGACGCAGGCATCAACTACCTCAACGTCACCGCCCGCACCAAGAGCGTGACGTCGTTCGCCCAGAAGGCGGACCGCAGCGTGGACGGTCAGCGTCTTTACACCGATCCGTTGTCCGAGATCACCGACCAGATCGGGCTGCGGGTGATCACGTTCCTGCGCGACGACGTCACCACGGTGGCCAATCTGCTGGCCGAGGAGATGCAACTTCTCGACGACCGGGACATGGGCCAGGAGACGGCCCGCGAGGGCAGATGGGGCTACGCGAGCAGGCATCTGCTGGTCGCCGTCGAAGGCGAGCAGCAGCCGGCGTCCATCCAGGTGCGGACCGTCCTGCAGCACGCGTGGGCGGAGTTCGAGCACGACATCCGCTACAAGGGCTCGATTCCCGAGGAGGACGCGCCGGACCTGGACCGCCGGTTCACCCTGGCGGCCGGGCTGCTGGAGTTGGCCGACCGGGAATTCTCGGCGATCCGCGAGCGGCTGAAGAGCTCGCCGCCCGCGCAGCAGTCCGAACAGTCCAGCGATCCCCGCATCGGCACACCGGTCCTAGCGACGTACCTGGGCAACCGCTTTCCGGACGCGGGCTGGTCGCGAACCGACCACTACGCGTGGATCGCCGGGCTGCTGCTGGAACTCGGCATCGACTCACTCGACGAGCTCGACGAGCTCCTCGACACGTTCGACACCGATGCGGTCAACGCGAAGATGGACTACCGCTATCCGGCGGGCGCCGTCCGCCGGCTCGACGATGCCCTGCTGGCCCGGTTCGGCGATCGCTATGTCGGCCTGACCGGGAACGCGCATCGCGTCACGCAGTTGCAAGCGCGGCTGGAAAAGCTCACCGACTAAGGCTCGGCATCCAGCTTCTCCACGTCCGTGATCCCGGAACCGCGAATCCCGACGGCGCGGTTGATGGCCAAGGTGATGCCGAAGAGGACGATGCCGAGGATGACCAGCGCGATGGCGAGCACGTACTGCTGCAGCGGCCGACCGGACAGCGGTAACACCAGATATAGCGACGCCACGAATCCCACGACGGGCAGCCACGTCGGCGTCTTGAAGTGCGCTCCGTCGGCGCGGACGTCCTTGCGCAGCACCAGCACGGCGACGTTCACGACTGCGAATACCGCGAGCAGCAAGAGCGACGTGGTCCCGCCAAGGGTGGAGATCGCGGAGTCTCCCGCGAACGCCGTGACGTACAGGATGAGCCCGAAAGCGATTGCGGTGGTGAACGATATGGCGACCCACGGGGTCCGGCGCGAGGGATGCACGGTGCCGAGCACCGGCGGCAGGACGTGCTGCTTGGCCATGTCGTAGATCAGGCGACTGGCCATCAGCATGTTGATCAACGCCGTGTTGGCGACCGCGAACATCGAGATGAATGGCAGTATCTGCTCGATCGGCAGGCCCGGCGCCCCGGCCTTGACCACCTCGACGAGTGGCGTCTCACTGGCCTCGAGCGTGCCGACGGGGACCAGTGCCACCGCGACGACGGCGACGATGATGGAGACGACGCCTGCGATGCCCAGGCCCGTCAACAGCATCTTCGGGAAGATCTTCACCGGGTCCTTGGTCTCCTCTGCCATGTTGACCGAGTCCTCGAAACCGACCATGGTGAAGCACGCCCGGGACGTCGCCGTCGTGACCGCGAGGAACGCATTCTTGTCCTCGGCGGTGTCGAAGGCGACGACGCGGGAGAAGTCGACGTCACCGCCCTGAGTGAAGGCCCAGAAGCACACGAAGATCACCAGCATCAGGCCGGTGATCTCCACGATGGTCAGGACCACGTTCAACTTGACGCTCTCGCCGACGCGGCGCAGGTTGACCGCGGCCACGATCACCATGAAGAGCAGGGCGACGGCGACGATTCCGCCTGTCCCCCAGTCGAACCCGAACCCCTTGAAGAAGTTCGACGCGAAGAAGCGCGATGCCGTGGACGCCGAGGTGATGCCCGAGCACATGACGACGAAGGCGACCAGGAACGTGACGAAGTGAATGCCGAAGGCCTTGTGAGCGTAGAGCGCTTCTCGGGGTTGCGGCCCAGCAGATGCATGGTCGCGCCGAGTTCGGGGAAGGACTTCGCCATCGCGTCCAGGGCGCCGGCGAAACTAGTCGTAAGGCGCGAGCACGTCGATGACGTCGACGAGCGTCGCGCGTGCCGTCGCCCTCGGGCCGTCCCCGACACCGACGAGCGACGCGACGACCGCGCCGTCGACGGCGCACACCAGTGCCGTCATCAACTCCGCGCGCACCGAGCGCCCCGAACGCTCCACCACCTCGACGACGGCCTCGGTGCGTTGCTTCATGATGCGGCGCTGAACGTCGCGCAGCGCCGGCTGGCGCGCGCACGCGATGTAGCGCTCGTAGCGCGAGATCAACTGTTCGGACACCCGTGTGCCGGGACCGTCGCCGACCAACAGATCGACAAGGACGTCCGCCGTCGACTCGGCGCCGCGCTTGCGTCGCGACAGCGCGGCGACCCTCGTGCCGAGCAATTCGACTTCACGGATACCGGCGTATTCGACGGCTCGCTCGACGAGGTCGTCGAGCGAGGAGAAGTAGTACGTCGTCGACGCCAACGGCAGCCCCGCGCGGCGTGCGACCGCACGATGCCGGACGGCGTCGAAGCCGCCTTCGCATAGCAGATCGGCGGCCGCGCTGACCAGCGCGTACCGCCGCCTTTCACCCTTGGGGGTGACCGCTGCCGTCACGCCTTGCATGCTGCCAGCAACGGAACTGTGGCATTGGACTTTCGGCCAACTGCAAGCCTCTACTCGCCGAAGTCCGTCCCGGCGACGGGTTTGGGTGTAAGCGGCGGAGCGATGGCATGATGGCCCTCGTGTCAGACCTGAGCCGTCGAGCGATCCTGAGACTCGGCGTCGGCGCCGCCGCGGGCGCCGCGGGCGCATACGCACTCGGCTCGACGCTGCGCGAACCACGGGTCACCACTCCGCCGGTCGCGATGGCGGGAGTCGGCGCTCCGCTCGCTCCACCACCGCCACTGCAGCCACCGCCGACGGCCGCCCCGACCTACCTCACCGGGTCGTTCGTGTCGGCGGCACGCGGCGGTGTCTCGACCAACTGGGCGATCGCGCGGCCCCCTGGCCAGACCGGGACGCTTCGTCCGGTCATCGCGTTGCACGGCAAGGGTCAAGACGCGGAGGGCGTGATGGCAGGCGGCGTCGAGGACGGGCTGGCGCAGGCAGTCGCGGCGGGCATCCCGCCGTTCGCCGTGGTGGCCGTCGACGGTGGCGGAGGCTACTGGCATAAGCGGGCCTCGGGCGAGGACTCGGGGGCGATGGTCCTCGACGAACTGATCCCGATGCTGAGCTCCCAAGGCCTGGACACGTCGCGCGTCGGCTTCCTCGGCTGGTCGATGGGCGGCTATGGCGCGCTGCTGCTCGGCTCGCGGCTGGGTCCGGCGCGCACGGCGTCGATCTGCGCGGTGAGCCCGGCGCTGTGGACGTCCTCGGGGGCGACGGCCCCTGGCGCCTTCGACGGCGCGGGCGACTACGCAGCCAACAGCGTGTGGGGTCTGCCGAACCTGGCGTCGATCCCCGTCAGGATCGACTGCGGCAACAGCGATCCCTTCTACTCGGCCACCAAGCAGTACATCGGGCAGTTGCCCACCCCGCCGTCCGGCGGCTTCTCCCCCGGCGGGCACGACGGTGCGTTCTGGAGTTCGCAACTTCCGGCCGAGATCGAGTGGACGGCGCCGATCCTCGTCGCTTGAGCTGAGCTAGACGCTGATCCGGCCCTCTGCCGCGGCGAGCCCGATGTCCGTGCGAAAGTGACTGCCCGGCAATCGAATCGAGCCAATCAGCGCGTACGCGGCCTCGCGCGCCGCGGCCAGGTCGGCTCCGGTGCCCACCACCGAGAGCACCCGCCCACCCGAGGACACCACGGCGCCGTCGTCACGCCGGGTTGTTCCGGCGTGCAGGACGCCGGAGGCTTCCGAGCCGGCGATGACGTCGCCGACGCGGGGGCGCCCCGGATAGTTCTCGGCGGCGAGCACCACGGCCACCGCGGCGCCGTCGCGCCACTGCATTGGCGGATGGGCCGCGAGTTCTCCGGTCGCGGCCGCACGCAGCAGCTGCCCGAACGGGCTGTCGAGTAGCGCGAGCACGGCCTGGGTCTCGGGATCGCCGAAGCGACAGTTGAATTCCACTACCGCGGGGCCATGGGACGTGATGGCCAGGCCTGCGTACAGCAACCCGGAGAACGGGCAGCCGCGCCTGACGAGTTCGGCGGCAACGGGTTTCACGACGTCCTCGACGATCGACGCGACCACGTCGGCCGGCAGCCAGTCCAACGGGGTGTACGCGCCCATGCCTCCGGTGTTGGGACCGGTATCGCCGTCGCCGACACGCTTGAAGTCCTGTGCTGGCAGCAGCGGGACCACCGTCTCGCCGTCGACCACGCAGAACAGCGACACCTCTGGCCCGTCGAGGAACGACTCGAGCAGCACCGGGTGACCGGAGTCGAGCAGGCTCGCGGCGTGCGCGCGGGCGGCGTCGCGGTCGGCCGTCACCACCACGCCCTTGCCCGCGGCAAGCCCGTCGTCCTTGACCACCCACGCGGGATCGCCCGCGCTAGTGCCGAACCGGTCCAGCGTCGCGTCGAGGCGTGCCGGGTTGTCGACGATCTCACTCCTGGCGGTGCGCACCCCCGCGGCGTCCATCACGTCCTTGGCGAAGGACTTGGCGCCCTCGATGCGCGCGGCGCCCTTCGACGGTCCGAAGCAGGCGATCCCGGCAGCCCGCACGGCGTCGGCCACGCCGAGAACCAGGGGCACCTCGGGGCCGACCACCACGAGATCGGCGCCGAAGCGTTGCGCCAGTTTGACCACCTCGTCGCCGGAGGTGATGTCGACGTCGTACTGCTCGGCGAGCGCCCCGGTTCCCGCGTTTCCTGGTGCTGCCGCGAGCGCCTCTACCTCGGGGTCCCGGCGTAGCGCCAACAGCAGTGCATGTTCACGGGCACCGGATCCAATCACGAGGACGCGCACGGTCAACAACCCTAATCCTCCCTGCGGGCATACACTCTGATCGCCAGTGTATGGTCAAGATCGACAGTGCACTACGTCACACCCAGGAGGTGTCGCCATGACGAGCATGAAGAGCGGCTGTCCACTCGGAGCCAACGGGCTCCTGCCCCCGGGCAGTGCTTCCCCCCGAGTCGCTTCGCTCCTGCCCCCGGGCAGTGCTTCCCCCCGAGTCACTTCGCTCCTGCCCCCGGGGTATGACTTCACCGATCCCGAGGTCCTGCTCCGGGGCATCCCGGTCACCGAGTTCGCCGAACTTCGCAAGACCGCACCGGTCTGGTGGAACGAGCAGCAGGGGTCGATCTTCGACGACGGTGGCTACTGGGTGATCAGCCGCCACGAGGACATCAAGTCCATCTCCCGCAACGGTGAGGACTGGTCGACCAACCGCAAGGGCGCAGTGATGCGACTGCCCGACGGCGTCACCAGCGAGCAGCTGGACCTGACGAAGGCGCTGCTGATCAACCACGACGCTCCCGAGCACACCCGGCTGCGCAAGATCGTCTCCAGGCTGTTCACGCCGCGCGCCGTGGCGGCGCTCGAGGAGAAGCTCGCGGTGGCGGCGCGCGAGATCGTCGCCGAGGCGGCCACGAAGGACGGCGGCAACTTCGTCGACGACGTCGCGACCAAGCTGCCGCTGCTGGCGATCGCGGACCTGATCGGCGTCCCCGAGGCCGACCGCGGCAAGTTGTTCCACTGGACCAACTGCATCATGAACACCGACGACCCCGATTTCAACTCCGACCCGACGGTCGCCAACGCCGAGCTGATGGGCTACGCGTACAACATGGCCGAGGAGCGCAGGCGCTGCCCCGCCGACGACATCGTCACCCGGCTGATCCAGGCCGACATCGACGGTGAGTCGATGGACGACGTCGAGTTCGCGTTCTTCGTCATCCTGCTCGCGGTGGCGGGCAACGAGACCACCCGCAACGCCATGACGCACGGCATGAATGCGTTCTTCGACAACCCCGACCAGTGGGAGCTGTTCAAGAAAGAGCGACCCGACACGACGGTCGACGAGATCGTCCGCTGGGCCACCCCGGTGCATTGCTTCCAGCGCACGGCGCAGGCCGACGTGGAGCTCGGCGGCGTCACCATCCGCGAGGGGCAGCGGGCCGGTCTGTTCTATAGTTCGGCCAACTTCGACGAGTCCGTCTTCGACCGGCCCTTCGAATTCGACATCCTACGAAATCCCAACCCGCACCTGAGCTTCGGTGGCAACGGTGCGCACTTCTGCATCGGAGCCAACCTGGCCCGAATGGAGATCAAACTGATCTTCAACGAGCTCGCGAACCAGATTCCGGACATCGCCAAAATTGCAGAACCACAACGGCTTCGATCGGGCTGGATCAACGGGGTCAAGGAGCTGTCGGTCTCCTACCGGGGCTGAAGTCGGGCCCGGCTAGTATTCCGGGGTGCGTACCCATGGCTGGTCGGGATCCACGCCCGCGACGGATGACGAGGCCGTCGCGCGGATTCTGGATGCCGCAAGCAGGGCCATCGACGAGCGGGGCGCCGACCTGAGCATCGCCGACGTCGCCCGCACCCTCGGCGTCACGCGCCAGACCGTGTATCGCTACTTCCCAAGTACGGACGCGCTGTTGGTAGCCGCCGCAGAGCACGCGGCCGTCGACTTTCTCGAACGGCTCGCCGATCATCTGCGGGGCATCACCGATCCCGTTGAAGCCGTCGTCGAGGCGATCGCGACCGCACTGGAATGGCTACCCAAGGACAAGCACATCGGCCTGCTCATCGTGCCGGGCCGTGCTGACGCGCACACCGAGTCGGTCACCTCCGACATCGCCCTGGAGTTCGCCAAGTCGATGCTCGGTCGTTTCAACGTCGATTGGGCCGCAGCGGGTTACGGCGACCGCGACCTCGACGAGTTGGCCGAGCACCTGTTGCGGATCATCCAGTCGTTCGTCATCGACCCCGGTAGGCCGCCGCGCACCGGCGGGGAGCTACGCGACTACATGCGACGGTGGGTCGGCTCGGCTCTGCTCACGGCGAGGTCCAGCCGGCCGGTCTGACCGGATGAGTGTGCTCGGGCCGGATCTGGTCGCCGTCGGGCGTCTCGTATCGCAGCCGCGGCAGCGATCCTCCACTCCGCGCGTCGGCGTAGGTGCTGCGCGGTTCCTCGTCGTCGAAGCCGTTGTCAGAGCCCCATTCCCGTAGCGCGACCACTAGGTGGAACAGCGCTTCACCCCTGGGCGTGAGCACGTATTCGTGATATGCAGAGCCGCCCGCGTCGGGTCGGGTCGAAAGCACGCCAGCCTCGACCAGTTGACTCAACCGCGCCGACAGGATGTTCTTTGCCACGCCGAGGCTTCGCTGGAAACGGGCCGATCGAATGACATGCACGGCCGCCCTCGACAGCCGGACGTCCCAGACCATCGGTTCCCGGATGGCCCTACTACTGGCGTTCGTCAGCGGCGCTGCCGTGGCCAACGTCTACTATGCTCAACCGCTGCTGACCGACCTCGGTACGCAACTGCAGATGTCGACTGCCGCGCTGGGCTGGGTGACGACGGCGACGCAGGGTGGTTATCTCCTGGGCCTGGTGATGGTGGTGCCGCTGGGTGACCGGTTCGACCGGCGCCGCATCATTCTCATCCAGTTGGTCGTCACCCCCGTCGGGTTGCTCGGCGCCGCCGTCGCGCCATCGGCATGGACGTTCCTCGTCTGCTCCGCAATCTTCGGTGCCGCATCCACGGTTGTTCAGGTGATCACCGCGTTCGCCGCAGCGGCCAGTCCATCCGGCCGACGCGGACGCACCGTCGGCGTGGTGACCAGCGGCGTGGTCATCGGTATCCTGCTGGCGCGCACCGTCTCCGGGTCCATCGCCGACCTTTTGGGGTGGCGTGCGGTCTTCGGAATCGCCGCGGTGGTCATGCTCGGCGTCACCGGATGGCTGGCCTTTGCGCTGCCGCGCGACACCATCGCCAAGGACGTCGTGCCGTACCACCTCGCCGTTGCCACGGTCGTGGTGCTGACTATGCGCGACAGGACTTTTCGCACACGAAGCCTCATCGGCGGACTGATGTTCGCCAGTTTCGGCGCGGCATGGGGGTCGATGGCGTTGCCACTGGCTGCCGCACCGTGGGACTTGACGACGTCGCAGATCGGACTCTTCGGCATCGTCGGGGCGGCAGGGGCGCTCGGCGCGTCGGGCGCGGGCCGGTGGGCCGACCGCGGCCGCGCCGAGGTCGCCACCGGCGCGACGCTCATCGCCTTCCTCGGGTCGTGGCTGGCCATCGCCCAAACCCCGAATTCGCTACTAGTGCTCGCGATCGGCCTCGTCGTCCTCGACTTCGCCGGCGAAGCAATTCACGTCATCAACCAGCACCTCATAGTGGAGTCCGACCCCACCGCGACCACCCGTCTCATCGGCGGCTACATGGTCTACTACTCGATCGGCACCGGCGCTGGGGCCGTCGCGGCCACCGTCGCCTACGCCCATGCCGGATGGACAGGGGCGAGCATCGTCGGAACCGCGTTCGCCGTAGTCGCCCTCGCCGTCTGGGCCGGTGATCGATTGATCAAACAACCGTAAGCGGCAACGACTTCCGATTCTCGAAGACCCACGACGCACCGCCTGAGAACCTAGTCACGGCGACCTCGCCCAACTCCTTTGCCGGGGTGTCGGTCTCGATCACGCGCACCGTCCAGTCGGATCCCGTGCCGGTGACCTCCGCCCGCAGGTACGGATCGACGGCGTTGACGATGGCCTGCAGCGGCTTGTCGGCCACCGGGGAGACCAGCGAGATCCAGGCACCGTCCTCGTAGGCAGGTGAGCGGCGAACGTGCAGGAACTCGGAGTCGACGTCCACCGACACATAGGCCGCCGGGTTCAGTAGCGGGTGCAGTTCGAGGACGCGGAGCGCGCCCTTGACTCCGCCGGGCAGCTTCAACGCCTCGTGAATACGCTCGGCGGCGATGCCTGCGATGCCGATCAACTGCTTGGTGCGGATCGATTCCTCCAGCGCCACGTCGCCACCCGCACGCGCCCTGACGGCGAGCGTGAAGGACAGCACCAGGAGATGCATCTGGAGGCACACCTCGTCGGCGATGCGGACCAGCGCCGAATGGGAGAACGCGCCGAAGTCGACGTCGGACAACAGCGGGCCCGAATAGTCCTCCATGCCTTCGTCATTCGGATCGATCGGGTCGAGTTCGCACGAGTACGCGCGGCTGGCGCCAACGACGTCCATCGCCGGGATGAACGCCACCTCGCGATAGGACTCGTCGATGATGACCGTCCACCGACAGTGCGGGTGCCGGTCGGAGGGCGTCCTCGGCGGCCGGTGGATCGGCCGGACCTGGGTCTTGCGATTGGTGGCCAGCGCGGTCGCGTCGAAGGTGGGGTCCTCGATGTCGTGGCACAGGCCCTGGACGTAGTCCTCGCCCATCGGCTCGACGTCGAGCAGCGCCCCACAGTGGTCGAGGTGGAACTCGCCGTGCCACCGGTCGTGCACGGTGTACCGGAAGTCCATGAACTGCGGTGGGGCGCCGATGTCGAGCTGCAGCCCCTTGAAGATGGTGATGACGTCGACGCCCTCGTACTTCAGCGCCTTCTGCATCCGCTTGGTGTAGAGCGGGCTGGACGCGGCCCATTCCTCGATCGCGATCTGCAACATCTCGTCGCGGCCCCACGCGCTGATGCAGTGGGCCATTCCGGACCGGTCGATCAATTGACCGATCAGCAGCAGCTCGGGGACCAGGGTCGCCAGTTCGTCGCGCGACAGCGCGGCATATCTACTCATCATCGAGTGGCTTCCCGGTATTCATCTTGACGGCCGCGTTGACGTTCGCTCGCCTATCCTCGGCCGTGTCCTTCCCGCTACCGGCTTTGTCAGCCTTACTACGCTTGCCCACCACGCGGCCCACCACCCCGTTGAGCCCCGAGGCCAACGGGAAGCCGACGTAGTGGGTGAGGAATATCGACATCTCCTTGAGCTCCTCCTCGGTGAGCTCGTCGTTCGCCAGCGCGGCGTTCACCTGGACCTCGGTCAGGTCTTGCAGCCCGAGTGCGGTGACCACGGTCAGCGTCATCAGCCGCTTGTCGCGCATCGAGAGGCCAGGGCGGGTCCAGATGCTGCCGAAGAGGTGATCGACGGTGAGATCGAAGTAGGGGTCGCCCTCGATGTTCGGCATCTCCCACGAGTAGACCTCGTTCATCTTCTCGAGGCCCTTGCGGCGCAAGTCGTCCATGGTCACTCCTTCGTGCTCTGCGCGGCATGCGGCACGCCGAGTCCCGCTGCCAGGTTCTTGAGCGCCACTTCGGCGAGCGGCAGCTCGGTGCCCGTCGCCTCGCCGAGGGCCAACGCCAGACTCAGATCCTTCTCGCCGAGACCGCGGGTGTGGACGAACGTGTCATGAAGCCAGTGATCGGGGGCGAGGTTGGACGTGTCGTCCCGCACCATGATCGCGCCGGGCCCGCCGGTGAGCGCATCGGTGTGACGGACGACCCGGCCCAGTTGCTTCAGGTCGATGCCTGCGGCCTCGGCCAGCTTCATCGCCTCACACGCGGCAACGTAGCTGGTGAACGCCAACATGTTGCGGGCCAACTTCATTCGCGTTCCCGCACCCGGCTCTCCGGCGTGGATCACGACCGACGCGAATTGCTTGAACGCAGGCTTGATCCGCTCGTAGACCTCGCGGTCGGCACCGACCATCACGGCCAGCTCACCCTTTTCAGCTGCTCCGCCGCCACCGCTGATGGGCGCGTCGACGACGTGAATTCCCTTGGGCTTCAGCTCGGCCGCGAGCTCGACGGCCGTCTCGGGACTGATCGTGGAGTGGATCGCGATCACGGTGCCCGGCTTGGCGTGCGCGGCCAGCTCGGCTACCACCTCACGGACCTGCGCATCGTTGAGGACCGTCACACTGACGATGTCGGCGGCGGCCACGTCGGCGACGTTGTCGGCCAGTGTCGCACCGAGTTCGGCGAGCGGCGTCATGGCCTCGGTGCGGATGTCGAAGACGGTGACACCGCCGGGCCATTCGACGAGCCGTTTGGCCATCGGCGCGCCCATGTTGCCGAGCCCGATGTACCCGAGCTTGACCTCATTGTCAGGCGTTTCGGTCATCGGATGATCTGTCCACCGTCGACGTTGAAGATCTGCCCGGTGATCCACTTGGCCTGATCCGACAACAGGAACAGGCACATGCCGACCAGATCCTCCGGTTGTCCCATGCGCGACAACGGAATTCCCTTGACGATGTCGGCGACCATCTCTTGCGGCGTTGTGGTCCGGTTGGCCTCGGTGTCGATGGGCCCCGGCGCGATGGCGTTGATCCGGATGTTCTGTCCGCCGAGTTCAGTGGCCAGCTGCTGGGTCAGGCCGTTGATGCCGACCTTGGCCAGACCGTAGAAGTTCGAGTACAGCCACGCTGCAGTGGAAGACTGGTTGACGATGGCACCGCCGCCACGCTTGGCCATCTTGCGGTAGACGGCACGGGTACACAGCAGCGCGCCGTCCATGTTCACGCTCATGAACTTCTTGTAGTAGTCCCAGTCGACGGTGACGAGAAAATCGAGCTTCATCCCGCCGAAGATCGCGGCGTTGTTCACCAGGTAGTCGATACCGCCGAATTCGGAAAGGGCCTGCGCGGCCATCTCCTTGGCGGAATCGGGATCGCTGACGTCCACCCGCAGGGCGAGTGCGGTGCCGCCTTCGCCCTTGATCGCGTCGGCCACCTTCTGTGCGCCGCCAGTGTTGATGTCAGCCACCACCACCGCGGCGCCCTCACGCGCCAGCGCCTCCGCGTACGCCTGGCCGATGCCGCCGCCGGAACCGGTGACGATCGCCACCTTGTCCTTGAACTGATCACCATAAAGACCCATGCACAAGCCCTCTGCTTTCTCTAATTCGCCAGCGTGGCAATCGCTTTGATCTCGAGGTACTCCTCGAAGCCAGCGAGCCCCATCTCCCGGCCGATCCCGGATTGCTTGTAGCCGCCGAACGGCATGTCCGCCGAGTACCAGACGCCACCGTTGATGTTGACCGTGCCGACGCGCAGGCGTGCGGCAATCCCCGCGGCGCGCTCGTCGTCGCCCGAGAACACCGTGCCGGACAGGCCGTACGGCGAGTCGTTCGCGATGCGGATCGCGTCGTCGTCGCCGTCGTGCGCGATGACCGTCAGCACCGGACCGAAGATCTCTTCCCGCGCGACCTTCGCGCCGTTGTCGAGGCCGGCGATCACGGTCGGCTCGATGAAGAACCCGGTGTCGCGGTCGGCCGGCCGGCCACCGCCACAGGCGAACCTGCCGCCCTCGGCGATCGCCGAATCCAGGTAGCCCTGAATGCGATCACGCTGGCGCTCGGAGATCACCGGACCGCAGATGGTGCCCGGCTCGTTCGGATCGCCCGGCTTCAGCCCGGCCATCGTGGCCGCGGCGGCTTCGACCGCCTCGTCGTAGCGGGCGCGGGGCACCACCAGGCGGGTGGTGATCGCACAGCCCTGCCCGGCATGCATGGCAGCCGTGAACGCCGACATCGAGCACGCCCCAGCCAGATCCGCGTCGTCGAGCACGAGGAACGCCGACTTACCGCCGAGCTCGAGGAACACCTTCTTGAGCGTGGCCGAGCCGTCGGACATGACGGCCCGCCCGGTGTTCGTGGAACCGGTGAACGACACCATGTCGACACGCGGGTCCCTCGACAGCAGCGCCCCGACGCCATGGTCACTGGCGGTGACGATGTTGATGACGCCCGCGGGGAAGTCGGTGTGCTCCGCGATCAGTTCGCCGAGAACGGCGGCAGCCCAGGGTGTGTCGGGAGCGGCCTTGAGCACCAGGGTGTTTCCCGCGGCCAGCCCAGGCCCGATCTTGGCCAGGTTGATCTGGTGCGGGAAGTTCCACGGCGTGATGGCTCCAACCACGCCGATCGCCTCCCTTGCGACCGTGCGGTGAGTCTTCATGCCCATCGGCGACGCAATGCCCAAGTCGGTGGTCCACCGATAGGACTCAGCCGTGTCCGCGCAGAAGCTCAGATCCTCGACCGGGCCCTCCAGTTGCGCACCCGAAGTGAGCATGCGCGGCGCGCCGACCTCGGCGATCGTCAGGTCCCGCAGTTCCTCGACATGATCGCGCATCGCCTGCTGCAACTGGCGAATGCAACGCACCCGTTGCTCGACGTTGGTGGCCCAATCCGTCTCGTCGAACGCCCGACGCGCGGCCCCGATCGCCGCCTCCACGTCATCGGCGCTCGCATCGGCCGAGACGCCGAGAACCTCCTCGGTAGCTGGATTGAGCGTCGGAAAGGTTCCCCCGCTTCCGGCCACCAGCTTGCCGTCGATGAGCAGTCGACTCTCGCGATCGCCCAGTAGCGCCATTCGAACTCCCGTTCATCTTCTGGACAACTGTCCGACTGTATTGTGTCGAACCATAACCGCAGCGACCTGCCGGTGGCAAGGTTGGACGTGACCTAGCTGGGACGAATTTTGTGAAATAGCGTTTGTACAGGGATTTCGACTGATCGGCTTGCCTAAATGCGGCGCCGTCGGATAACTTGGACATGTGTCCAGTGATGCAGTGGTCGCGACCACAGAGGTGATCGACGCCGACCCCGGCGAGATTCCGCGCAACCGCCGCCAGGAGGAGACCTTCCGCAAGGTACTCGCCGCGGGCGTGGAGATGCTGCGCGAATCGTCGTACACCGACCTCACCGTGCGCGCCGTCGCCGCCAGGGCCAAGGTCGCGCCTGCCACCGCCTACACCTACTTCTCCTCCAAGAACCACCTGATCGCGGAGGTCTACCTCGACCTGGTCCGCCAGACGCCGTACTTCACCGACGTCAACGAGAGCAGGTTGACGCGCCTGGACCGCACGCTGCATTCGTTGGCTCTGGCAGTCGCCGACGAACCCGAGGTCGCTGCTGCCTGCACCACCGCACTGCTGGGCGGCGGCAACGACGACGCCGTGGGCCGCGTGCGTGAACGCATCGGTGCCGAGATCCACCGTCGCATCACGTCGGCGTACGGCCCCGATCCAGACCAGCGCGTGTTGTCGGCACTGGAGATGACGTTCTTCGGCGCCCTGGTCCAGGCAGGCAGCGGCTACTTCAGCTACCACCAGATTGCCGATCGGCTGACCTACGCGGTCGGCCTAATCTTGGGAGAACACGTATGACAGTCGACACGTCCGCCGTGTTGCTCGACCCGTATGATTACGACTTCCACGAAGATCCGTATCCGTACTACCGCCGATTGCGTGACGAGGCGCCGCTCTACCACAACGCGGACCTGAAGTTCTGGGCGGTGTCCCGCCACACGGACGTCGCGCAGGGCTTCCGCAACAGCACGTCGCTGTCCAACAAGCACGGCGTATCGCTGGACCCGATCTCGCGCAACGAGCACGCGCACAAGGTGATGTCGTTCCTCGCGCTCGACGATCCTGGCCATCTCCGACTGCGCACCCTGGTCTCGAAGGGCTTCACTCCGAGGCGGATTCGCGAACTGGAGGGGCGGGTCACCGAAATCGCGGTACAGCACCTCGACGCGGCGCTCCAGTCGGAGGAGTTCGACTACGTCGACGATTTCGCAGGCAAGCTGCCGATGGACGTCATCTCCGAACTCATGGGCGTGCCCGACGAGGACAGGGTCAGGATCCGCGCTCTCGCCGACGGTGTGATGCATCGCGAGGACGGCGTGTCCGACGTACCCGCCGAGGCGATGCAGGCCTCGGCCGAGCTGCTGATCTACTACTCCGACATGGTTGCGCAGCGACGCGAGAAGCTCTCGGACGATTTGACCTCGGCGCTCGTGGAGGCCGAGATCGACGGTGACCGGCTCACCGACGAAGAGATCATGGCGTTCCTGTTCCTGATGGTCGTAGCGGGTAACGAGACCACCACGAAACTGCTTGCCAACGCCGTTTATTGGGGGTTCAAGAATCCCGACGAGCTCGCCCCGGTCTTCGACGATCACGCACTGGTGAAGCCATGGGTGGAGGAGACGCTGCGCTACGACACGTCGAGCCAGATTCTGGCCCGCGCCGTCTCCGCCGACATGACGCTGTACGACACCACGATTCCCGCCGGCGACGTCCTGCTGCTGCTGCCCGGCTCGGCCAACCGCGACGACCGCGTCTTCTCCGACCCCGACACCTATCGCATCAGCCGTGACATCAGTTCCAAGCTGGTGAGTTTCGGCAGCGGGGCGCACTTCTGCCTCGGGGCACACCTGGCACGCATGGAGGCCCAGGTCGCACTCACCGAGTTCTTCAAGCGCGTTCGTGGCTACGAGGTGGACGAGGCCGGTTCCGTCCGCGTCCACTCGAGCAACGTGCGCGGTTTCGCCCATCTGCCCATCGCCGTGAAGGCCCGCTAGATGCCACGTTTCGCACCGCTCCCCGACCGTCGACCCGCCATCGTGGCCGGCGCTTCAGCAGGCATCGGTGAGGCCACCGCGATCGAACTCGCCGCGCGTGGCTTTCCCGTCGCGCTGGGCGCCCGCCGAGTCGAGAAGCTCGACGACCTCGTCGGGAAGATCCGCGCCGATGGCGGCGAAGCCGTCGGATTCCATCTCGACGTCACCGACCCCAACTCGGTGAAGTCGTTCGTGGCCAGTGCCGTTGACGCACTCGGTGACATCGAGGTGCTGGTGGCAGGCGCGGGCGACACCTACTTCGGCAAGCTCGCCGAGATCAGTACCGACGACTTCAACTCGCAGCTGCAAATCCACCTGGTCGGGGCCAACCGACTGGCAGGCGCGGTCCTGCCGGGCATGATCGAGCGCCAGCGCGGCGACCTGATCTTCGTCGGCTCCGACGTCGCATTGCGCCAACGTCCCCACATGGGCGCCTACGGGGCGGCCAAGGCTGCGCTGGTCGCGATGGTGACCAACTACCAGATGGAGCTCGAGGGCACCGGGGTGCGCGCGTCGATCGTGCACCCGGGACCGACCAAGACGTCGATGGGCTGGAGCCTGCCCGCAGATGCCATCGGGCCCGCGCTGGAGGACTGGGCCAAGTGGGGCCAGGCCCGGCACGACTACTTCCTGCGCGCATCGGATCTGGCGCGCGCCATCACATTCGTCGCCGAAACTCCGCGCGGCGGTTTCATCGCCAACATGGAGTTGCAGCCGGAGGCTCCGTTGGCCACGGTGAAGGAACGTCAACAGCTCAAGCTCGGTGAGGAAGGTATTCCTTCATGACGATTACCAAAGAGGTCCAGCGGGTTTCCGGCGGCGAGGAGGAGTACGGCCACCTCGAGGAGTTCCGCACCGACCCCATCGCCCTGATGAACCGCATTCGCGAGGAATGCGGCGACGTCGGCTGGTTCCAGCTGGTGGACAAGCACGTCGTGTTCCTCTCCGGCGCCGAGGCGAATGAGTTCTTCTTCCGCTCCAGCGACGAGGATCTGGATCAGGCCGAGGCCTACCCGTTCATGACGCCGATCTTCGGCGAGGGTGTGGTGTTCGACGCCAGCCCCGAGCGGCGCAAGGAGATGTTGCACAACTCGGCGCTGCGCGGTGAGCAGATGAAGGGTCACGCGGCGACCATCGAGGGCGAGGTCAAGAAGATCATCGCCGACTGGGGCGATGAAGGCGAGATCGAACTCCTCGACTTCTTCTCCGAGCTGACCATCTACACCTCGACGGCATGCCTGATCGGGTTGAAGTTCCGCGAGCAGCTCGACAGTCGATTCGCGCAGTACTACCACGAGCTGGAGCGCGGCACCGATCCGCTGTGCTACGTCGATCCCTACCTGGACATCGAGAGTTTCCGGATTCGCGATGAGTCTCGCGTGAAACTCGTTGCGCTGGTTCAGGAAATCATGAACGGCCGCATCGCCAACCCGCCTACGTACAAGGCGGACCGCGACATGCTCGACGTGCTGGTGTCGATCAAAGACGAAGAGGGCACCCCCCGATTCTCGGCCGACGAGGTCACCGGCATGTTCATCTCGCTGATGTTCGCCGGCCACCACACCAGCTCGGGCACCTCGTCGTGGACGCTGATCGAACTGCTCCGACACCCCGACGTCTACGCCGACATCGTCAACGAACTCGAGGAGCTCTACGCCGACGGCCAGGAGGTGAGC
The DNA here is from genome assembly GCF_032162605.1 of Mycobacterium sp. Taxonomy (GTDB): domain Bacteria; phylum Actinomycetota; class Actinomycetes; order Mycobacteriales; family Mycobacteriaceae; genus Mycobacterium. Next base: position 55,812 of record NZ_JAVROT010000088.1, on the reverse strand, counting down.
TTTCACGCGCTGCGCCAGATTCCGTTGCTGGACAACGTCGTCAAGGAAACCCTGCGGCTGCACCCGCCGCTGATCATTCTGATGCGGGTGGCCAAGGGCGAGTTCGAGGTCGAGGGCTTCCCGATTCACGCGGGCGACTTCGTCGCCGCCTCCCCCGCAATCTCCAACCGGATTTCGGAGGACTTCCCCGACCCGGACGCGTTCAACCCGGACCGCTACAACAAGCCCGAGCAGGCCGACGTCGTCAACCGGTGGACCTGGATCCCGTTCGGCGCGGGCCGGCACCGCTGCGTCGGCGCCGCGTTCGCCACCATGCAGATCAAGGCAATCTTCTCGGTTCTGTTGCGCGAGTACGAGTTCGAGATGACACAATCCGCCGACACCTACCGCAACGACCACACGAAGATGGTGGTCCAGCTGGATCGACCTGCCAAGGTTCGCTACCGCAAGCGCCAGGCCGAGAGCAGAGGCCACGATGGGATTTCGTGTGGAAGTGGACCTGGACCTGTGCCAGGGCCACGCGATGTGTGAACTCGAGGCCCCGGACTACTTCACGGTGCCAAGGCGCGGCAAGGTCGAGATCCTCGACGCCGAGCCACCAGACGACGCCCGCGACGAGATCGAGCGGGCCGTCGATATGTGCCCCACCCAAGCGCTTCTCATCAGAGAAAAGGACTAGACAATGGCGTCGTTTACACGTGCTCAACTGGACGATTGGGTGGAGCGGTGGTTGCAGGTCAACCGCGACGCCGAGGCCGCGGGCGACTGGAGGCCGTTGGCGGACTTCTACACTGACGACGCCACCTACGGCTGGAACATCGGCCCGAAGGAAGACGTGATGTGCATCGGCAAGGATGAAATCCGCGATGTCGCACTGGGTTTGGAGATGCAAGGTCTGGAGAACTGGGCCTACGAGTACCAGAAGGTGATCGTGGACGAGAAGGTCGGCGAGATCGTCGGGTTCTGGAAGCAGATCGCCAACAAGAGCGACGGCGCCCGGGACGAGATCTACGGCATCGGCGGCAGCTGGTTCCGGCTGAATGACGACCTGCTGATCGAGTGGCAGCGCGACTTCTTCGACTTCGGCCATGTGCAGAAGGCGTTCATCAAGCTCATCGAATCCGGCGACCTCACCCCGACCATGCAGAAGCGCATCGAACGCAGCGTCGCCGGAGAGAAGCTTCCTGGCTACTACCCGCTCGGCCAAAGTCCCATCCCGATCTGGTGACCTCCCGGCCAAGCGGTTGCTTGGGGGTGCTTGTGACGCACCTAACTAATGGCTCTAGTCTGGCTTCACTGGCTCTAGCGGAAGGCACGTACCGATGAAGACAAAAGGTGCTCTCATCTGGGAGTTCAACCAGCCGTGGTCCGTCGAGGACATCGAGATCGGCGACCCCGTCAAGGACGAGGTCAAGATCCAGATGGAAGCGGCGGGCATGTGCCACTCCGACCACCACCTGGTGACCGGCGGTATCCCGATGATGGGCTTCCCGGTGCTCGGCGGCCACGAGGGCGCAGGCATCGTCACCGAGGTTGGGCCAGGCGTCGAGGACCTCGCGCCGGGTGACCACGTCGTGCTGTCGTTCATCCCGTCGTGTGGCAAGTGCCCGTCCTGTCAGGCCGGCCTGCGCAACCTGTGTGACCTGGGTGCCGGTCTGCTCAGCGGCACCGCGGTCTCCGACGGCACCCACCGCATCACCGCCAAGGGCCAGCCCGTCTTCCCGATGACGCTGCTCGGCACGTTCAGCCCGTACATGGTGGTGCACCGCAGCTCCGTCGTCAAGATCGACGAGTCGATTCCGTTCGAGGTGGCCTGCCTGGTCGGCTGCGGTGTCACGACCGGCTACGGCTCCGCCGTCCGGGCGGGCAACGTCCGGCCCGGCGACGACGTCGCGGTGATCGGAGTCGGCGGTGTCGGCATGTCGGCGCTGCAAGGAGCGGTCAACGCGGGCGCGCGCAACGTCTTCGTCATCGAGCCGGTGGAGTGGAAGCGCGACGCTGCCCTGAAGTTCGGTGCCACGCACGCCTATCCCGACCTGGAGGCCGCGTTCGCGGGGGTCGCCGAGGTGACCCAGGGACTGATGGCCAAGCAGGTCATCGTCACTGTGGGCGAACTGCACGGCAAGGACGTCGACAGCTACGTGAACCTGACGTCCAAGGGCGGCACCACAGTCCTGACGGCCATCGGCAGCATGACGGACACCGAGGTGACGTTGAACCTGGCGATGCTGACCCTGATGCAGAAGAACCTGCAGGGCACCATCTTCGGCGGTGGCAACCCACACTTCGACATTCCTCAGCTGCTGTCGATGTACAAGGCGGGCAAGCTCAACCTCGACGACATGGTCACCCGCCAGTACAAGCTCGAACAGATCAACGACGGCTACACGGACATGCTGGAGGGCCGCAACATCCGCGGCATCATCCGCTACACCGACGCCGACAGGTAATCATGTCCCAGGAGACAGCCGAGAAGTCACCGGTGCTCGTCGCCTCGGAATCGTCGTGGCGGTGCGTTCAGTCAGGCGACCGTGAGGGTTGGCTGGCCCTGATGACGGACGACGTCGTGATCGAGGATCCGATCGGCGAGTCCGTCACCAACCCCGATGGCACCGGCGTGCGCGGCAAGGAGGCCGTGGCGGCCTTCTACGACGCGAACATCGGGCCGAATCAGTTGACGGTGACTCGCGAGGAGACCTTCCCATCGAGTTCGCCGACCGAGATCGCCTACATCCTGGTGCTGCACACCAAGTTTCCGAACGGCTTCACCGCCGCTGTGCGCGGCGTGTTCACCTACCGGGTCAACGATGAGGGTCTGATCATCAACCTGCGCGGCTATTGGAACATGGACGCGATGCAGTTCGGCCAGGAGGACGAGAGCTGACCGGCGCGGTCGTCGTCGGCGGTTCCCGCGGCATCGGCCTGGCGGTCGCAGAACTCCTCGCCGCCGACGGCGTAGGGGTGGTCATCAACGGTCGTGACGACGTCGCGGTCGACGAAGCCGTCACACGCGTCGGGGGCCGCGCGATCGGCTTCCCCGGCTCACCCGCCGATCCGAAGACCGCTCATGCCCTCATCGCAAAGTGCGTCAGTGAATTCGGTGGCATCGACACGCTGATCAACTGCGCGGGGACGGCCGAGCCGGCGGGCTCGTCGATCCTCAACGTGACCTCGGGCCAGTTTCGCGACCTGCTCGACGCACATCTCGGTACGGTCTTCGAGACCTGCCGGGCGGCCGCGCCGAAGATGGTCGCCCAAGGCGGCGGCGCGATCGTCAACACCAGCTCGTTCGCGTTCCTCGGCGACTACGGCGGCACCGGGTATCCGGCTGGCAAGGGCGCAGTCAATGGGCTGACCCTCGCCATCGCCGCCGAGCTGAAGACTGAGCGCGTGCGCGCGAACGTGGTGTGCCCCGGCGCCAGAACGCGGCTGTCCACCGGCGCCGACTACGAAGCCCAGATCGTGGATCTGCACCAGCGCGGCCTGCTCGACGAAGTCAGCATGCAGGGGGCACTCGACGCCGCCCCGCCCGAGTACGCCGCAACCGTCTACGCATACCTCGCGAGTGACCTCGCCAAGGACGTGACCGGTCAGATCTTCATCGCCGCAGGAGGATTCGTAGGCCGCTTCGGCCGACAGACTCCGAGCATCGTCGCCTATCGCGATCACCACGACTCGCCTCCGTGGTCCATCGCCGAGCTGGACGGGGTCATTCAGAAGCGGTAAGCCGCCGATGCAGCTCCCACGACGAACGCTCGACCCAGTTCGTCAGCAGCTTCCCGTCCTCTCGGACGGCCCAGACGGCGGTTCCGGTCATCGCGATGTCCCGCTTGTCCGTCTGCGTGCCAAGGACGCCGTTGTTCCTGCCGGTCAACAGCCAGCGCGAAGTCACCCGGCTGCCGTCGGCGTTTTGGAACGACTCGAGCACTTCGAGGTGCAGGTCGTCGACCGTGGCCAGGAACCGCTCGATCCAGCGTTTGAAGTGGGACGTTCTCGTACGTGTGGAGCGGCGTCACAGCGAAGACACTCGCGTTCGAATCGGGCTAACGCCCAATCGGCAGGGGTTCCGTCAGGTGCGTCTCAATCTCCGCGACCACCTCTTGTACACAGTCGTGTTGGAGGCTGTGCGTGCCGTCGAGCATCACCACCCTCGTGCCGTGGATGCGCTCGGCGTACTCCAGCTTCTGTGACTGCCGGTGCGCGTCAGACCGCGACGACACCAGCAGCAGTGTCGGCGCGGTGACGGTTGCGGTCAGGGGCCGCAGCACATCATCGCCGCGAACACGTTCCAGTTCGTCGAGCACCCGTTGCGGCATCTTGCCAAACAGAGTCCCGTCGAACGCCGTATAGAGCCCGGCCAGCACGGACTGCTTGCGCTCTTCGCCCCAGTACGCGTCCGGGGTATCGCGGATCGCGCGGTCCAGCGCGTCACCGACCGATGTGAACGGCCCAAGTCCCTCGCGGACCCGTGAGTAGAACGCGTCCTGAGCCTGGGCGGAGTCGTAGGACATGCGGGCCGGGTCGATGAGGACAAGCCTTTCAACAACTCCAGGCGCCTTCGCGGCGACGTAGGGCGCGAGCCAGCCCCCACGTGAATGGCCGACCAGCACGGCACCGCCCCCGCCGGTCGCCTCGATCACGGCCAGCACGTCGGCCGCAAAGAACTCCTGCTCGTAACCGCGCCGAGGCTTATCGCTATCGCCACTGCCGCGCTGGTCAATTGAGATGACGCGGTATCGATCGCCCAGCGAGGCGGCCAGACGTGGACCTAGCATGTTGAACGACATGGCAGTGCCGCCGATCCCGTGCAGCATGACAATCAGGGCACCGTCGGGGGCACCACCCCAATCCACCCCGTGGATGACGACTCCACCGGAATCGACCCAGAAGTCGGTCGTCGTCACACCGACACCGCGTTGCCGACCGAATGAGTTGTCGGCTCGTCGTCGCGCAGCAGCGCACAGGCCGCCGCAGGCACGGTGATCCGCACCCGGTCGCCGCGCCGCAAGCTGTCCCGACCCTGGCCCCGCGCCCGCAAGACCTCATCGCCCACCCGCACGCGGTAGTCGACCGCGTCGCCGACGAAGAAGAATGACTCGATCTCACCGTCGAACCCGTTCTGCGTTTCGATCTGCGGCGACGCCGCGGCCTCCACGACTGTCACATCCTCCGGCCGGATCACCACGGTGACTGGCTCACCCGCACTCACCGCGCGGTTGGTGGTGATCTGCAGCGTGCCCATCGAGGTCAGCACCGACGCCCGGGCGGATTCGGCAGCGCCTTCGACCGCGGTGCCGCGGATGAACGTCGCGACGCCGACGAACCGGGCCACGAACTCGCTGTTCGGCTCGTGATAGATCTCCCGCGGTGCGGCCTCCTGCACGATCTTCCCGTTGCGCATCACCGCGATCCGGTTCGACATCGACAACGCCTCGACCTGGTCGTGGGTTACGAACAACGTCGCGATCTTGAGCCGACGCTGGATCGAGCGCAACTCCACGCGCATCTGCTCGCGCAAGGTGGCATCCAGGTTGGACAACGGCTCGTCGAGCAGCAGTACCTTTGGTTGTCGTACCAGCGCTCTGGCCAGCGAAAGCCGTTGCTGCTGACCACCGGACAGCTGGGTGGCGCGCCGGCTGGCGAACTGCTCCAGCCCGACCAGTGTCAGGGCCTCCTCGACCTTGGACTTGATCTGGGCCCGCGGCGTTTTGCGCCCCACCCGCAGCGGGTAGGCGACATTCTCGAACGCGGTCATGTGCGGCCACACCGCGTAGTCCTGGAACACCAGGCCGATGTCGCGCTTGTTGGCAGCGATGACGTACTTACCCGAGACCACCGGCTGTCCGTCGAGCTCGATCAGCCCGCTCGACGGGTCCTCAAGGCCTGCAATACATCTCAGCGTAGTCGTCTTTCCGCAGCCGCTCGGGCCGAGCAGTGTGTAGAACTCGCCGTCGGCCACCTCGAAGGAGACGTCATCCACCGACGGGCGGTCGTTGGGATTGGTGCTGTAATTGTGAAAGAGGTTCTTCACCCGAATCGCCGTCACTGGGTCACCCTCTCGAATCGATTCGTATGTAAGCGTTGATGGACCGATGCGCGGATAACGCTGTCACACCCTGACTTCCGATGAGCGGCGCAGGAACAGCGTCATCGCCAGGGTGGCGATGGTCAGCACCACGCCCAGCGCAGCCGTGCCTGGCCCGTCGCCGGCGAACCACCGCCCGTAGATCAGCGTCGACATCACGATGTTGTTGCCGCTACCAAGCATCAGTGGCAGCGTCAGGTTCTGGATGCTCGCGAGGAACACCACCAGCAACCCGTTGAACAGAACGGGCCGCAGGATTGGCACCAGGACCCGCCATGTCGTCTGGAATCCCGAGCCACCCGAGATGTACGATGCCTCCTCCAGGCCGACCTGGATCTGGGCGATGCCGCTGGTCGTGATCCGGGTTCCGAGCCCGATGAACTGGGTGGCCATCGCCAGCACGATGATCCAGATGGTCCCGTACACGGGCAGCGGAAGCAGTAGATAGACGAACAGGGTGGCCAGGCCGATCACGACTCCGGGAAAGGCGTGCGGCATGAAGGCCAGTAGATCGACGAGCGGCGTGTACCGCGACTTGACCCGGACGATGATCCAGGACACCGCCGTCGAAATCACCATCGCCACTACGGATGCGGTGACACCGAGCACGAAGGTGTTCCACAGCGACAGATGGAACTGGCTGTCGCCGAGGGTGCTTCGGTAGGCCGCCAGCGTGGTGTGCTGCAAGCTGTCCAGCGTCAACGCGCCCAGGTAGGGCTGCGTACTCGTCCACAACAGGATGAGTGCAGGCAGCACGAACGACACTGCGATGTACCCCATGCCGAAGATCAACGCCACCGGTTTCCATCTGCCGAGCACAAGCCGTCGTGGCGGCCGACTCTTCCCGGTGACCGTCACATAGGCGCCCGTCCGGCTGATTATGCGGTTGTACACCCACAGTGGCACCAGCGAGACAAGCAGCAGGAAGACGCCGTAGGCACTCGCGACGCCGTTGTTGGGCAGACCGGTCGCCGGGTTGGAGGCGTCATAGATCCTGGTGCTCAGCACCGACACGCCACCGGGTTTGCCGAGAAGCAGCGGGATGTCCAGCACGGACACCACCGTGACGAACTGATACACCAGCGCACCCACCAGAGCCGGCTTCAGCAGCGGGATGGTCACGGTGCGCAGCACGACGGAAGCGGGAGCGCCGGATGTTCGCCCCGCCTCTTCCAGAGTGTTGCTCATACCTCGCAGCGACGCGGTGATCAGCAGGAACGTCAACGGCACCAGCGCCATCCCCTGGACGATGATCATCCAGGGCACCGAGTAGACGTTGAACGGGCCGGCATCACCGGTGAGTCCGAAAACCCTCCGCAACAGCACGTTCAGGACACCGTTGGTCGGGTTCACCAGCAGGCTCCACGAGATCGCCAGGATGACTGCCGGGATGCCCGAGGGCGCGACGACGAGCAGGAACATCACGTTGCGCAGCGGGATGTCGGTGCGCTCGATCAGCATCGACAACGCGAAGCTGAACACGAACGCGAACAACAGGCTGCCCACGGTGAAGATCACCGTCGTCCCCAGAACTCCGAAGAACTCCGAGCTGAGGAACGCGTCGATGTAGTTCTGCAGGGTCCACACCACGGGCGGCCTGATATCGAGGCCGAGCGTCGTCTTCTGCACGCTGGCGATGATCAGCACCGCCAGCGGTCCCAGTACGAGGTAGAGCAACACCAGCAGTGTTACGGCGATGAAGATCTTGCGGCCGGTCAGCCACCGTCGCCGTCCCCTCATGGGTGCCGCGTTCGGGTGAGTTTCGTTCGCTGCCATCCCGGGGGTCGCTGCTATCGCGGGGGTTGCTGCCATCTATCCAGCCATGATCTTCGCCAGCGCGTCTGACGTGTCAGCCGAGGTCTTCCGCGCCTCCGGGGTGTCGGTGAGGACGAGCGTGGAGCCGACCGGGAGTTCGGTGGGCTTGGATTCGTTCTTCTGGAACTCCAGCTTCTCCTTCTGCGCGCGTCCCTCCGGACCGCCCAGCCAAGCCAGGAAGCAGGCCGTCTTGTTCGGCCGAGGCGTGTCCTTCATCACCAGCGTGTAGTAGTCGCTGGTGGGTACGAAGTCAAGGTACTTGATGCCGATCGGCGCCCCGGCCGCCTGTGATTCCCGAACGTTGGCGTCGGCGGCGCTGGTTGTCAACAGTGCCTCACCGGAGATGACCTTCTGCGCAGAGGCGGTCGCACCCTGGATGATCAGCGGCTTGTCCACGTCCATGAACTTCTTGAACCAATCGATGGTCTCCTGCTGACCGACTGCGGGCGCCATCGTCCCAAGATATTGGCCACGCGGGTCGACGATCACCTTGCCCGCCCACTTCGGGTTGACGAGCTCGGCCCAGGTGGTGGGCAGCTCCTCCGGCTTGACCAGGTTGGTGTTGTACCCGAGACCAGTGAGCAACCGATAGTTCCGGAATGCGTTGGCCTTCCCCTGTTCGATGACTAGATCCTCTCCGAGACCGAGCTTGGGCCAATCCACCTTGAGCACCAGATCCTCGTCGAACAGAGGTTGGAATCCGGGTAGCTCGCCGGCCAGCGCATCGAACGAAAGGCCCCGCCCGACTTGCGATTCGGCGAGCAGCCGCTGGCTGGCATCCTGCGAGCGCAGGTTGGTGTAGGAGACGGCGATGTCGGGGTATTTCGCCTTGAAGGCTTCGATCTCCTTGGCGAAGACAGCGGCGTCGGTGGACGCCACATAGTTCACCGCACCGCTCTCCTTGGCGGCGGCCGTACAGGCTTCATCGGCCGTCGCGCCAAATGGTCCCGACGGTGCCGGGGCGTTGCCGCCGGAGCACCCGGCCACCAGGGCGGTGCCGATCGCGACAGCTGAAAGGGACCTCACTAGACGCCCGCAGACCATCGGCAACAGAGTTTCCTTCCGTCGTACATGTGTGGGTAGCACTCAGCACGCCCAGGGTTCCGCGCCCCGCCGCCTTGGCGGCGGATTTGATTCTGGATATTGGATCTGAAGTTGTCAAGTATCGATCCCTGATCTCGAGCACCAGTGGTTCAGGGACTGCGAGACCGCCAACCGGCGCCCCCAATGCCACAACGTCGTGGCATGAAGCCCAACATCGGTGACAACCATCCCGCACGCGGTCTTCCACCGCAGATCAAAGGTCAACGCGTCTGCGGTCTCCGCTATCGGACAAGCCGTGCAAGCCTGCAGCGTGATCACCGCGGCCACCCCGTCAGCAGGGACGTCAGCAGGGACCCTGAGCCGGCCCCGACCGCTGGGGAACAATCTCGAACGTCTCATCGGGAGACAACTCCCGCCGATGTTCGGCCAGGAACCCGAACGCACCGCCCCAAGGAAACACCCCGGCTACGACGAACACATCGCCTACCAAGACACCTTCACCAAGGATCCGGATCCGCCACCGTTCTAACGGCGGTGCACTCCGAACACCCGTCGCAGCGCGACGAACCGCACCATCGTCGCGACCAGGTTCGCAACCACCAGCACGGACAGTTCGGCGACCTTGTCGATCGTCGGGTCGAACCGGTGCAGGACGAACAGCGACCCACTGGTGATCGCCAGGCCGAACGCGAAGACGACCAGCCCGTGCAACTGGTGGCGACCCGCCCCATCGTGGCCGCGCACGCCGAACGTGAATGCCCGGTTGGCCGCGGTGTTGGCCACCGCGGTGATCAGCAACGCGACCAGGTTGGCGGCCTGCGCACCCACCGCGGGATGCAACACCAGATAGAGCAGCGCGTACGCGAGTGTGCTTGCCACGCCGATGATCCCGAAGCGGACCAGCTGCCCGACCATCCCCTTGGGAACACCCGGCACCAGAGGCTCACGGCCGAGGGCAGCCCGCAGCTCGCACAATGGAAGCGCGCCGGTGGCGAGCGCGCGGCCCACCCGCCAGCAGCCCTTGAGGTCGTCGATCGCGGTGCGCACGACGTCGACCCTGGAGTCGGGATCGTCGATCCAGTCGACGGGTACCTCGTGAATGCGCAGGCCCGCGCGTTCCGCGATCACCAGCAACTCGGTGTCGAAGAACCAGCCGGTATCGACCACCAGCGGCAGCAACTGCCGCGCCACGTCGGCTCGGACCGCCTTGAACCCGCACTGAGCATCGGAGAAGTGTGCACCCAGCATGCTCCGGAGGATCAAGTTGTAACTGCGCGAGACGAATTCACGCTTCGGCCCACGAACCACCCGCGACGACGCCGACAGGCGCGATCCGATGGCGACGTCGGAGTGTCCGGAGACCAATGGTGCGACCAGCGGCATCAACGCCGTGAGATCGGTCGAGAGGTCGACGTCCATGTACGCGACCACCTCGGCCGTCGACGACGTCCACGCGGCGCGCAACGCTCCCCCGCGGCCTTTGGCGTCGAGGTGGATGACGTCCACGTGCGGCAGCTCCTCGGCGAGCCGGCGCGCCACGTCCAGGGTGCTGTCGGTACTGGCGTTGTCGGCCACGGTGATTCGCGCGGCGTAGGGCACCTCGGTGGCCAGAAAGTGGTGCAGCCGACGGACGCTTCCCGGGAGATCTCGTTCCTCGTTGTACACCGGAATGACGATATCCAGGACATAGCTGCTGCCGGGGGCGAAGAGTCGCGACGGGCGTGACTGAACCCCGGCCGAGCGCGAATTCGCCAGGTCGGTCATGGCGTCTACCGTCGCCGAGCAAGCTGCCACGGGTCTGGCGCGGAGCTGGCAACTACCTGCATGAGCCGTCTGGCATGCTCGATGCCATGGCGTCCGTCTTCACCAAGATCATCAACCGTGAAATCCCTGGTCGATTCGTTTACGAGGACGATGAGGTCGTCGCGTTCCTGACGATCGAACCCATGACGCAGGGGCACACGCTCGTCGTGCCGCGTGCCGAGATCGACAACTGGCAAGACGTCGACCCCGCGGCCTTCAACCGCGTGATGGCGGTGTCCCAGCGCATCGGCAAGGCCGTCAGCAAGGCGTTCGGCACGCAGCGATCGGGGGTGATCATCGCCGGCCTCGAGGTGCCGCATCTGCACGTCCACGTCTTCCCGGCCCGCGATCTCGCCGACTTCGGCTTCGCGAACGTGGACCGAAACCCGTCGCAGAAGTCACTCGACGAGGCGCAGGAGAAGATCAAAGCGGCGCTCGCGGAACTGGATTCGGCGCTGGGGGTCCCCCCGCTCGAGGGGGAGAGCGAAGCGACTCGGGGAGATGCCTGACCGTCAGGTGACGGGTGCTGGCACGTCGGCGATACGGGGCAGTTGCACCGTGAAACGACAGCCCTGACCGGGCGCGGTGGTGACGCTCACCGTGCCGCCATGTGCGAAGACCAGCGAGTCGACGATCGAGAGCCCGAGACCCGTGCCTCCACTGGTGCGTGCCCGCGAGGAGTCGGTTCGGTAGAAGCGTTCGAACACGCGGTGCGCATCCTCGCGGCTCATCCCCGGACCCTCGTCGGACACCTCCAGGATGGTGCTGTCCTGTTCGGTGCCGACCCGGATCGCGATGCTGGCGGACTCCGGGGTATGTTGCAGCGCATTGGCCACCAGGTTGCCAAGAACCTGCCGCAACCGCGCTTCGTCCCCGAGCACCTCGGGGATACCAGGGCCGTCGAACACCTCCATCGAGATGGTGCGCTTCGGGGCGATCGAACGGGCGTCGTGCACGGCGTCGCTGGCGAGCGCCAGCAGGTCGACGCGGCGACGTTCCATGGGCCGTTGCGCGTCGAGGCGGGCCAACAGCAGGAGATCCTCGACGAGCAGGCCCATGCGCTGGGATTCGCTCTCGATTCGGCTCATCAGGAGTTCGACGTCTCGGGCGGCGCCCTGGCGGTACAGCTCGGCGAAGCCGCGGATGGTGGTCAGCGGTGTGCGGAGCTCGTGGCTGGCATCGGTGATGAACCGTCGCATCCGGTCCTCGGACGTGCGCGCCTTCTCCGCCGATGCCTCCGACGACGCGACGGCTCGTTGGATCTGTGCGAGCATTCCGTTGAGCGCCAACGACAATCGGCCGACCTCGGTGCGCGAGTCGCGCTGCGGGATGCGTCGGTCGAGCTCACCGTCCGCGATCGCCGCCGCCGTCTGCTCCACCTCGACCAGCGGTCTGAGACTGCGGTGTACCACTGCATATCCGGCGATGCCGAGTACCAGGAGCACCGCGACGCCGATGCCGACCTGCGACCACAGGAGCGCGTCGGCGGTCGACGACACGTCAGAGAGATCGATGGCGACGGTGGTGAGTTCGCCGTGCAGACCGCGCACGGTCATCGCCCGCCACTCCACCTTCGAGTGGTCGACGGATCCGACCGTGACGGGCACCGGGCCGACGTCGTTGCTGTCGGGCAGCGCGGGCTCGGCCTCGCGGTCGTTGACCGCCATCCAGATGCGCCCATCGGAGTCGATACCGCGGACGTAGAAGTTCGACGGTGGCCTGGCGGGGTTCGGGTCCTCGACGGGAGTGGTGGGCATCCGCCGGGGCGCCTGTGCCCAGCCCCTCGAGGCATCGAGCAACGTCTCGTCGACGCGGTTGATCAGACTGTGCCGCATGATCGACGTGACGGCGATGCCCGAGGCGAGCAGGCCACACGCCACCAGCACCAAGGTCGCCGCGACCAGCCCGACTCGGAGTGGAATGCCCCGCCCGCGAAGACTCGCCATCCTCCCATTGTCCAAGAAGCGTGGCCGATGGCTGGCGAACTCACGCATTGGTGGGGCTAGCGCGGTTCGCGCAGCACGTATCCCACACCGCGCAGGGTGTGAAGGAGGCGCTTCTCGCCGGTGTCGATCTTGCGCCGCAGATACGACACGTAGGACTCGACGACGTTGACGTCGCCGCCGAAGTCGTAACGCCAGACGTGATCGAGGATCTTGGGCTTGGAGAGCACCGTCCCAGCGTTGATGATGAAGTAACGCAGGAGGGTGAACTCGGTCGGTGACAGCGAGACGGGCTCGCCGGCCTTCCACACCTCGTGGGTGTCCTCGTCTAGCTCGATGTCGGCAAACGTCAGCCGTGCGCTGCGGGGCTCCTCGACGCCCCGGCCGGAGCGGCGGAGGATGACGCGCAGCCGGGCCACCACCTCTTCAAGGCTGAAAGGCTTGGTGACGTAGTCGTCGCCGCCGAGGGTGAGCCCGGCGATCTTGTCCTGCAGCGAGTCGCGAGCGGTCAGGAACAGCGCGGGCGAGTCGATGCCGTCGGCGCGCAGCCGGCGCAGCACTCCGAAGCCGTCCATCCCGGGCATCATCACGTCGAGGATGACGGCATCCGGCCGCACCTCGCGCGCCTTGTCCAGCGCAGCTGGTCCGCTGGAGGCGGTGTACACCTCGAAGCCCTGGAACTTCAGGCTCACCGAGAGCAGCTCGACGATGTTGGTTTCGTCGTCGACGACGAGAACCCGCGCTTCGGGTACGGACTCGGGGACTGCAGCCATGGCCATGTCAACAATGTCCTCCCATTCGGTTGCATTGACGCTGCAGGAACGCTGTGAGCTTCCTGTGAGTTCATTCTCAGGTTCGCCGATGTGACCCCCGCCATAGACTGATCGCATGAATCTCGGCAAAGCCCTGGTCGACATGGCCACCGCACCGGTACGCATCGGTCTCGCCGTCGCCGACGTGGGCCTCGGCATTGCCGGTGAGACGATCAGCGTCGTCCAGCGGGGGCTCAGCGACGGAAAGTCGCTGAACAGCGGCTCATCGTTCGCGCAGCTGCTTGGGCTCGAGGACGCGGTCGAGCGCGCCAATCGATTGGCGCACCTGATGGACGACGACGCGCCGCTGGGACGCGCGTTGGCGCCGGATGGCCCGATCAACCGACTGCTCAGACCCGGCGGCATCGTGGACCAGTTAACTGCCGAGGGTGGGCTGCTCGACCGGTTGACGACGGAGAACGGGCCCGTCGCGCGCGCGGTGGCTCCCGGTGGGCTGATCGATCAGGTGACATCCGAGGGTGGGCTGATCGACAGGCTGACCACCGACGACGGTGCCGTGTCGCGGGTGATCGCGCCAGGTGGTCTCGCCGATCAGCTGCTGGCCAATGACGGCCTGTTCGAGCGGGTGCTCCGAGAGGACGGCGTTGCCGACCGCCTTCTTGCCGAGGGCGGCCTGCTCGATACCATCACGGCCGAGGACGGGCCGCTGCTCAAGCTGGCGGACGTCGCCGACACGCTCAACCGCCTGGCCCCGGGCCTCGAAGCGTTGGCACCAACGATCGATGCCCTGCACGAGGCCGTCATCACCCTGAGCCAGGTGGTGAATCCGCTGAGCAACATCGCCAACCGGATTCCGCTGCCAGGGCGACGGTCCGGTCGCAGGTCGACGCCCCGGCCGGTGAGCTCACAACGCGTCATGGACACCGATGAGTGACTCACTGCAGCCTGCGGAACTGATCGAGGTCGACCACCACCTTTACCCCACGAGAAGCAACCGGCAGCCCGGCGAACCACGACAGAATCTCCTTCGCCAGGTACGAGGCGACGATCGCATTCGTGGGACCAAATGACGCGCTCATCGCCTGCGCGGCAGGTGGAACGGGAGCACGACCGCGTCGTTCGAGTAGCGCCGACGTATGGGTCTGGAGGTCCGCGGTTTCTACCAGTGGACCCCAGCTCGCCGTTCGTAACCCGCAGTCCGCACTGATCAACGGAGTACCGGTGGCGAGACACGCCTGGGCAGCCAGCAAGGCGATGTCACTCGGCGAGTCCGCGGCTTGGACGAGCAATGCGGTGTGCTCCCCCAGGAGCGACGTCAACTCCGACTGCTCGGTGATCATCCGCGGCACAGAGCGGATCACGGCCGTCGGATGTCGCTCACGCACCCAGTCGGCCACGGCATCGACCTTGCGCCGACCCACGTCGGATGGCCGGTAGAGGAACTGCCGGTTGAGGTTGTGGATCTGTACGACGTCGCCATCGACGAGCGTGAACCGCTGCAATCCGGCGGACACGAGATGCGCCAACGTCATCGAACCGATGCCGCCGAGGCCAAGTAGCGCAACGGTCGCCGTCCCGAGGTTCGCGTGAACCTCGTCCGGATCGGCTCCCAGCGCGGCGAAGTAGTCCGCCTGGCGTTCGAGCGCGGTGCCCGCCCACCGGTCGGAGCTGACGTCGATCAGGCAGTTGGCCTCACGAAGAATTTCCAAGATGCCGGTCACACAGGATGTTTCGATGTCCAGTCCGGCGAAGGCCGTCGAGTCGCAACCGCGCACGAGCAACCGCATCATGGCGTCGACGTCGGGTGGACAATCGCTCACCAATAGGATCTGAGTCTCCCCGTGGACGAAGACTTCGGCGTCCCTGCGGCTCCAGGTCATCGCGGGCGACAGGCGGATCACGACTGTCCTCGATCAACCAGTCGGAGTCCGGTGAAGTCGAACATCGAATCGGTGGGCCAATCGAAGCCCTCGACTCGCGGACTCGCCAGCCAGTGCCCGATCACCTCGAACAACCGAATCACGGGAACCGCGGTGTCGATGTGATGTTCGAGTGCATGCCGCGATCCGGGCGCCTCAGCGGCAAAGGCTTGCAACAGTCGATCGAACTCCGGATCTCTCAACGGGCCGGCGTACTGATCGAACTCGGAATAGGGATGTGTGAAGGCGGCGTAGCCCAGGACGAATGACGCGTCGACGCCCGCGCGGGACCGATCGGCATAGTCGCGTTCGACGAGCTCAGTATCGACTCCCAAGCGCACCCGCCACTGACCGCGCACCTCCTCCAGTACCTCACGATTGGGCGGGAAGTCGTGATAGGCGATCCGCACCCGTTGGCGAAATCGGTTTCGCGACTGCGACTTCCGGTCCCTTGGGCGGCGGTACGTCGTAGGCCGAAACCCACCATCGAACCTGGCCGCGATCTCGGCGAGGTCGAGACAATCCCGAAGTGTCTGTCGCATACGGGGATCCGCGAGTGCGCCGCCCGTCGGATTCGGCTCCAGCTGCATGTAGATCCCCGTCGACGCAGTTCGCAAGGCCGGGTGGTCCTGCCAGTCGGCCAGTCGACCGAGCGGAAAGGCGGTGTTACAGGTGATGTCTACCTCGCCGCGCAGAAATCGGTCGGGGGTCCCGTCCACGTCTCCCTGGACGATGAAGACCACGTCCGGCCTGCTCGATGCACCGGGAAAGAACGGGTTCGGTGTCAGACGATGACAGCGCTCATCGGCGTTGAACTCATTCATCAGTCGGTACGGGCCGTTGCCCAGTACGCCATCGGGATGGGTCGGCGCGAAGTCCATCGCCTGCAACATGTCCGGGAAGAAGGCGGCGGGTTGCCGCATCGTCAGCCGAAGGCGGTCGCCCGCAACCTCGGCCCGCTCGAGGTACCGGATGCAACGCGCCCACAACGGCGACGACGCACTCCGTACCAGGGTGCGGAGAACGTCGTCGACGAGCACTCTCGAGCCATCCGAGAACCGACGGTCCTCGGCCACGACGAACGTGAACTCGTCACGAGCCGCGCTCGCCGAAGAAAGCAGCAGCACTGGACAATGGAGCGCCGACGACATGCAACGCTCCACATAGTCGCCTGCCACCAATGGATCGACCGTCGCCGGCGCGGTATCCAATTCGAATACGACGCGGTTCTCGTTATTCACCGACGGCCCGCGAAGGCGGCGGTTCTCGACGATTACTAGGTACGGCGTCGGGCCAAGTCGTTGTACGTGTCTTCCACGACCTTCACCACCTGGATGTTCAACCTGTCCCCTGGTTTGAACGTATCCGGAACGAAGAGCACGCCCGTTGGCGTGTCATTCTTCGCCGGCGTATGGACGGGAAGCTCGATATCCTCCACGTCCCCAAGAGCATTCCCCACGACCTGGGTCGTATCAACTTCGTCCATTTCTCATCCCCCGATGCTCGGCCACAATTGCAGCACTATTCAAGATCAACAACATGCCGTACGCTACGCCGGGAATGGCCCCGTGTATAGAACTCTTCGGGTATGCAGCGGGCATGCAGACTCCTCGAATCCTCGAATGTTCAAGAATGGCGAACTCACTCGAGCCAGTCGTCGAGCAATGCTCGGGCTCGAGCGAATTCCGGAGAATCGCTTCCCTGCGGGAAGCGACCGATCACGTCCCGCACATGGACGTGCGCGGCACCGGCGTCGCACTCGTCGAGCGCTGCGCGCAGTTCGAACAAGGTCGCGCCCTGTGCCCGAGCGAGCTCGCGAGCAGCGGCGAAGTCGGCGCTGCGGGCTTCCCCGTCGGCCTGGGTGTGACCGCGCAGCCGTAGCAATTCGGATTTGTAGAAACACAATTCGGTGTCTTCGGCGATCTGGAGCGCAGAGTCGAGGCGCGCCCGGGCTTGCTCGGGCTGACCTGCGGCGGTCATGGCCCTGGCAACGATGCCGCAGAAGTACATGACCACCTCGTTGAGTTCGACTGCGCGCAACGCGTCAACCAGGTCGGTCACGGCGGCGACGGGGTCAGTCAGCGAATTCGGCTGGTGCGGTGTGTCGTTCGTGACAGCGGCAAGGGCGCGGATGCTTGCCTGCCAGGTGGCGCCGAAGAGTTGAAGTACATCGAGGCCGTGTCGCTCTGCGAGTGCCGTCACGTCGGCCGCCACCCCCGCGGCGCGGTCGAGGTCACCAGCTTCGACGAGCAGCCAGATCTGCCCGAATCGCACGTAGGCGATGTTGAATGGGCCCTCTGGGTAGCCGAGCCCTTGGAGCAGCTGCTCTGCGCGGCTCAATTCGGTTCCCGCACTCGCGAGGTCACCGCGAACCAGGTAGACCGATGCCAGCTGGGTGTAGGCCTGCACGATCAACACGTTGAGTGCATAGGCCTCGACGTCGTCGGGGCTGGCCGCGGCGAATCTGGTGGTCGCCGCAGTGAGTTGGGTCAGCGCCGAGTCGAAGGTGCCACGAAGACACGCCACGACCCCCGACCAGATGTCGACGATCATCTGCATCCACGAACGCCCGATCCCGATGTCCTGGCGCAGTGTCGCCAGCAGCTGGGACGCTCCGCGCAGATCCGCCCGCATGACGAATGACTCCACTAGATCGAGCCGTGTCTCCAGCACCCCTTCGTTCAGCCGATCGACCTCGGTGAGTTCAACGCTCCGTGCGAAGTCGGCGGCGGCATCCTCACTCAACGCACCGTCGGCGGCGGCAAAGAGCAAGCCGCGCTCCATCCGGAACGCCGTCTCGGTCTGGTTGGGCATGGTGCCCGGCGCCACGCGTTCGAGCAGTGCAAGGGCCCGCGTCAGATAGCCACGCGCCTCGACAAGGGCGCCACGACGGCGCGCGATCGTCGAGGCCTCCCAGTACGCCTTTGCCGCGTCGCCGAATCGGTCGGCACGCTCGTAGTGACCTGCCACAACTCCCCAGTCGGGATCGCCGCCCGTGTCGACCAAGGCATCGGCGACCCTCGCGTGCAGTCCCCTGCGCACGCTCGGGGGAGCCAGCTCCACCGCTACCTCGCGCAGCAACTCGTGTCGAAACCGCCATCCGTCGGTGCCCTGCTGCTCGAAGACCAGTGCCCTCTCGAGCTCGTCGATGACCTCGTTGACTTCCGCATCGCTCAGCGTGCATACCGTCCCTAGCAGTACACGGTCGACGTTGCGGCCGATGATGCCCGCTGCCTCGACCACCGGCACCGCATTGGCGCTCGCCCTCAGCCTGGCGAACAACGGATCGTAGAGCGCCTCGGGAACTCCCGGCCCACCCAGCCCGGCCACCAGCTGTTCGACGTAGAACGGCACCCCGTCGCAGCGATGATGCACGGCCATTCGCTCACCGACCGTCAGTAGCGGATTCAACGACACGATCAAGGCATCCGTCTGCTTGTGCGTCAGTGCCTTGAGTTTGATCACCTTCACCGGCCAGCCGTCGTCCGGAGCCGCCCCAGGCCTTGCGGTCATGACCACGAGCAGTCGACCGTCGGCAGCGCCGAGCAACGACCCGAGAACCTCCAACGTGGACGGGTCGAACCAGTGCACGTCCTCGGCCACCACCAGACCAGGGCCACCGCCGAGACTCGCCAGAAGATACTCCTGAACGGACGCGGCGATCAGGTGATACAACTTCACCCCCTCGACCTCGAGCGGGTCGTAGCCGGCTTCCGGCGCGATGCCGACGACCGGCGCCAGGGCCGCGACGGCCGACGGATCCAGTCCCCGTCGGGCTACTTCAGCGGTAAGCAGTCGCAACCGCTCGGTCTGATCGGTCAAGCGGTTGATTCCGCTGCGGCGTTCCAGGAGGGTGCGTACCGGGTGCATGCCTGCACTCGAGTGAAACGCCGAACCGTTCATCTCGAGAACCGTTGCCCCCGAACGCTCCGCCATGGCGACGGCCAGCCCAGCGAGGCGGGACTTCCCGATTCCCGGCTCACCGACGAACGCGATTCCCGGCGTCGACAGAGTCCCGTCCCCCGCCTGCGCCCAAGCCTCCCGCAACCGGCCACGCTGCCGTTGCCGGCCCACCATTGGTCGATCCTGCACCTTCTCGGGTTCCAGCCGCTCGCCGAGAACCCGGTAGTGCGCGATGGGCTCCCGGACTCCCTTCACCACGGCCGGCGTATGTTCCTCCAAATCAAAGTCTCGGCGCACCAAGGGTTCTACAGCGTCGGAGATCACCACCGAGTTGGGCGGCGCCAAGCCCGACACGCGCGCCGCCAGATTGGCCGCCAGCCCGTACACGTCATCCTGCGCGGTGTCCAAGTACACGTGTCCACGGTGCACTCCGACACGCACGGCGATCTCAATCCCCCACTGCCGCTTGGATATCTCGCAGATGCGCACCACTTCTCGAACGATCGCCAGCCCGGCAAGCACAGCACGCCGAACGTCGTCCTCGTGCGCGGTGGGGTAGCCGAACACTGCGAGCAGACCGTCGCCCTTGGTCGAACCGATATGGCCCTCATAGCGGTTCACATTTTGGACCACTTCGTCCCGGTAGCTGCCGACGAGCATCCGATAGATCTCGGGCTCCACGCGGGTGGACAATCTGGTCGAGTCGACGAGGTCGGCGAAGAGGATCGTCAGCCGGCGCATCTGGCCGGCATCAGCCGGATAGGCCAGCAAATCGGCGGCGCCCTCGTGTTCTGGAAGATGGAAGGACCGCCTCGGCCGCGAGACCTCGGACGCATCTCCGCCCTGGGCAATGTCCGGCCCAGGACGACCATCCGGGACATCGAGCGACGCATCACGCCCACCTGAGCCCACGTGCTCCTCCTAGCCGCTCGGCGTCAAGCATATCGTCCGACCCGGACCCTTTTCATGACTTGTTGAACCTTTGCCGACAATGGCTCTCGCCACCGTCATCTGCGAGGTCCCCGCTGTCCCAAGCAAACTCGTCGTCGATCGGCTGACAAAGACCCGCCGGTCGGTTCGCATGATTCACGAATGCGCAGGCCTTGAAATTTCCGCGTCGCGAGGGAACCCTTCGAACGGAGTGTCGGATGCGCGTCGGCATCCGATGGCAACAATCCCGGGGGGGACGATGAAGAAGCTGCGGGCGGTCCTAGCGATCGGTAGCGTCAACGCGTTGATGGCGTTCGGCGTCGTTGCGTGCGGTGGGCCTTCAAGAAACAACGAGGGCGTCGGGCCAGCACACGGTGACATCAACGTCACCATGACGTCGTTCCCCGACCACGTCGACCCTCAGCTCTCGTACACGGTTCAGGGTTGGGAGGTGCTCTGGAACGTTTACGTGCCGTTGCTCACCTACAAGCACGCCAAGGGCGATTCGGGGACCGAAGTCGTTCCCGGGCTGGCCGACGGGATGCCCCGGATATCGGACGACGGCAAGACCTACGAGCTCACCCTGCGCCCGAACATGAAGTACTCGGATGGCACCCCGATCAAGGCTTCTGACTTCACCTACGCGATCAAACGGCTGTTCAAGACGGACTCCGGCGGATCGGTGTTCTTCGAAGGCATCGTCGGCGCGGTCCCCTTCGCCGACGGACAGCAGGATCAGATCACCGGGATCACGGCCGACGACGTGACGGGCGCCATCACGATCCGTCTCGAAGAGCCCAATGGAACCTTCGACAGCGTGTTGGCATTGCCATTCGCCGCGCCGGTCCCACCGTCGACCCCGCTGAACGAAGACGCCACCAACAACCCTCCGCCGGCCAGCGGTCCGTTCGAGATCACTGAAGTCGAAGCGCCGCAACATCTTACGATGAAGCGCAACCCGCACTTCCAGACAGTCAAGGACGCCGGTGCCACCGATGTGGTGGATGCCCAGGTCGACACCATCACGGTGACGCAGAACAAGAGCAACAGCGCTCAGGTGACCGGGGTCATGCAGAACAGCGTCGACTTCATGAGCGATCCGCCGGACGCCGACCGGCTGCCAGAGATAAAGGCCAAGTACGGCAACCGGTTCCGGCTGGAGGAGTCGATCAACACCTACTACTTCTGGATGAACGGTCAGACCGCGCCGTTCAACGACCTCAAGGTCCGCCAGGCGATCAACTACGCCATCGATCCCGAGGCGCTCAACCGGATCTTCGGCGGCCGACTGCACGCGACCCAGCAGATCCTCCCGCCGGGTATGCCCGGGTACGAGGAGTACGAGCTCTACCCCGGCCCCGACATGGTCAAGGCCAAGGCGCTGATCGCCGAGGCCAAGCCTGCCGACATGAACATCACGGTGTGGACCGACGACGAGCCCAACCGCAGGCACATCGGCGAGTACTACCACGACGTGCTCGCGCAGTTGGGCTTCAACGCCACGCTGAAGGTCATCGCAGGCGACGTCTACTTCACGACCATCGGCAACCAGACGACACCCGACCTGGACACTGGCTTCGCGAACTGGTTCCAAGACTTCCCACACCCGGACGACTTCTTCCGGCCGCTACTCAACGGAGGGAGCATCTTGCCCACCAACAGCAGCAACCACTCACAGACGGCGCTTCCCGAGCTCGACGAGATCATGGATCGTTTGCTGGAA
This sequence comes from Mycobacterium sp., assembly GCF_032162605.1. Lineage (GTDB taxonomy): Bacteria > Actinomycetota > Actinomycetes > Mycobacteriales > Mycobacteriaceae > Mycobacterium. The sequence goes on along the minus strand of NZ_JAVROT010000088.1, from coordinate 33,874 downwards.
GCCCAGCTGAGCGATGACGTGGAGAAGCAATACGCCGCCCTGGACAGGTCATACATGGAACAGGCCGTGTGGGCGCCCTACGGGAATGAGCTGTACGCCACGTTCGTCTCCGACCGGATCGACTTCGACGCGGCCTACAGCCATGTGGTGTTCGTGGAGGACTTCTCGGCACTTCGAATCAAGTAGTCGGTGCGCCCCGGCCAGGCAGTCGACCCGGCTCGGCGCGTTCACGGCTAGTGGGGGACTATCTCCGCAACGGTGTTTCGGCGGTTTTCATCAGTGGGTTTCTGCTGCCGGGAATCGGTCGCCGAAGGCCGCAGACGCCGGACTCGAGCCAGGCAGCCAAGAGCAGGCGCCGCACCCGAGACAAGTCGTCGACACAGTTGAACGATGACTACGAGTGCCAACAAGTGGAGCCGCGTGAGAGATTCGAACTCTCGACATCCGCTTTACAAGAGCGACGCTCTACCAACTGAGCTAACGCGGCGGTCCGGCTTGATGAGCCGTGATGATTCTACGACGGGGCAATTCCTGAAGTCGCGCGGCCAGCTCGAACCGGGGCCCTAGCCGTCGCGGTCGCCGCGTCGTGCGGCTGCCTCGCAGACCCGCCGGCCAGAAGGCGAAAGGTCGTCAGTTCAATCCTGACAGGGGGCTCAACTCGTCACCACCACACCACATTCAGTGAGAACCCACGCAGGCAATGCGCGAGTAGCCCGCTGCGCGACTCCTCAATGAACGTCATCATGAGTGCGCTCACTCTTCGGGAGTACCGGTATCGCGCAGCATGGCGATGGTGATAGCCCCACGCCGGATGGCTTCATTGGCGAGACGGACCCGGCGCTCTCCCTCGGTGGGGATCGCGAATTTGTCGTACAGGTTTTGCAGGTGCTGCTTGATGGCTGCCTCGGTGACGAACAGCTCCTGAGCCATCTGACGAACGGATATCGCCTCGGGAAATGGGTCCTCGGAAACCAGCGGGCGACACAACACCATCAGGACCTCGAGTTCGCGCCGGGTCAGGCGGGGCGGGAGCTGGGTGGGGGCGGCAGACATCGTCGCGTCCGCTGTGGCTTCGTCGCCTTCCTTCACCTCCCAGAAGACCAACCGTGACTTGCCGACTCGCAACTCGTCCCCGGAACGCATGACCCGTTCGGCAGAGATCTTCTCGCCGTTGAGATAGGTGCCATTGCGGCTGCCCACATCCCGTACCGACCAAGCGAACCCGAGGTTGTCCAAGACGGCATGCAAGCGTGAGACGGTCGAATCGTGTTTGAGCGACACGAGGTTGGTCGCGGCCTTGCCAATGGTCACCCGTTGGCCGCTCAGAGTGATCAGCTCCCGTCCTGACGGTTTCCAGATTTCCAGGTGGGACGGCATGTGGATAGCCTATTGGGTAGTTAGCGGACCACGCCTGATCACGACGATTTCCCCGATGCCGGGCGGCCCTGGCTCCTACGATCTAGGTGACCTGGAACGAGGTTTCCATGACGACAGATCCGACTGCCACCCACCCCGCCGAGCTCACTGCGACTCAAACGGCGGCCCACACCGTCGACGAGACGGAAAACGGCACCGGAACACTCGGATCATCGTCTGTCATAACCACCCCATGCACCCGCCTCACCGAGATCGAGGTCGGCCAGCGACTCGACGACTTCGATTTGCTCATCGAACTCGGCAGCGGCGTATTCGCAAGAGTCTTTCTGGCCCGGCAACGGTCGCTGCAACGTCTGGTGGCAGTCAAGATCTCCGCGAACCGAGGCGACGAACCACAAACCCTGGCCCAGCTTGATCACGATTACATCGTCCGGGTCTTCGACCAGCGAATCGTCCGCGATCGAGACTGGCGGCTGCTGTACATGCAGTATTTGCCAGGCGGAACGCTGCTCAACGTCGTTCAAGCCATACGCCGAGCGGGGCGAACACCCGACTCCGGTCAGGCGTTGCTCGACGCGGTCGACGAGTCACTGGAGTCGCGCGGCGAGATCCGGCCAACCGATTCATCGACCCGCGCTGAGCTCGCCACCCTATCCTGGCCCGAGACGGTCGCGTGGCTGGGGAAACGACTAGCTCAGGCGTTGCACTATGCGACTTCACGGGGTGTCCTGCACCGCGACGTCAAGCTCGCGAACGTCCTACTCGCACCCGATGGCACCCCCAAACTGGCGGACTTCAACATCAGCTTCGCCCGCAACATATCCGGCGCAAGCCCGTTCACCTATTTCGGCGGCTCACTGTCCTATATGTCGCCCGAGCAGCTCGTGGCTTGCCGGCCCGAGCACATGCAAGATGCGGCGAAGCTCGATACCCGCAGCGACATCTACTCGCTGGCGGTCGTGCTGTGGGAACTGCTGACCGGCCTGAAACCGTTCGATGATTCCGAGGCGCAAGCCGCTCGGGCGCGCTCGGGCGGATCGGTCTCAGACACCACCGCGCTAGAGCTGATGCTTGCCACCCGCAGCCAAGGTATTTCCTCGGAGGCACTCGCCGCGCTACCGGCGGACTGCCCTGCCGCGCTACGCAGAGTGCTGCTGAAGGCACTGAGCGCCGATCGTGATCAGCGCTGGGCATCGGGCGCTGAACTCGCCGAGCACCTGCAGTTGTGCCTTGATCCGCAAGCCCGTGACCTGGTGGATCCGCCCGCCCGAAGTTGGCGGCTGCGGCTGCGGCCGTTCTTTCTGCCGATTGGTTCGCTGGCCATCCTGATTCCCAACCTGCTGGCCACCGCATACAACATCAACCACAATCAGCTCCTCATCGTCAGCAAGCTCTCCGAGCAGGGCCAGGGCCGCTTCGACCTGGTCATGACACTGCTGAACGTTATTTTCTTTCCGCTTGCCTTCGTGGTGCTGGTCTACTGGTGCCGTTACGTGATCCTTGTCCCGCGGCGCCTGCGGCGTGGGCCTGCACCGCCCGGAGAGACCTTGGCCCGAGCGCGCCACGACTGTCTCGTCGCAAGTGATCGGGTGGTGTTCGTGGTGTTCGGGATGTGGTTGCTCGCCGGGCTGACGTTTGCGATCACCTTGCAGTTCGTCGCGGGTGGAATCCCCGGGACGTCGGCAATCCACTTCGTGGGATCGCTTGCGGTGTGTGGCGCAATCGCGATCGCGTACCCGTTCTTCCTGTTCACCTTCTACATCGTGCGCAGCGTCTATCCGGAACTGGTGGCACACGGACAGACCGATCCACGAGAGGCAGAACAGCTTCGCGCACTCCGCCGTCGGCTGTCACGCTATTTGGCAGTCGCGGCCTCGGTGCCGTTGCTCGGCATCGTGGCAGTGAGCTTCCTGACCGCCCCCGAGATCGCCGAAATCATCGTGGCGATCAGAATGCTGTGTATCGGCGGAATTGCCGGGTTCGTACTGGTGTATTGGCTGTCGCGGCAGATCGAATCCGACATTGCGGCGCTTGAGCGGGTCATTCGCAACCGGGTGCCGACACCTCGACCCTGATCAGTTCGCGCACCCGGTCCGCGCGAGCCAAGGCCTGCGCGGCATTCTCGGACGCGGTGAGGATCGCGAAGCCGTGCCGGGTCTTCGAGCTCACCGTCTCCGGGAGCACGTCCCCGACCGCGAACGGGAAGTTCAGGGTGGCGACGAAATCCAGCCCGCGGGCCTCGTCGAGGCCGGACACCGACCGAAGAACCCCACTGGGGAAGCTCAGGTAGGCGATGTGCCCGATGGACTGCGCCCTCGCCGGCCGGGGCGCCCTGCCGGCGAGGGCGCCGAACATCGCCCGCTTGATGTCGAAACCCCGGGCGATCTGGATGATGTCGGGGATCTTGTCCCCGCCGAGCCGAGCTTGCGACTCCACGATCCGCGGCCCGTCCGCGGTGAGGATGATCTCAGTGTGCGCCGGGCCGCACTGGTACCCGACGGCGTCGAGCAGTTCCACCGCGAGGGCGGCCACCCGGCTGGTCTCCGCCGTGGCCGCCGCGCCGAACAGGTGCCCCCGCTCCACGAAGTGCGGCAGCGGGCCGAGCAGCTTGCGGGTGACGCCGATGACGTGGTGCTCGCCGCGCACTGTCAACGTCTCTACGCTGAACTCCGGGCCGCGCAGGTACTCCTCGACGAGCAGCGGCCCGTCATATTGGTAGGCGGTCAGCGACTCGCCCCAAGCAGGCAAGTCGGCGGGGTCGGTGAGCAAGTAGGTCCCCCGGCTGGCGGACAACGTGGTCGGCTTGACGACTACGGGCAGCGTGAAGTCCGCCAGCAGTGCCGCCACGTCGGACCAGTGCTCCGCGATGGCGAACCGGACCGCGGAGACGCCCTTGTCGCGCAGGAGGGTGCGCATGGCGAGCTTGTCGTTGAGCAGCTCGACCGACCGCGGTGAGTTGACCGCTCTTCCCAGATCGTCGGCTACCTCGTAGGCGAGCATCATCGATTCCTCGCAGCCGACGTGCCAGACGTGGTCGGCGTCGGTCTCTCGCACAGCCGCGCGGATCGCGTCGGCATAGGCGGCGTGATCGGTGAAGTCCACCAACCGGAAGCCGTCGGCGAGTGCCTCGACGTCCCGGAGGTACTGGGCGGATTCCGCACCGAACAGTCGCTCGGCCTCGGCGGGGTCCCAGATCGCGTGGATCCGGAACCCTTCGGCTTGGGCCTTCCGTATGTATGCCTGGTAGGGCATCACCATCACCAAGTTCGTCATGTCGCTACTCCTAGGACTCGCACCTCGATTTGCTGGGCCGCGGCCTCGGCGATCCGGCCGGCCAGGTATGGATCGTCGGCGGTGGCCAGGACGTGGCCGATCCGGTCCTCGTTCACCCGCAACGGGTTGATCCGCCCACCGGGCTCGATGGACACCACGGCCTCGCAGATCCCGGGCACGGCAGCGGCGATCTCCAATCCGGTCACGCTGCTCACGACACCGGCAGGTGCGGTGAGGTACCGGATCGCCGCGCCCCGTACCGGATCCGCTTCGATGGCGCCGACGAACTCGCCAAGGTACTGGCGAATCAACAGCTCCATGGTGGACAGCCCGAGGCTGCGGTCCATCAGCTCGGTGATCTGGTCACCGGCCGGCCGTGGATTGATCTCGATCAGCGTGGGACCCGTGGCGGTGTACTTGAGCTCGACGTGCGCGATGCCGAGGTCGAAGCCCACCGCCATGGTCGCGGCCACCGCGGCCTGTTCCAGCTCGTCCCGAATCCGTGCAGGCAGTGCCGTCGGGAAGCTGTGTCCGAGCTCGATGAACCGGTTGCCGCCCCCGACCAGCTTGTCGGTCACCCCGAGCACGCGGACGGATCCGGCCTCGGCCAGAACCTCCACGCTGACCTCGAAGCCGACCAGGCATTCCTCGACGAGCACCTCTGGATGGCGGGGCTGACCGCGGCGGTTGGTCGGTTCGGACCGCACCGCCGAGAAGGCGTCGATCACCTCGGGCACGGTCGTGCACCGGACGACATTCGCCCCGCTGGTCTCGTCGACGGGCTTGACCACGCACGGCAGCCCGATCTCCTCGGCGGCCCGCGCCGCCTGCTCAGCCGTGGTCACGGCGCGAAATGCCGGGATGGGCACGCCGCGTTCGGCCCAGCGCCGTCGTTGGTCGGCCTTGTTGCGCGCGATCCGGACGGCGTCCGGATCCGGGCCGGGCAGGCCGAGCTGGCGGGCGACCTCGGCGGTCTGAACCACCTCGTACTCGGCGACCGAGAGCAACGCGTCGAGCGGATGCGTGGCGTCGACCTCCTTCACCGCCGCCAGCAACGGCGCCAGCTCGTGGGTCGGACAGGAAACGACCTCGTCGACGCAGGTGCGCAATACCTCCGTGCCACCGGGCGTCGCGTGGTAGCGATCCAGCCCGCAGCTGAAGAAGGTGACGTGCAAACCCAGCTTCCTGGCCGCCCGTAAGGTGTCGAACCCGGATCCGGAGCGGTTCGACTCCACAATCCCGATACGTTTCATGTGCACACGTCCGTTCTGTCAGTCGTAGTTCAGGTCGCCGGAGCGAGCCCGCTTCAGCTCGAAGAAATGAGGGTTGGCGGCCAGCGTCCTGGCGCTGTCGAAAAGGCGTGCCGCCTCGACGCCCCGCGGTATGGCGGTCAGCACCGGCCCGAAGAACCCGATGCCGTCGATGTGGATCGTCGGGGTGCCGACATCCGCACCGACGGGTTCCAGCGCCGCCGCGTGGCTCTTGCGCAGGACCTCGTCGTAGTCGGTCCCGTCAGCCGCTTCGGCGAGCTCGGCTGGCAGGCCCACCTCGGCGAGGGCCTGCCCGACCACCTCCGGGTAGTTCTTGTTGCGCCCGTTGTGGATTCGGGTGCCGAGCGCGGTGTAGAGGTGACGCAGCGCCTCCTCGCCATGGTGCTGGGTGGCGGCGATGCAGACCCGCGCGGGCCCCCACGCACGGTCGCAGAAGTCCCGGTACCACTCGGAGATCTCCCGATCCTCGTTGAGCACGGACACGCTCATCACCCGGAACCGCAGATCGATTTTCCGCCTGTGTTCCACCTCGAGAATCCACCGGGAGGCGATCCAGGCGAAGGGGCAGGCCGGGTCGAAGTAGAAGTCGACCTTGGGAGTCGTGGACATGGATCATCCCTCCTCGAGGCGGGGTGTGGAGGCCTCGCCGTAGGTGTCGACGAGACGTATCCAGCCGAATTCGTCTGGAGTCTGGCCGCAATGGATGTCGAGTAATGCCTTCAGCAGCCGCGACGTGACCGGCCCCGCAGTGCCGTCCCCCACCGGCCAGTCCCGCTGCGCGGAGACCACGTGCCCGACCGGGGCAATGGCCCGGGCGGTGCCACACGCGAAGGTCTCGGTGATACGCCCGTCTCGGCAGCCCTTGCTCCCACTCGTCGAGCGTGAGCGGCTCCTCGGCGACCGGGTAACCGAGTCGTCCCGCCAACCGCAGGATCGTGTCCCGGGTGACGCCCGCCAGCAGGGTTCCGCTCAACGGAGGCGTGCGCAGGCGGGGGCCTTCGGTGGTCGACTCCACGAAGAACAGGTTGGAACCGCCCGCTTCCTCGATGTACCGGCGCTCCCGCGCGTCCAGCCACACGACTTGGTCGCAGTCGTTGGCCGCGGCCTGTCGCTGGGCGATGTAGGAGCCGCCGTAGTTGCCGCCACACTTGGCCGCACCGGTACCGCCCGGCGCCGCACGGATGTACTCGGTGGCTGCCCACAACCGCATCGGCTTCGGCTCCGCGGATGGGGGCCGTGCCGGGCCGCCGATCACGGCGAACAGGTACTCCTCGGCGGGGCGGTTGCCCAGCTGCGCCTCCGACGCAATCATGAACGGCCGCAGATAGAAGCTGTGTCCTCGAGTGCGAGGTACCCAGTCACCGTCGGCCCGCAGCAGCGCCTCCAATGCCGCGACGAAGTCCTGCTCGGGCAGCGTGGGCATGGCCATCCGGCGCGCCGAGCGGGCGAATCGGCGGGCATGGTCGACGGGCCGGAACAAGGCCCGGTGACCGTTGGGGCGCCAGAAGGCCTTCAAGCCCTCGAAAACCGTCTGGCCGTAGTGCAACGCCATGGTGGCGGGGTGCAGTGCGAACGCGGCAAGCGGGCCGATCCCGGCGTCGTGCCAGCCCAGCTCGGCATTCCACCGCACGGTCACCATGTGATCGGAGTAGGTGTCGCCGAACCCCGGCAGCGCGAGCAGTTCTGCCCGCCGCCTGGCCGGGATCGGCCGTGCACGCTGCCAGTCGAACTCCAGCGGGGCGACATCAGCCATGGGAGATCTCCTTCAAGACATCGTCGAAACGCTGGAGCGCCCGGTCGACCAGCGGACCGGACACCCCGGTGTAGCCGGACGGATCGAACAGTCCCGGCACGTTGGGGACAGCTACTCCGGCCTCCTCAAGCGCGACCGCGAGCAGGTCGGCGACGTCGGCACCGTCCCGCTCGGCCGCCGCGGTCACCTCGGTCAGCAGTTGTTTGGCCTTGGCCTTGCCGAGCAACGGCGCCAGAACCACGTTGACGCGCTCGGAGACGATGGCGCCACGGGTCAGCCGCAGGTTCGCCGCCATCGCCTCGGGTGAGACCCGAAGCGATGCCGCGAGGTGAGCGGCATTGGCGGCGGCACCGGCACCGATGCGCAGGCACTCCCGCAGAGGTTGCCACTCGGCATGCCACCCACCCGAAGACCGCTCGTCCTCCACGGCCATGGAACCGAACAGCACGAGGGCGATCGGTGGCAGCTGGCGGGCCGCGGTCGCGACGAGCGTCGAGAACACCGGGTTGTGCTTCTGCGGCATGGCCGAGGACGCGCCCCGTCCCGGCGCCGGTTCCTCGGTGACCTCCCCGATCTCGGTCCGGGTGAGCACCAGGACGTCGGCGGCCAGCTTGCCGAGCGCTCCGGTGGTGACCATCAAGCTCGCAGCAACGTCGGCCAGGGGCGTGCGAATGCCGTGCCAGGGAAGGGTCGGCTCGGCCAGCCCAAGGCGACGGGCCACCAACTCGGGCAAGCGCAGCGTCGCGTCAACCGGATCGCCGGTGTCGACCGCGTACTGGTGGTATGCGGCAAGCGTGCCCGCCGCGCCGCCCAGCGAGACCGGCAGCGCCGCGCGGGTCCGGCGCACCCGCTCCACGGCGTCGAGCACCAGATGCAGCCAGGTGGCCGCCTTCAGCCCGAAGGTGACGGGCACGGCGTGCTGGGTCAGGGTGCGCCCGGCCATCGGTGTCGCGCGATGTCGATCGGCGTGTCCAGCCAGGCTGTCGGCGCACGCCAGTAGGTCGCTTTCGATTCGGTTCAGCGTCGCCGCGCACAGCAGGGTCAGTGCGGTGTCCAGGATGTCCTGGCTGGTGCTGCCGCGGTGTACATACTCGGCGGCGGACGTGTCGACGGACCGGACCGCAGCGGTGAGCTGCTCGACGAACGATACGACGGGGTTGGCCGTCTCCCGCACTCCCGCAGCCACCACTGCAAGGTCGATGGCGGCGGGCACGGCGGCGACCCTGATCGCCTTCGCTGCGCCGGCCGGAATCACGCCCAACTCGGCCTGCGCCTCGGCCAGGGCGACTTCCGTAGCGAGCATGGCTGTCAGCAATGCGTTGTCGTCGACGAGGTCAGCCGCTCCCGTCGCCGCCCATGCGGGCGCCAGAATTCCATAGTCCATAGTCATGCCTCCGCTCCCACTCGCTCCGGTCCTCGCTCGTCCCTCGCTGCGATCCTCACTCGCGGTCGCCTTCGGGCGGTCACGCCGATGTCTCGGTCCGGTGGTCGCCGCGATCATCGGCGAGCAGCAGCGGTCGCAGGCAGGACCGGGCGATGGCGTCCGCATCACCGAGGATCACGGAGTTGACGCCGGGACGGATGCCCGCCGCGGTCACCCAGTGCACCGACTCGGTGGGCACGCCGAACATGAAACGCCGCGCGTGCGGGCGATCTGCAGCGTCGAGCAGCCGGTACGGCCGCCGGGTGACCGCGACACCACCTGCCACGTACTGACCGCCGCCGCGGATCGGCATGCGGTACGGCTGGCACTCGCCCCGGTCCAGCAGCGTCCGCAGCAGGGGATCTGTCGTCCGGTGCAGGTCGACTTCCGGCAGGCGCGCCTCGATCAGCGTGGTAGCCCGCACCGTGAGGTCGGGACAGGTTCGGGAGTACGCGACGAAGTGTCCGTCCGAGCAGTCGACGCGCAGGTCCGGGCCGAGGACCTCGAGCACGCCGGCATCCACCAGCGCGGCGAACTGCTCGATGCGTTCGGCCGGTGGCCCGATGGAGAGGTGGGCGTTCAACGGCATGTACCAACGCTGCAGTTCGTCCCGGTAGGAGTCGCCGGAAAGGCCACCGTGGTCGACCAGCAACCGGATCTCGTTGCGCAGGTCCCGCAGCACATCCAGGGCGGCCTTGCGCGGACCGGCCACGTTCCCCTTCCCGGCCTCCCGGACTTCACTGTCCAGATAGGACCGCAGCCAGCTGCGGAAGCTCTGGGTCGAGCGGAGATCGTCGTCGACGAACGGCGCCGCGATCTTGCGCCAGTCCCAGCTTTCGTCGGGATAGATGTCGAACTTGCTGAGCACGGTGCGCTGGGCGTCGCTCTCCTGGATGGCCAGAGGATCTCCGAGGGTCGGCACCAGCGCGCGCTCCGCCGCGGCGAACAGGGCGGTGAACTCCTCGGCGTCGCAGGTGCAGCGACGCTCCCGCACCAGCGTCGCGTAGTACACCGTGCGGACTTCCTGGTCGATCATCGGCCAGATGTCCCGCCGGAAGCCTGCGGGTACCCCGGCGTCGGCGCGGGCTCGCAGCCGCTCGATCACCTCGGCGGTCAGGTACCGCGGCTCGTGCCTGCCGGACGGCCCCTTCTGATTCTTGCCGCGAGCCTGGTAGGGCACTCCACGCCGTGATCCCGCAACCAGGCGCGGTTCCCGACCCGACGGCAGGTAGCTCAGGGTGCCGCCGAGTTCGCGCGTGAACGTGCCACCACGACCGATGGTCAACAGCGCCATGTAGTCGAAGAAGTTGAGGCCCATGCCGCGCAAGATCACCAACTCACCCGCTCCGATCGCGTCCAGTGGCACGTCGGCCGGGTTGCTCGGTGCGACATACCGCAGGCCGTGCAGGTCGGCGAACTGGCCGAGGGCCGCCTCGGACTTGCCGAGACGATGCGGCATGTGACCGAGCGCGAGCACCACGGCGTCCAGATTGCCGATGGTCTCCCCGGAGTCCAGTACGACTTCCTGCAAACCAGGCGCGGTATCCCGAACGTCGGCGGCGGTCGCCTGGTGCGAGATGAAGCTGACCGCCGGGGGCGCCGACCAGATGATCCGGTCGCGCGTCCACTGCAGGTAACTCCCGTAGAACGCCCGAGACGGATAATCGTCCGGCCCGAGCGTGGCGGCTTCGGCGCGAACCGCCTCCGGTACGTTCGGGATGCCGATCAGGGCGATCGAGCGGGCCCACTCGTAGAGGCTCGGCCCGCTCACCACCGGCCCGGCACAGTCGACGGTGTCGTCGACGAACATGGTTACCTGGCAGGCCACCGTGTTCATCAACAGCGCCTGGTCCTGCGTGCTTCGCCATACCTGGCCGCCCTCGAACACGTACGGGTCGACGAGGTGGATGACGAGTTCCCGACCGTCCGGCAGGAGCGACTCGACGTTGGCGCAGAGGCGTTCCGCGACCGACAAGCCGCGTGGGCCGAATCCGACGATTGCCAGCTGTAGCTTCTCAGTGGACATGGGGTCACTGCCCTACCCGCCGCTGCTCATGTGGCGGCCGAGTCCGGCCACCATCGGGGCGAGCCGGGTCATCAAGTCGGCGAACTGTTGTGGGCGAAGTGCCTGGTTGCCGTCGCACAACGCCTTCTCCGGCGCAACGTGGACGTCGATCAGTAGCGCGTCCGCGCCGGCCGCGACCGCGGCCAGCGACAGCGGTTCCACGAGTTCGGGCAGGCCACCGGAATGGCTGGGATCCACCATCACCGGCAGGTGGGTGCGCTGTTTCCACAGCGCGACCGCGGTGAGGTCCAGCGTGAAGCGCGCCGACGGTTCGAACGTGCGGATCCCCCGCTCGCACAGCACCACCTGGTCGTTGCCCTCGACCAGCAGATACTCGGCCGCGGCGAGTGTTTCCTCCATGGTGCAGCCGAAGCCGCGCTTGAGCACGACCGGCAGGCCGCTCTGACCCACCGCGGTCAGCAGCGCGAAGTTCTGCATGTTTCTGGCCCCGATCTGGAACCCGTCGACCACCGCGGCCAGCCGCTTGACGTGCTCCGGGTCGACCACCTCGGTGACGACGGGTAGGCCGGTCCGCTCCCCGGCTTCGGCAAGCAGGTCAAGGCCGTCCCACTGCAGGCCCTGGAAGGAATGCGGCGAGGTCCGCGGTTTGAAGACGCCACCCCGCAGGCCGACGGCGCCGTGTTCGGCGACGAAGGCCGCGGTGGCGTGCGTTTGCTCGGGAGATTCGACCGCGCACGGTCCGGCGATGACCGCGACGGAACCGTCGCCGATCGTGGTCGTGCCGAAGGAAACCACTGTCCCGCCGGGGCGCAGTTCCCTGCGCCCCAACCAGACGTCGGTGTTCCACAGCACCTGGTGGGTGGGCTCGGGAAGCACCGGCCCCCCCCGGTGGATGAGGTCCACATCGGATACCGACAGGACGTGAGTGGTGCCGAGCCGGTACACATCGGTGGGTGCGTTGGCAGATTCCAGGTGCCGCATCCATCCCTCGACGCCGGCGGGGGTAACGGTCTTGTCGAAGACGAGCAGAATGTCTGATGTAGTCATGGCGGTTCCCAATCGAATTAGGCGAGCGCAGGGCTCGTGGCGAGGTTTTTGCTTTGGTGATCGCCGAGGTAGACGACGAGGTCCTCGTACTTCTCGCGCAGGTAGCGCTTGAGCGACTTACCAGTGACGCCGAGTGGGAAGTCGCCGTCGGCGTTCGCGACCTCGACCATGGCCAATTCCGGCTTCCCGGTCGCGCGCAACGCATCATTGGCCGCTGACAGCACCTTTTCCGGGTCGATGTCCGCTCCAGTCACCACGGCGACGGCCACCGTCTCGTTTCGATATCCGCCGGCGACGACCGTGCAGTCCTCGACGCCGACGACCTCGTTGAGGACCAGCTCCTCCATCTGCACCGAGTAGCCGGGCCCCTGCGCGGTGTGCACCACGTCGACCGCGCGGTCGACCTGGTAGAAGTAGCCGTCGTCGTCGCGAAAGGCGACGTCGCCGGTCAGCCAGTAACCGGCGAGGATGCTCCGGTAATAGGTCTCCTGGTTGCCCCAGTACCCCACGGTCATGGACGGTGGTTTCGCCCCGAGGAACCCGCACTCGTACGGTGCGGCGAGAGTGCCGTTCGGCCGAAGGATGGCGACCTCTGCGAAGCCGACCGAGCGGCCGACGCAGCGGTCGTTGCGCTGGGTCGCCAGGGTGCGTGGATGCATCAAGACGCCCCATCCCAGCTCGGTGGTGCCAAGGCGGTCGAGGAAGGCAGCTGGTGGGAGGTCTGCAGAGCGGCGCGCGAGGACGTTCTTCAGGTGCCGCTCGTGCACGGCATCCCCCATGGAGACCCAGATGTTCACTGAGTCGAGGGCGCCGGTAGGAGTCTCCAGCGCGGCGAGCTCGGGGTAGGCATGGCCGAAGGCCATCACCATCGTCGGCTGGTGCTCCGGGATGGCCGCCGCCAGCTCCTCGCCGGTGACATCCCGCCAGGCCAGCAACGGCTGTCCGGTCAGGACCGCGTAGGAGGTGAACGAGATGGTGCCCTGATGCGACTGCGGAAGCGCGGTCATGATCAGTGCGTCGGGTTCCTCCTTGTAGTCGACGGCACGGAACTTGGGACCCTCCAGAATCGTGCGGTGGGTGTGGATGACCGGCTTGGGCAGGCCCGTCGTGCCCGACGAGTGCATCATTCCCACCGGGTCCTCGGGATGATGCCTAAACCGTGCCTCGTCGCTCAGCGTCGCCGAAGCCGGACTCGGCATCTCTTCGATGGTCCTGATCCACCGCAGCGCCAGCTTGTCCAGATCGGGCCCGATCCGGTCCAATCGCTCCAGATCGGTGTACAGGCCGATCGCGCCGGTCCGCTCGCACAACGCGATCGCACTCTCCCGCGGCGCCTTCCAGTTGATGAGCACGGCGATGGCGCCGAGCTGGGCGATGGCCGAGTAGTGCACGAAATATGCGATGGAGTCGGGCAGAAAGATCGCGACCCGGTCTTTCGGCCGCACGCCTTGCGCCTGGTACCACACCGACCAGCTCTGGACCAGGTGGTCGAGGTCGCGGAGGCTGAACTCGGTCCGCGTCTCACCGTCGGTGTAGGGCACCGGAGTCAGCGAGTGGATGAACGGCTCATCCGGATACGGGTTGATGGCGAGCATCGAGTGCAGCAGGTTGCCGCCGCCGATGCCGGAGTCCGCGGCCACCTTGGCCCTCAGTTCCGGGGTCAGGACCGTCTTGTGTGTGTACGGGGTCATGACTGAAATGGTGGTGATCGCGACGTGCTCGCGTAATCGCCGGGAAGCCAGATTCCACGTGTCGATGGGAAGGTTTTCCTATCCGTGGGGTAAGCACCGGGCTCGTTCGATGTGCTGCGGCTGCCTCAGGTTCGGCACTGAACATCCTGCGGCACAACCGAATTAGCGACTGTCATCACCGCGGCCGGGTCGACGGCATAGCGTGGCGGTCATGGGGCACAGTGCGGGCTTGCACCTGTGGGTGGACGCCACCGCGGGCATCGCGGGTGACATGTTGATGGGCGCATTGATCGACGCCGGCGCCCCGCTCGACCGGGTCGAATCCGCAGTGTCCGCCGTCGTGCCCGGCGAGGTCGCACTACGAACGAGCACAGTGCACCGAGCCGGCCTGCGCGCGTTGAAGATTGACGTCGAGAGTCGTGCCGAGGATCATCCGCACCGCTCGTGGGCACGCATCCGTTCGATGCTCGAAGACGCTGAGCTGCCCAGCGCGGTGCGCACCACCGCGCTCGCGGCGTTCGCACGGCTTGCCGACGCGGAGGGGCGGGTGCACGGAGTCGCACCCGATGACGTGCATTTCCACGAGGTGGGTTCGTGGGACTCGATTGCCGACATCGTCGGCGTGTGCGCCGCGCTGGCCGAGCTCGCTGTCACACGGGTGACGGCCAGCCCGGTAGCGGTGGGCTCCGGGCGGGTCGGCTCAGCCCACGGCGATCTGCCGGTGCCACCACCCGCGGTTCTCGAGCTCGCCAGAGGCTGGCGTGTCCTCGCGGGTGGCGAGGGCGAGCTCGCCACGCCTACCGGCATGGCTCTGATCCGTGCACTGGCAAACGAGTGCGGGTCGATTGGACCGATGGAGATCACCGCGGTGGGAGTGGGCGCGGGTGGGCGTGACGTCCCGGGGCGGGCCAACGTGGTCCGCGTGGCCCTCGGCATTCCCATCGCCGATGTGCCGACGGCCGACGGCATGTGGGTACTGGAGACAAACGTCGACGACCTGGATCCGCGGGTATGGCCGACGGTGCTGGCCGCACTGCTCGAGTCGGGAGCCGCCGACGCGTGGCTGGTGCCGATCGTGATGAAGAAGGGTCGGCCAGCGCACACGCTATGCGTGCTCGCCCGGGACGCCGAGCGGGCAGAACTGCGCGACAACGTCTTTGCGTTGACTTCGACGATCGGCGTACGGGAGTATCCGGTGTCCCGCGTGGCCCTGGACCGAGGCTGGCGGGCCGTCGCGCTGCGCGGCGGCGAGGTGCGGATCAAGGTGGCGGTGCGGGCCGGACGCATCGTGCACGCAACCCCGGAGTTCGACGACGCCGCGGCCGTGGCCCGGGCCCGCGACTTACCGGTGCGGCAGGTGCTCGACGAGGCGATCGCGGCCGCCGACGCCGCGATGCTCCGTCCCGGCGCGCCATGGTCGGGCGAGCCTCGCGATCAGGATGGTGCAGCTATCTGAGCGGCAAGGTGGCCTGCGCCGTAACCGTTGTCGATGTTCACCACGGCTACCCCGGGCGCGCAACTGTTGAGCATCGTCAACAGTGGCGCCAGGCCCTCGAACGCCGCGCCGTACCCGGTCGACGTCGGCACCGCCACCACCGGCGCCGCGACCAGTCCGGCGACCACCCCGGGCAGTGCTCCGTCCATACCCGCCACCACGACGATCACCCTGGCCGAACGGAGCGCGTCAAGCCTCCGCAGCACTCTGTGCAGGCCGGCGACGCCGACGTCCATGATCAGATCGGCGCTGCGGCCCAGGTGCCGGGCGGTGAGCAGGGCCTCCCGCGCGACGGGATGGTCGGCCGTGCCCGCAGCCACGACGAGGACCTGCCCACCGACCGGATCCGGCGGGTCGGGCGGCCACGCCAGCAGCCCGCTGGCTGCGTCGTGGAAGGCGTCGGGCAGCTCGCCGAGAATCGCTGCGGCCTGCTCCGGGCTCGCCCGGGTGAACAACGTGCGCGCTCGGTGGCCGCGCAGCGCACCGGCGATGAGCCGGACCTGCTCGGCCGTCTTGCCCCGGCAGTACACCGCCTCCGGATAACCGCGTCGGGCTGCACGGTCGACATCGAGGTCGGCGAAGGCGGTCAGCGCCTCGTCGGGCTTCCAACGGTCATCGGGCTCTGAGGACCTGGTCATGGTTCCGCCTTCAGCTGTGCGGGGCACCGGTGTCTCGCTGACGATCTCACGAAGTGACCGCGGTGTCACCGATGGGAGGCGCGAGTGTGGGAGAGCGGTATGTCCCCACCCGTCCGGCGCCGGTCAGGCCGAGGCCATTCAAAGCAGCGAGAACCTCGGCAGTGAACCCCGGCAACATCTCCATCGCGGCGTGCGTCGTCCGGTCCAGCTCAATGGCAAATCCATCGCCGAGCAACCGAACTCGGAGATCACGCGGTTGCACGCCGACACCGGCCAGCCGCGCTCGCACCGCGATCTCGGCGCGCTCCACCAGGCCAAGCCGACCGATGGAGACGGGTACTCCCACCGCGATACGCGAGGCCAGGCACGGCGTCGCCGGCTTGTCGGCGACGGGCAACGACCACGCGGCCGCCAGCATCCGGATCTCGCGCTTGCCGAGCCCGGCATCGGCCAGTGGTTCGACCACGTGCAGTTCACGGGCGGCACGCAGACCGGGTCGGTGCACGGCCCGATGGTCGTCGGCATGCGTACCGGTGGCCACGTGCGCGATACCCCGCCGGACCGCGAGTTCGCTGACGGCGCTCAGCACGGTGTGTTTGCAGAAATAGCAGCGGTTGCCCGCATTCGCACGGTAGCCGGGAATCTCGAGCTCGGCGACCCGCACTTCGACCAGCTCCGCGCCCAGATCGGCGGCAACGTGCCGCGCGTCGACGAGTTCGGTGCGGGCGAGGCTGGGCGAGTCGGCGATCACCGCCAGCACCCGGTTCGCCGGCAGCGCCCGCAACGCTGCGGCCAGCACCAGGGTGGAGTCGACACCACCGGAAAACGCGACGGCCACACCGTCGAGTGATCGAAGACGGGCCAGCAGCCGGTCGGCGTTCATGCGGCCCCCACCCCCTCCGCGGCCAGCCGGCTGCGGATGCCACGCACCGCATTTCCGACGATGTCGACGCCCTGTTCGGTGAACAGCGACTCGGGGTGGAACTGCACACCCTCGATCGGCAGTGTCCGGTGCCGAACCCCCATGATCTCGCCTTCCCGCGACCAGGCGGTCGCCACCAGTTCGGCCGGCAGCGTGTCGGCCTCGATCACCAGGGAGTGGTAGCGCGCAACCGTCAGCGGGTTCCGCAGTCCCGCGAAGACGCCCATTCCGTCGTGCCTGATCTCCGAGCACTTACCGTGCATCGGCGCGGCGGCGTGCCGGATCCGGGCGCCGAACGCGGCGCCGATCGCTTGGTGGCCGAGACATACTCCGAAAATCGGGAAGTCGTGGCCCAGCCGCTGGATCAGCTTGATGGAGATGCCTGCATCGGCCGGATCACCGGGACCCGGCGAGATGAGGATCAAGTCGGGAGCAAGGTCGGCCACCCGTTGGACGGTTACCTCGTCGTTGCGGTATACGACACACTCCTCGCCGAGATCTCCCGCGTACTGCACGAGGTTGTATACGAACGAGTCGTAGTTGTCGATGACGCAGATCATGCCGCGGCCCCCTTGATCGTGATCCCAAGGGCCCGGGCACTCGAGCCGAGCTTCGCCAGACATTCGGCGTACTCGGCCGACGGCTCGGAGTCGTGCACGATGCCACCTCCCGCCTGCAGGCGAATTTCTCCGTCGCACAGCACCATGCTGCGAATCGTCAGGTACAAGTCGACGTGGGACAGTCCGAATGACCCGACCGCGCCTGAGTACAGCCAGCGCCGGGTCGGCTCTAGTTCGTCGATGAGCTCCATGGCGCGCACTTTGGGCGTGCCGGTCATGGTGCCCGCCGGGAACGTTGCCCGGATGAGTTCGTCGGTTCGCAGGTCGCCGCGGATCTGGCCGTGCACGTCCGAGGTCAGGTGCATCACGTGGGAGTAGCGCTCCACGTCCATCAGCCGCTCGACGGAGACGCTGCCCGGCCGGCACACCCGGCCCAGATCGTTGCGCGCGAGATCGACGAGCATCCGGTGCTCGGCCAGTTCCTTGGCCGACGAGCGCAGGTCGGCTTCGGCGCGCAGATCGGCGAGGGCGTCGTGGCCGCGAGGTCGGGTTCCGGCGAGCGGACGGATGAGCGCCCGGCCGTCGTGCAGCGTCAAGCACGGTTCCGGTGAGGCGCCGACCGCCTCGAACCGCGGCCCGGCGTACCAGAAGTGGTATGGGGACGGATTGATCGCCGTCAGTCGCTCGAAGACCGCCAGACCGTCCACGGTGGCCGGTGCGGTCCAGGCGATGGACAGCACGAGTTGGAAGACGTCGCCGTCGAGGATGTGGTGCTTTGCGCGGTCGACCGCGGCGGCGTACTCCTCGTAGCTGGCGCCGAACCGGCCGGCACCCACGGCGACGACGCCGAGCGGCGCAACGGTCAGCCCCGCCAACCTCCTCGCGGTCCGCTCGGCCGCGGCGCGTGCGGCGGCGGCTGACGGACCGCGGCCGATCACCTGCCCATACCCGTCAGTGAACTGGACCAGTGTCTCGGGCAGGAAGAACTCGTACACCGGCCGATCGGTCGCCGGGTGACGGCAGGGCAATCGCTCGAAGTCCCGCACCCCGTCATAGCCCAACAGGCCGTACCAGGCCGTCTCGGCAGGCGGGGTGCCCACTGGAACATCCAGCGCGGCAAGAAAATCCACGGCGTCGGCCAGCGGCGCGTGGCCCGCACCCCCCGGATGGGAGAGGACGGCGAGCTCGCCCACCGCCAGAGTTGCGCTGCGACCCTCGGATCCGGCGGTGAGCATGAGCCGACCGGCGGTACGCAACGCGGCGGCCGCCGCCACCGGGTTCATCGGCGTCGCCAGCGGCATGACATGGCGGTACAGCCGCGATCCGGCGGGCAACGCCGAACCGGGCGAGGTGACCGTACTGATCGTCATCCCGCCACACCCGCCAGCCGTGGCGGCACCCGGAACTGGGTGCGCTCATGGTCGCCGACCGGTTTGCCCATCGCGTACCGGAACGCGGCGAGCTGGATCGCGCGTGGTGGGCAACCCTCGATGAAGATGCCGAGATCGCGGCTCTCGTAGAGGCAGTTGCCGACGAGGATCACCGCACCGCGCAGCGGCGGCATCTGCACCTGCGGACCGGAGACGATCGTCATCTCTCCGTCCCAAGCGCACAGCTCATCGGCGAGGGCACGCATGGCCGCGGCCACGAACCGACTGCACGCCGGGCAGGCATGCTCGGCGTAGACGTGGATACCGGCACGCGGCGGAACGATCTCGACCGGCGCCTTGACCATGTCGAAGGCGAGCTCCGTCAGCGCCGTGCCACGCAGGTCGATGTCCTCGAGCGCGAGTGGGCCCATCCCGCGCTGGTGCGCGTCGCGCAGATAGGCGACGCTGCGCGGGTCGAAGCCGGCCAGCACGCCGACCGCGACGTCGAGGGCGACCGCGTTTCGGCTGGCCGCCAGGAAGCCCACCGAGCGCGCTTGCCCGTCCATCGGGTAGTTGCCCTCGATCACCGTGGTTCCGTCGCAGATGACCAGATCCTGCGGGCGCATCAGGTTGAGGTCCACGGTGGACTCGTCGACCCCAGCCATGTGCACGATTCGGGTCGTGTAGCCGGGCAACAACCCGACCAGGTTCTTCATCGCGTTGGAGTAGACGACGCTCGCGTGCGTGCGCAGCTGCGGCACCCCGATGAAGTAGTCGCAGTCTTCGATCATCTCGGGCACCGCGATCGGCACCCGAAGCGACGTCGCGCCCGGAATGTTGGTGATGCGCAACGGCAGGTCATCGAAGCTGACCACGCGAGCGTACTTGGCGGCCTCGTGGTCATTCAAGATCTCGTAGATGGCATGCGTACGCTCCGCTATCACCGGCCGGGCCCCGTGCTCGGCGACCGCGCGAGCAATGGCGGCCAGCAGCGCCGGGCTCACGTGAAATCCAGGGGCGGTCTGGAACATGTTCGGCTTGATGAGCACCTCGGCGCCGGGACGCAGGCCGGCCAGCGGCTCGTCGAGCAGCGCGAGCAGCCGGTGCAACACACCGGGCACCGCGGCGTCATCGGTCGCGGAAGCGAGCGCAACCGCGGGCCGGCCCGATTCAGTCATCGGTGTCCTCCATGGCGATGACCCTGGTGGGAGCCGCCTCGGCGCCGGCCACCTTCATGGGCAGCGCAACGAGCTGAACGACCGACCTGGTGAGCTCGTGCATGTTGGTGACGTACTCCAGCAGCGGGATGCCGGCCGCCAGCAGCGCGTGGTGCACGGGAGACTCGGCGTCGCCGGGCCGCTCGGTGAGGCAGTCCAGACCGAACAGGCTGGCGCCGTTGTCGATGGCCCATTCCGCGGCTGACGGCGTCAGGTAGGGCGGCACGTCCCAGTAGTCGGGGCGGCCCCAGTTGTTCCGCAGGTAGTCGGTGCGAACCAGCAGCCGGTCACCCTCCCGCCACACCGGGCGCAGCGTCCGCTCAAGGTCCTCGCCGGTGACCGGTTCCAGCTCGCCCTTGTCGGACAGGTCGGCGACGCAGGCGCGGCCGATCAGGGTGTGCAGCGGCACCTCGTCAATCCCCTCCGCCCCGGGGAAGAAATGCAGCCGGTACTCCATGTGCGTTCCGTTGTGCGGAAACACGTGCAGATAGGAGAACGTGCGCTTGGTGCCGTAAGGGTCGGTCTCCGGGGTCATCGTGCGCTCGCTGGCGAACTTCGGAAACCAGTCGGCGGGGTAGGACGGCATTCCGTCGTAGAAGCCGTGGGTCAGGTCGACGAATCGGGTCATCGGGCTACTCCTCTTGCTCAGCAGGTCACGAGGCATGTGTTGCGGACCTGGGTGTTGTTGATCATCGTGATGACGGTGCTGCCACCGGGCGGTACCGCCCGCACGCCACCGCCGGCGAGCCCCGCCGGAGTCATGAAGGCGGCCCACAGCGCGTACCACTCGGAGCGGGCACCGGTCTGCGGTTCGATCACCGGCTCCACGTTCGGCTGCACGATCTCCTGTACGAGGCAGCCGGTCTGCGTGCTCGCCGCCAGCGCCTCCCGCCAGGTGCGCGGGTCCACCTCCCGTCCGATCAAGACGCCTTCGCCGCCGAACAGCCCAGTTGGCTTGAACACCAGCTGCTCCCGGCGCTGCATGCACTCGGAGACGAACCGTTCATCCAATTCCGCGCCGCGTCGGCCGAGCATGCGGCTCCACGGCAGCACCCGCTCGATGACCGTCCGCTCCTGCGCCGAGAACACCGAGGTGTCCTCGGCGAACTCGGACAGCATCGCGAGCGTGCCCTTGTTCCCGAACACGTTGGTCGGCGTCCACACCACTACGGTGCCGTTCTCGTGGGCCCGGAAGACCGGCTCCATGAGAGCCTCGCCGTCGGGATGCGCGAGCATCTCCTCGAGCCCGTAATAGCGCACTATCACGTCGATCCCGGTGCCGTGAAGGTACGGTTTGCCGGCGCTGAAGGTCAGGTCGCCGATCTCGCCAACCCGGCACTCGATGCCCTGCTCGATCAGCAGCTCCGCGATCGCCCGTCGCTGGTGTCCGTACACGCCCATCCCGCCGGGTCCCTCCACCACCGCGACCACGGGCTCGCCGGCATCGATGGCTTCACCTGCGTTGCGCAGCGCCGCGGCCAGGTCCCGGCTCGTGTCCAGGTAGCCAAGGCCGTGCTCGGCGGCGAACTCCGCGACGGCTGGGATCCGCAGGTAGGCCTTCGGCAGCGGGCCGACCATGTCCAGGCCGCCGAGCGCGCTGCCGATGTTGAACTCGAGCAGCTTGAATGACGAGCCGTCGTAATAGATATCGGCCCGGCCGTATAGCGGCGGCGGGCCGTCGCCGAGCAGCCGGCGCATCCAGGCGCCGCGCCGGTCGTCGATGCCAAGGGCCGCGCGGAACCGTTCGAAGTCCCCGTCGAAGCAACGCTGCGGGAGTGAGCTGACCAGGTCGAAGATGGTGACGAGATCCCGGCCGAACGCACGGAACTCGGCCTCGTCGACCATGACCGGGCGGGGCAGCAGCCGCGGCCATGCCGCACGCATGGTCTCCGACACATCGAGCTCGGCCAGCGCGTGGCGCAGCCGGCTGCTGGGAGTCGCGCATTCGGCCAGGTAGGCCTCGGTGACGTGGTTCGAACGTGCCGACATGATTGCCTCCAAGATGTGGAAAGTCAGACGGACAGCGGTGCATGGGCGGCGGCACGCGCCGGGCGGCGGGCCAGGATCGCCCGGTATTGCACGAGGATCACGGCGCCGAAGATCAGGTAGATCCCGGCCATCCCCTTGGTGCTCAGCACCGCGCTGAGGCTGATCAGCAACGAGTTGACGACCTGACCAAACCGGATGTGCAGGTAGTACGCAGCCATGTACCGGGGGCGGCCCTGCTCCGGCGCGAGCTCCGCTAGCAGCCCCTGTTGGACTGGCGTGTTCATCAGCTCACCGATGGTCAGGACCACGGCGGCGAGCAGCAGCACCCAGGCGGTGTCGGTGATCGCCAGCACGGCGAAGCCGCCTGCGTACAGGGGGATGCCCGTATAGAGCCGGACCCGGTCGGGCAGCCGCCGCAGCAGCGTGTTGATCTGGAGCGCGAGCAGCACGACCAGGACGGTGTTCACCGCCTTGAGCACGCCGAGCATCTGCACGCCGTCCACGTGGCCGAAGGGGAACACGTGCTGGACTCCGAAGTCGTTCGACAGCCGGATCCCGATGGAGGTGCTCAGCTGCCCTTCGAGGGTCAGCACCAGGGTGGCGACGATGATCAACCGGCGGAATGTCGAGTCGTGCAGCACCACTCGGTATCCCTCGGTGAACTGGGACCACCCGCGGAGCTTGGCGGGTGCGGCGGCCGGGGTCGCCTCCGGCTTCGTCTCAGCGACCAGCAGCACGGTGACGAGGAGTGCGAAGCCCATGCCGATCGCGCCGCCCAGGATCACCGCGCCGAAGTGCGAGCCGTAGAGGAAGCCGCCGAGCAGTGCGCCGCCGCCGAGCGCGAGGTTGATCACCCAGTAGTTGACCGTATAGACGTACTTGCGGTCCTCGGGCGGGGTGACATCGATGATGGTCGAGTCGTTGGCGGGGAGCGCGAGGTTGGTACCGAACTTGACGATGGCGTAGCTGAAGTAAACGGCGAGCGGGCCCCAGTCGGCGAAGTAGGCCACGGACATCAGCACCAGGAAGGCGGTGCCGATGACGTCCCCGACGATGAGGACGGGCCGACGGCCCCAATGCTCCGACAGATGACCGCCGAGCAGCATGCCGAAGACCGCGAACACGGCGAACACCAGGATCAACGCGCCCGTGGTCGCGATCCCCACGCTGGCCGCGAGGTAGATCGCGATGAAGGTGAGGATCATCGCGTCGATCAACTTGTGGACGAACGCCAACCCGATCCTGACCCGGACATTGCGGTGCAGTGCCATGAGCTTCTTCATCGGGCCTGGGCTTCCCTCGTGTGTTTGGGCATGAGGAGAATTGTTGTGATCGAGCAGTTGTTCCGTAATCGCTGGGGAGTCAGATTCCAGTTGTCGATGGGAAAGGTTTTCCTATCCGCGGGGTAAGCCGAAGGGGTCGGCGGCCGGCTGCGATTTCGAAGACGGCCTCGCTGAAGAGGCGAAGGCCAGCCTCGGCCTCGTGGGCCCGGAAGCGGCGGCGGCGGCGATCATCTCGCCGGAGGGCTCGTCGACGACACTCGGATTGTGGCTCGCGGGCTGTCCGCAGGCGCACACTGATGCACGGGCTCTCGGCTCTAGTCGTCCGGTGTCATCGTTCCAATGGAGTCAGGGTGAACGCCTGCGACATGTCGACGGTCACGCCGTTGCAGTCCACCGTCGAAGCCACCTCTCCAGAGAGGGATCCGTCGGCCCGCGGCACGAGGGTCTCGCGAGCAGATCTCGCGGGCACCGTCGCGCCGTTGCAGTCTCCGGTCTGAGGGACTGCGAGACGATTCCACTGCTTGCCGTCGAACATCCAGTCGGAACCGCCCGCTTTGTTGGCGACGTGCGCCACACAGGACAGGAACGCACACGACGACGTGACGTTCCAGATGCTCACCTGGTCCGGCTGACCCGAGATCTTCTGTACGGCGTTGTAGTCGCCAACCCAGAGCGTTGCCCCCTGGGCGACGCCGGCCAGCGCCGTCCCGCCGACGGCGACGGTGAGTGCGCAGAGCACGACGGTCATGCCCTTCTTCAAAACGATGCCGCACGTGTTCATCGGGTCTCCGCTCTCGTTGGGGCGGTTATCACCCTGCTGTCCGTCGACGGCGACGAGTTCACCGGCGCGGTCAAGGTCAAGGTCGGCCCGATCACCGTGTCGTACAAGGGCGAAGCCGCGTTTCAGGAGAAGGACCCTGCTGCCCAGCGGGTGGTACTCAAGGCCAACGGCAAGGAGACGCGCGGCAACGGGAACGCGGCCGCCGTCGTGACGGCACAGTTGAAGGACGAGGGCGACGCCACCACGGTCTTCATCACCACCGACCTGACCATCTCGGGCAAGGCGGCGCAGTTCGGACGGGGCGTGCTGGCCGACGTGTCGACCAACCTGATCGGCCAGTTCGCCAAGAGTCTCGAGGCAGACCTGCTGGGGGGCGCGGCGCCGTCGGCTGCGCCGACGTCCGCGGCAGGCGCCACGGCAGGCGACTCCGGGGACTCCGTTGACCTGCTCAAGGTCGTGGCCCTGCCGCTGGCCAAGCGGGCCGGCCCAGCGTTGGCCGCCGCCGCGGCCGCGGGCCTGATCGGATTCCTGCTGGGGCGCCGCAAGCGCCGGCCGGACGATCTTCACGCCGCCCTGTTGCGGCTGCTGTCATGAAGGCGGCGAGTTTCGCGTACCACCGTCCGGACACCGTCGAGGAGGCGGTGGCACTGCTCGACGAGTACGGGGACGACTCGAAGATACTGGCGGGCGGGCAGAGCCTGGTGCCGTTGCTGGCCATGCGGCTCACCTCCTTCGAGAACCTCGTCGACATCTCGCGGGTGGCGGAACTGCAGAGCATCGACCTCGAGGACGGCGGGGTCCGCATCGGGGCGGCCACTCCCCACGCCTTCGTCGGCATGGGCGACGAAGTCGCGGACTCGGTGCCCCTGCTGACCCTGTCGACGCCGCACATCGGGCACTTCCAGATTCGCACCCGCGGCACCCTCGGCGGTGCGATCGCCCATGCCGACCCGGTCACCGAGTACGCCGCCGTCGCCCTGACTCTCGATGCATCCATGGAGGCCACCTCGTCACGCGGGCGTAGACAGATCTCGGCTTCGGAGTTCTTCTCCGGACTGTGGACCACCTCGCTGGAAGCCGACGAGATTCTGACGTCGGTCCACTTCCCCGTGTGGTCGGGTCGTTGCGGATTCTCCATCCACGAATTCGCCAGGCGGCACGGGGACTTCGCCATCGCGGGCGCCACGGTGGCCCTCGAACTCGACGGCGATGACCACGTCGTCCGCTGTGGCATAGGACTTCTGGGACTCGGGTCCACCCCGAGGCGCGCCACCCTTGCGGAAGACGCCGTCACGGGCCGGGCGATCACCGAGGTCACCGCCGAGGAGATCGGGAAGCTGGCGATGTCCGGACTCGACGACGTCCCCGCCGATCTACGGGGTTCGGCGTCGTATCGCACCCGGGTCGGCGCCGCGATGGTGGCGCGCGCCTGGACGGACGCCACCACGGAGGCCCTCGATGCATGAACTGTCCGTTCAATTGTCGGTCAACGGCCGCGACTACGACGGCGTCGTGGAACCCCGCGTCACACTCGCCGACTTCCTGCGCGAGAACTGCGGACTGACCGGCACTCATCTCGGGTGCGAGCACGGGGCGTGCGGTGCGTGCACGGTCCTGCTGGACGGCCAGGCGGTGCGGTCATGCCTGATCTTTGCGGTCCAGGTGGACGGCCAGGAGGTGACCACGGTCGAGGGGATCGCCGGGGCCGACGGCCAGCTGTCCCCCGTCCAGGCCGCGATGCGCGAATGCCACGGCCTGCAGTGCGGCTTCTGCACACCGGGTTTCGTCACGTCGATCACGGCGATGCTGCGCGACAATCCCCGGCCGACGGACGACGAGATCCGGGAGGGCCTTTCTGGCAACTTCTGCCGTTGCACCGGCTACCAGGGCATCGTCAACGCCGTTCACCTCGCAGCGGAGAAGATGCAGAGCTAAGGCCCTACAGCTTCGATACGACGGACGCGGGTAGAACTGGACGGATGGACATCGGATTCGTCGGGTTGGGAAACATGGGTTCGGGCATGGCCTCGAACCTGCTGAAGGCCGGGCACGCGGTCACCGTGTACAACCGCTCCAAGGACAAGGTCGACGCACTCACCGCGCAAGGGGCACGGCCCGCCCGCACCGTCGCCGAGGCCTGCGGTGGCGAGGCCGTCGTCTCGATGCTGGCCAACGACGATGCCGTCGAGGCGGTGTCATTCGGCGCGGACGGCATCATCGCGAACCTGGCCGACGGTGCGGTGCACGTGTCGTCGTCGACCATCAGCGTCGCGCTCGCCGAGTGCCTGACGGCAGCCCACTCCGGGGCGGGACAGAGCTTCGTCACTGCACCGGTGTTCGGCAGGCCGGAGGCCGCGGCGGCGGCCAAGTTGTTCGTCGTCGTCGCTGGCGCTAGTGCTGCGGTGCAAGGTGTTTCGCCGATATTCGACGCCATTGGACAGCGCACCTTCGTGGTCTCCGATGATCCGACCGCAGCCAGCCTGATCAAGCTCAGCGGCAACTTCCTGATCGCCTCGGTCATCGAATCGCTCGGCGAGGCCATGGCGCTGGTCGGCAAGGCAGGCGTCGAAAAGCAGCAGTTCCTCGAGATCCTCACCTCGACGCTGTTCGGCGCACCGGTGTACCAGACCTACGGCGATCTGATCGCGCGCGAGGAGTTCGAACCCGCAGGATTCGCCGCGCCGCTCGGCTTGAAGGACGTCCAACTGGTGCTGGCCGCGGGCGAGGAACTACGGGTGCCACTGCCCGTCGCGAGCCTCCTGCGCGACCGCTTCCTGACACTGCTCGCCAACGGCGGTGAGCGTCTCGACTGGTCGGCGGTCGGGGCGCTGGCGGCGTGGGAGTCGGGCGGTAGGAACCCGGTCAGCTCTTAGCTGACCACGCCGCGAAGGCCGTCGGCGCCGAATACGGGCTCCAGCATCGCCGAGTAGTCAGGTCCTCGGCGCAGCATTTGACCCCCGTCCACGTTGATGACCTGCCCGGTGATCCAGCTCGCCGCGTCGCTGAGCAGGAACACCGCCGCGTTCGCGATGTCGGCGACCTCGCCGACCCGCGGCAGTGGTGTGCTGACCCGATAGTCCTCGCTGAGCTCCGGCGAATCGATCACCAGCGCAACCAGTTCCGTGCGGATCAAGCCGGGGCGGATCGCGTTGACTCGCACCGAGGAGGCCCCGAGCTCGTCGGCGCCCAGCTGCATGAGGTGGTCGATCGCGGACTTGCTGACGCCGTAGGCGCCGAACCACCGGTGCGTGTTGCTCGCCGCGATCGACGAGATGCCGATGAATGACCCTCCGCCGCCGCGCACCATTTCCCTCGCGCTGTGCTTGAGCACGTACATGCTTCCGTTGACGTTGAGGTCGACGGTCCGCCGCCACGCCTCGGAGTCGACCTGGGTGATCGGGCCGATCGTCTCGGATCCCCCCGCGCAGTGCACTACACCGTTCAGCCGTCCGTGCCATGCCGTGGCGGCCTCCACCATCGGACCGACCTCATCCTCATTGGTGACGTCGGCGGGCTCGTAGATCACCGACCCATCGCCGTCACCGGCCTTCGAATTGAGCTCGTCGGTGACACTGGCCAGTCGCTCGGCGTTGCGGCCGACCAACATTGCATTGCCGCCCGACGCCACGATGGCCGCCGCGACGCCCTTGCCGATGCCGCTGCCACCTCCGGTGACGATGTAGGTCCGATCCTCCAACGAAAGCTGCACCATTGCCCCTCACGAGAGAACTAGAACACGTTCTCGTCATAGAACCACGCTTCTCGTCGGGAGAACACGTGGGGTTGCGGCCGCTGCGATCCACCGGTGATTCGGAGTTTCGCGGCGTACTGTCGGCAAAGCAGTCGGCCCGTGGCGGTAGCGGGCCCACCTAGAGAAGGCATGGCGATGGCAACCGTTCAGATCTCAGCACGACGACTCGTCCTCGCCGGTGGGTTCGCAGTCGCGATCGCCGCAGCGCCCGCAGTCGCCGCGTTCGCCGTTCCGTCGGTCGCGCCGTCGTTCGGGGCATGCCCGAACGGCGAGACCGAGGACATCTACACCAATGCGTGCACCCCGGACATGGTGCCGAACTCGCCGGCGCTGCAACAGACGTCGCCAGGCGGACTGCCCGAGATCAGCGGCATCCCCTGCACCGGCGCGAACTCGGGTCAGTGCATCGGCCTCTCGGAGGAGCAGCAGTCCGAAGGGCCAATCGCGCAACCGAATTCGACCGTCAGCTCGAGCCCGACCGTCACCGGTTCCACCAACTAGCCACCAGCGTGGGCGGCGGCCGCCACGACACGTGGTCAGCGAACTGACGGTATCTGCGCAGAATGCTCGCAGTTTCTCTACAATTCTCGCGACCAGCAGTGCAGGACGACAGAAAGCAAGAGCATGCCGCCTACCGAGTTCTCCGCACGACGGATCATCCTTGCCGGAGGGTTCGCGCTCGCACTCGTCGCTGCTCCTGCGGTGGCCGCATTCGGTCTCCAGCCCGGCGTCCCCGGTTCAGTCGTGGCGGCGTGCGATTCCGGTGAGGACGCGGACCAGTTCACCGGAGAGTGCGTTCCCTTCGCCGTGCCCAACTCGCCCTCGCCATTCACCACCAACGCCGCGAACCCGGACATCCCCGAAATCGACGGCATCCCGTGCACCGGCCACGATTCTGGGGCGTGCATCGGGTTGGCCGAGGACGCACCGCAGTACGTGGCACCCGAGTCGTCCGTCGGTTCCAGCCCGACGGTCACCGGCTCGACGAACTAGGCGAACGCGCCGCGTTCGCTCAGTGAACCGGTGGAACTCGTGCAGATTTCTTGCAGCTTCCATACAATTCACGCGACGAGCCGTCAATAATGTCGGTAACACCACAGAAAGCGTGACCATGGCGCCCCTTGAGTTCTCTGCCAAACGAATCATCCTTGCCGGCGGATTCGCGCTTGCCGTCGCCGCCGCTCCGACGGTGGCCGCGTTCGCAGTCCCCTTCACCGCTCTCGGCGCACCCGCTGCATCGTGCCCCGCAGGCGAGGAGGAAGACCTGTACTCGGGGTCGTGCCTGCCCCACACCGTGCCGAACTCGCCCACCGGAGGCGCGCCGGCGTCGGCATTCGGGACCATCCCCGGCAATCCCGATCTGCCGTCGATCGACGGCATCCCCTGCACGGGCGGGAACAGCGGTCAGTGCATCGGCCTTCAGGAGGACGCTCCGCAGTTCGTGCAGCCTCCGACGAGCATCGACGGCGGCCAGTAACCCCCACGTGCTCTAGGCGGCTCGACGAGTCGCCTAGAGTCGTGTCATGGCTGCTAAACCAGATCCCGCCGAAATCGGTGACGTCGAGCCCTTGGCCGACAGCACCGCCCGCCAAGCCCGACGCGTAGTCGCCGCGTATGCGACCGACGCCGACGAGTGTCGGGTCTTCCTCTCGATGCTCGGCATCGGCCCCGCGAAGCAAGAGGCTTGAGCGCCAACTCCGGAAACTCCGACTTCGTCGCGGAGGGCGAGTCCGACTTCGTCGTCGTCGCCAATCGGTTGCCTATCGACATGGAGCGGCTGCCCGACGGCACGACCACGTACAAGCGCAGCCCCGGCGGCTTGGTGACGGCGCTCGAGCCACTGTTGCGCAGGCGGCGCGGGGCCTGGATCGGCTGGCCCGGCATCACGGACGGCGACGAGGAACCGATCTTCGAGGACGACCTCGAGATGCGGCCGGTGCGGTTGTCGGCCGACGATGTCGCCGAATACTACGAAGGTTTCTCCAACGCCACGCTGTGGCCGCTCTATCACGACGTGATCGTCAAGCCGATCTACCACCGCAGGTGGTGGGACCGCTACGCCGACGTGAACCGACGCTTCGCCGAGGCGACGGCCGCCGCAGCGGCCGAGGGCGCAACGGTGTGGATCCAGGACTACCAGCTGCAGTTGGTTCCCAAGATGTTGCGGATGCTGCGGCCGGACCTGACCATCGGCTTCTTCCTGCACATCCCCTTCCCGCCTGTCGAGCTCTTCATGCAGATGCCGTGGCGCACCGAGATCATCGAAGGGCTCCTCGGTGCCGATCTCGTCGGGTTCCATCTGCCGGGCGGGGCGCAGAACTTCCTCATCCTGGCGCGGCGGCTCATCGGCGCCAACACCTCACGCGCCACGATCGGGGTGCGATCGCGATTCGGTGAGATCCAGGTCGGCTTCCGCACCGTGAAGGTCGGCGCCTTCCCGATCTCCATCGACTCCGCCGAACTCGACACCATGGCCCGCAACCGTTCGATCCGGCAGCGCGCGAAGGAGATTCGCGTCGAGCTGGGTAACCCGCGCAAGGTGCTGCTCGGCGTCGACCGGCTCGACTACACCAAGGGCATCAACGTTCGGTTGGAAGCCTTCTCGGAACTGCTCGACGAGGGCCGCGCCGATCCGGAGGACACCGTGCTGGTGCAGCTCGCGACGCCCAGCCGCGAGCGCGTCGAGAGCTACATTGCGATGCGCGAGGACATCGAGCGCCAGGTCGGCCACATCAACGGCGAGTACGGCAAGGTAGGGCACCCCGTCGTGCACTACCTGCACCAGGCGATACCGCGCGATGACCTGATCGCCTTCTTCGTCGCTGCCGACGTCATGCTGGTGACGCCACTACGGGACGGAATGAACCTGGTGGCCAAGGAGTACGTCGCCTGCCGCAGCGACCTCGGCGGAGCCTTGGTTCTCAGCGAATTCACCGGCGCCGCAGCCGAACTCCGGCAGGCGTACCTCACCAATCCGCATCATCTCGACGGTGTCAAGGACTCCATCGAGGCGGCGCTGGCCCAGTCCACTGACGAGGGACGACGACGGATGCGGGCGATGCGCCGGCAAGTGCTCGCCCACGACGTCGACAGGTGGGCGCGCTCATTCCTCGAGGCGCTGGCCACCACCAAGGGTGCAGACAGCCCTAAATCGGAGTGATGTCCTTGATCCGCCAGTCGCGGCCGACCTTCTCGTAGTCGACGCGCAGTCGACTCCCGTCGTACAGCGGTTGCTTCGTCTTGTCGGTGAGCACGCGGTTCATGAACACCATCACCGAGCCCGAATCGCGGTGCGCATCAAGCATTCCGACGCCGACGACGTTGACCTGGCTGACGATCTGACGCATCCGAGCCTGCGGTATGACGTTCTTGGTGGTGTCGTCCTCGTACTCCCGACGGAAATCTGGAGCCAACAGGTTGTAGGCGTCGGTACGACTCCGCTCGATCGTCTGGTAGTCGAAGCCCAGGATGATGGGGATCTGCTGCGCCGCCAACTGGGGCAGCTCGGCCCTCGCCTGCTGTTCACCGACGCGCTCGACGCGGTTCCAGTACAGGGTGCCACCCATGCCGCCCAACGCGATGAGCGCCGCCGCGAGGACGATGCCGACGAGGACGACCAGCCTGGCGCGCAGGCGACCCATCAGTTGCCTCCGTCGGGGTATTTGAGGTCGTAACCCGTCATGTGCCCGTTGTCGTCCTCATGCACGATCACCCGCAGCCGGTAGGGCTTCGACGGCGAGTTGACGCCGTTGAGGTCGGTCACCGTCACGCGCACGGACACCAGAACGGCGGCGTTGTCCGCGGTGTCGTCGACCTTCTCCAGCGCCGCGCCGTTGATCACGGCCTCGGAGGTGGCGTTCGTGTCCCGGAAGATCGCCTTGAGGTTCTCGACGTTGTTGCCCTGGCTCATCATGTCGCGCAGCGGGCCGCTAATGCCGTTGACGAACCGGTTCACGCTGTCGTCGATGTTGTTCTGGGTGTAGCTGAACATGTTCACCACGGTCTGCGATGCGGTGTCGACGAACTTCTGGTCACGCGCCGCCGCCACCTCGGCGTGCCGCTGCTGGGTGACGAGCAGCGCCACCACCCCGGCCAGCGCCGCCACCAGGACTGCCGTGACCCCCAGTGCGAGGCCGGCGACCAGCGCGCGGTGCGGCTGCCTGCGCGGTGGTGGCCCCACCGGCCTGACGGGCCGCACCCTGACGACCGACGGTGAGTCGACGGTGACGAGCGGAGGGGCTTCAGCGACCGCTCCGGCCGCCGGGCCCGCAGCCCGCGACGCGCGCCTGCGCGCGGTTGCCCTTGTCACCGACTCCGGCGACTCGCTCGTGTTGTCGCCAGAAGTCGTGTCATCGCTAGTCAATTACGCCTGCCTCGGATCCAGCATCAGGTCCACCCAAGTCTCCGCGGTGCTGACCTTGTCCATGCCATCGGCGTAGACGCCCGTTCCCCCGGCGGGGTCGACGAAGACACCGGTCTTCGAATCGTACGTGGCGGCAGCCGGGCCGCTCGCCTGTGGCGGTGCGTCGGCAGGGGGCGCCTCTGCAGGGGGCGGCGCCTCGGCAGGCAGGGGTCCCGGCTCCGGCGGTGCGGGCGCCTCAGGGGGCGTCCTGGCGTACGGCGGCACGATCTGGTCGGGCGGCGCGTAGAACGGCAACGGCGGC
Source organism: Mycobacterium sp. (assembly GCF_032162605.1). Taxonomy (GTDB): domain Bacteria; phylum Actinomycetota; class Actinomycetes; order Mycobacteriales; family Mycobacteriaceae; genus Mycobacterium. The sequence goes on along the minus strand of NZ_JAVROT010000088.1, from coordinate 1,343 downwards.
GGCGGGCCGTTGTCGTTCGGCGGCACGGGCAGCGGGAAGGGTGCGTTCGGCGCGGGCCCCGGACCCGGCGGGACACCAGGCGGGAGCTGCACAACAGGCGGGCCGGGGTCGTAGTCGGCACCCGGCGGGATGTTCGGGAACTTGTTGGGCGGCGTGATGTTCCGGTCGTTGGTGACCGGCGTGCCGTAGGGCACCGGAGGGCCACGCCACGGGTTGTTGCCGATCGGCACGTACCCGCGGGGATCGCGGCACAGCTGAACGGTCGGTGCCCGCTTGCCGGGGAACTCCATGCACGGGTAGTTGCGCGCGCCGCGCACCACCGACGGATCGTTCTGCGCCGTCTTGCAGTACAGATCCGTTGGCAGGTCACGCAGCGTGGTGTCGGCAGGCGAACGAATCAATGGCGGCGGGATGAAGCCGGTCGAGCACGGCGCCGGGTCGCCGAGGTCGACCTTGAAGTCGAGCTTGCCGCCCTCGTCGGCGGGCACGCCGCCGGCGACCGTCAGCAGCGCCGACATCAGCGCGGGAAAGATCACCAGCGCCTGCTCGATCGACTTGTGGTAGATCACGCCGATCCGGCCGAAGTTGGCCAGGTTGGCGGCCAGCATCGGGAAGTTTGGCCTGATGCCGTCGAACGTGGTGTTGGCCGCCTGCGTCGCACCGGGGACGTTCTGCAGCACCGACCGCAGCTGCGGATCGGCGTGGGCAGCCTCGGTGGTGAACCGCGCCAACCCGTCCGCGAGCGACTTGATGTCGTCCCCGCTCTGGATCTGCGAGTCGAGGAACGGACCGGCCTGGTCGATCAGCTGGGAGATCTGCCCGTAGTTGTGGTTGGCCTCGTCGATGAGCAGCCTGGACGACTGGATGATGCGAGCCAGTTCGGGTCCTGACCCGTTGAACGCCTTGAACGTCTCACGTAGAAGATCCTGCAGCCGGGTGTCACCGACGCTGTTGACCAGCGTCTCCGCCTGGGTAAGCAGGGCGGCGATGTCCTGGCCGACGGCGGTCCGGTCGACTCCGATATTCGAGCCGTCCCGCAGCAGACCCTTCGACGGATCCTTCGGTGGCACCAGATCGATGTACTGCTCGCCGACCGCCGACACGCTCTTGACGGTCGCCGTGACGTTGTCCGGAACCTCCGTGTCGGTGTTGAGCCGCATGCTGGCCACCACACCCTTGTCGTCCAGACCGACCTCTTCGACGCGCCCGATCGTGACGCCGCGGTAGGTCACGTTGGCGTTCTGGTACAGACCGCCACCGGCCTTGAAGTCCGCGGTGACGTGGTAGGCGCCGATGCCGACCGCGGCGGGAAGGTGAAGGTAGAACGCCGAGATGGCGCCGAC
>NZ_JAVROT010000087.1:0-4757 GCF_032162605.1 Mycobacterium sp. | reverse complement strand
GGCGATGTCGCGCTTGGCAAGGTCCAGCCCGAACAGGACGTTGGACTTCTTGTAGAGCACCGTCTCCGGGGTGTTGACGTACTTGGCTTCCATGGTGTCGTCGTCGAACAGTCGACGCGCGCCGAAGCCGATCACCTCGCCGCTGGACACCCGGATGGGCCACAGCAGCCGCCGGTGGAAGCGGTCCATGGGACCGCGTCTGCCTTCCCGTGAGAGCCCCGCCGCCTCGAGTTCCTTGAACTCGAAACCCTTGCGCAACAAGTGCTTCGTGAGGGTGTCCCAGCCCGACGGGGCGAAGCCGCAGCCGAACTGTGCGGCCGCATCGGCATCGAAGTTGCGCTCGATCAGGTACTGCCTGGCGGGCGCGGCCTCGGCGGACTGCAGCGTTTCGGCATAGAACGCCTGGGCCGCGGCGTTGGCCGCGATCAGCCTGCTGCGACTACCCCTGTCCCGTTGGACGTTGGTCGCCGACGCGCCGGTGTAGGTGACGGTGTAGCCGAGGCGGTCGGCGAGCATCTCGACGGATTCGACGAAGCTGACGTGTTCGATCTTCTGTAGGAACGCGTAGACGTCGCCACCCTCGCCGCAGCCGAAGCAGTGGAAGTGGCCGTGGTTGGGCCTGACGTGAAACGACGGTGACTTCTCGTCGTGGAACGGACACAACCCCTTCAGCGAGTCGGCGCCGGCCCGCCGCAACTGCACGTAGTCGCCAACGACGTCCTCGATGCGGGTGCCTTCGCGGATCGACGCGATGTCGCGATCGGGAATCCTCCCACCCCGCGTCGCGTCGCTCCTACCCGCCGCTGCCGCCACCGGCACAGTCTATGCGCGCACCAGAGCCCAGCTGACCCGGTTCTCATGCCGATCCGAGACGCTCCAGCCGTCCTTCGGTGTACGACGCGATCTGGTCGAGGATCACCCGTAGCCGCGCACCGTCGTCGGCGGCCGTGTTGAACTCGGGAACGAAGATCGGGTCCAGGGTGGCGGGCGCCCCGGCCAACAGGAACGGGGCGACCCGGTGGATGCGTTCCCGTTGCTGCGCCTGGAGTTCGAGGTGCGGTGGATCGGACATGATGAACTGCAGCGCGAGGATCTTGAGCAACACGACCTCGGCGCGCACCGTCGCGGGTACCGACAGCTCCGCCTGGTAGCGGACCCGCGGCCCCGGGCCGGTGATCTCCCTGGTGGCCGCGATGGCCGCGGACGCGAACCGTCCGACGAACTCGCTGGTCAGCTTCTTCAAGGCGACCGACGCAGCCAGTGTCCCGTCGTACTTCCCGACGGTGGCGACCACCGGCAGCGCCGAGAGTCGCTCCGAGGCCGCGATCAGGTCCTCAGCGGCGAGCCCGCCCCCCATACCGCTGGCCTGGCCGAGCCTGCCGAGGACCGCCGCCGCGTCGTCGTCGGCGAGGACGCGCAGGTCGATGCGGCCCGACACCACGCCGTCCTCGACGTCGTGCACCGAGTACGCGACGTCGTCGGCCCAGTCCATGATCTGGGCCTCCAGGCACGGCTTGCCGTCGGTGGCGCGGTCGCGGACCCACGTCGCAGCTGACGCGTCGTCGGCGTAGAAGCCGAACTTGCCCTTCTCGGGCCCGCGGTACCACGGGTATTTGGTCACCGCGTCCAAGGCGGCCCGGGTGAGATTCAGACCCGCGCTACGGCCTTGCGGATCAAGGACTTTCGGCTCCAAGCGGGTGAGGATCCGAAAGTTCTGGGCATTGCCCTCGAACCCGCCGAAGTCTCCTGCCAACTCCTCGAGCGCCCGCTCGCCGTTGTGTCCATACGGCGGGTGGCCGATGTCGTGCGCCAGGCCCGCGAGGTCGACCAGGTCCGGGTCACATCCCAGACCGATGGCCATCCCACGGCCGATCTGAGCGACTTCCAGCGAGTGGGTCAGCCGCGTGCGGGGCGTCTCGCTCAGGCGCGGCCCGACGACCTGCGTCTTGTCGGCCAGCCGCCGGAAGGCCGCGCTGTGCAGAACCCGTGCGCGGTCCCGCGCGAAGTCGGTGCGGTGTTCTGTGTCGGTCCCCGGCAGGGCGGCACCCTTCGGCGCTTCGACCACCATGCGCTGCCGGTCGAAGTCGTCGTAGAGGTCCTTGGAGATCGTCACCGACGCACAGTCTGCCAGGACGGTACGCCGGTCTTCGGTGCCCGTCGGGTCCAGCGCACTAGATTGGCGGTCATGCGCATCGCCCGCTTCTCGAGCATGCTTCTCGCCGTCCTGACCGTAGGCGCACTCCTGGCTCCGAACCTCCCCACGGCCAATGCCGAGCCGCCGCTTCGGCTGACCAACTACGTCACCGACAACGCGGGTGTCCTGGACGTAGGCGCCCTCAGCGAGGTCAAGACTGCCGTCGACGACCTCTACACGGCTCGTCGAATCCGGCTCTGGGTCGTCTACGTCGACGACTTCTCCGGTCAGACGGGCGTGGCGTGGGCGCAAAGGGCCATGAGCGTCAACAACTTCCAGCCGGACCAGGACGCGATTCTGGCGGTGGCCACCCAGGACCGCGACTACGCACTGCTCGCGGGAACGGCAATCCTCAGCGACTCCGATCAGGCCAACCTTCGCCGCAACGAGGTCGAACCCGCCCTGCGCCAAGGCGACTGGGCAGGTGCCGCGACGGTGGCCGCGACGGGGCTGAAGAACGACACCGCCTCGACCGGAGGCGTCTCGTGGGTAAGCATCCTCGTCTTCCTCGTGGTGCTCGCCCTGGCAGTCCTCGCGCTGGTGATGTGGCGCAGCCGCAGGCGGCGCAAGCGCCGCGAGGCGGAGTTCGCCGCCGCCCAGCGGGTAGACCCGGCCGATCCCAACGCGCTGGCCTCGCTGTCCATCGATGCGCTCGACGACCTGTCGAAGTCCGTCGTCGTCGAGGTCGACAACGCCGTACGGACCAGCGACAACGAGCTCGCACTGGCGGTGGAGGAGTTCGGCGAGAAGGACACCGCTCCGTTCGTCCAGGCCGTGGCGAGTGCGAAGACGGCACTGACGCAGGCCTTCAACGTGCGCCAGATCCTCGACGACGCCATCCCCGAAACGCCGCAACAACGCCGCGACCTGCTGACCCGCGTCATCGTCGCCGCTGCAAGGGCCGACGATGAGCTGGAGGCGCAACGCGGAGCCTTTCAGCAGCTGCGCGACCTGGTGATCAACGCGCCGGACCGGCTGGACACCCTCACTCAGCAGATGGTCGCCCTGACGGCGCGCATCGAGCCAAGCGCGCAATCGCTGGCGGCGCTGCACTCGCAGTTCTCCGACACCGCGCTGGCGTCGGTGGCGGGCAACGTCGACACCGCCAAGCAGCGGTTGTCATTCGCCGACCAGAACATCACCGTCGGACGCACGCTGGTCGCCAAGCCCGCCGGTCAGCAGGGCGGCCTCGTCGACGCCATCCGGGCGGCGGAATCCGGGCTGGGTCAGGCCCGTACGCTGCTCGACTCCGTCGACAGCGCATCCACCGACATCAACCGCGCCGTGTCGGCGCTGCCCGCAGCCATCGCCGACATCCAGAACGGCATCGACGCCGCAGCGGCTCACTTGGCCAAGGGCAACGTCCCGCGCGGCGGCGACTTGACCGCCGCCCGCGACGCGGCGGAAGTGGCCGTCACTCGCGCGCAGAACGCGGGTGCCGCCGACCCGCTGGGCTCCTTCACCCAGTTGACGCAGGCCGACGCGCAGCTCGACCGGCTGCTGGCCGCGATCAGCGAGGAGCTCGAGACCACGGCACGGCTGGGCCGCGCGTTCGACCAGGCACTGTTCAGCGCACAGTCACAGGTGCGGTCGGTGTCCGACTTCATCGACACTCGCCGCGGCAGCATCGGGCCGGAGGCGCGCACCCGACTCTCGGAGGCGGTGCGTCAACTGGAAGCCGCGCAGGCCACGAAGGCGACCAACCTGTCCGAGGCGATTCAGCATGCCAACGGTGCGGCGATGCTGGCGGCTCAGGCCCAGTCGATGGCGAATGCCGACGTGAGCGCCGCTCAGCGTTCCTACACCGGTCGTTACGGCGGCCCAGGTGGCTTTGGCGGCGGCAACACCGGTGCCGTGCTCGGCGGCATCATCATCGGCAACATCCTGTCGGGTGCGCTGCGCGGCGGCATCGGTGGAAGCGTCGGTGGCGGCGGCGGCTGGAGTCCGACGTCGTTCGGCGGCTCCGGCGGCGACTGGGGCGGCGGCGGCGGCCGCTTCTAGGGGCTTCTCGGGGCTTTCGGGGCATTCGGGGCTTTCGGGATGCTCCGGTTCCCGCGCGAGCGTGCGTGTCTGTACCGAGACACGCCGGGAGACCTGGCATTCCGCGCACGTTCACGCTGCCATCCGTCGATCGAGTTCGAGCTCAATGCGCCGCACCAGATCCCAGGATCTGCGCCTGACGTCGTCGGCGACGATCCCCGTCACGACCCACCCGAGCTCATGCAGCGCAGCCCGCTTCTGGCGGTCCCGGCGCAGTGCCTCCGGGTCGCTGTGGAAGTCGAATCCGTCATACTCGACGGCGAACAGCTGGTCCGGCCAAGCGAAGTCGAGCCGCCACAGTCGGCCGTCGCGATCGATGACCTCGTGCTGCAGAACGGGAGTCGGCACTCCACCGTCGATCATCACGAGTCGGGCTTCGCTCTCCATCGGCGACTCGGCTTCGCTCGCGGCGAACGGGATCAGTTCACGCACCGCCACGATGCCCCGCCTGCCCGCCTGACGCGCGACGGCGGCACGCAGCTCACGGCGATCGCAGGTACCGCTGCGCAGCGCGGCGTCGAGG
>NZ_JAVROT010000086.1:0-18625 GCF_032162605.1 Mycobacterium sp. | reverse complement strand
ATCAGAAGTCGTCGCGTCGTCGGTATCAGCGGGCAGCACAAGCGCATAGGCGCCTCGACATCCAGGGCCTGCGGATGGTCGCGGTGCTCGCGGTGTTCGCATGTCACCTGTGGGGCTGGCCGCGGGGCGGCTTCGTCGGCGTCGACGTGTTCTTCGTGATCTCCGGTTTCCTCATCACGGGCAACCTGCTGCGCATGGCCGAAACCAGCGGGACGGTATCATTCGCGACGTTCTACTGGAACCGGATACGCCGCATCGTCCCCGCCGCGACTGTCGTCCTGGTCCTCACCTACGCGGCATCGACGCTGGTGTTCCTGCCGTTCCGGTCGCACCAGGTCGGCATCGATGCGCTGTTCGCATTCGTCTTCGCATCGAACTGGTGGTTCGCGTATGAGAACACCGACTACTTTCGGGTGTCCGACGACACCGTCTCACCGGTCCAGCACTACTGGTCGCTGTCCATCGAAGAGCAGTTCTACTTCGTCTGGCCCGCACTGATATTCGTCATCGGCGTGCTCATCGTCCGCAAGCGCTGGCCACACTCCCGCCGCATGGCCGTAGCCGGCGCAATCATGTCGGTGGTCGTCGCGGCGTCCCTGTGGTTTGCCCTGCGCGAAACCAACGCCGACCCGGCCCGGGCTTACTTCGACACCTTCGCCCGAGTCTGGGAGCTCGGCGTCGGCGCCCTGCTGGCAACCGCCGTCGGGGGGATCGCCAAGATCCCCCAAAGCTTGAAACCGCTGATGTCATGGGGCGGACTCGGCCTCATCGTCACCGCACTATCTCTGATCGGCGAAAACTCGGCACGGTTTCCCGCGCCGTGGGCGCTTCTCCCGGTGGCCGGTGCCGCTCTCGTCATCATTGCCGGCGTCGGCGTCGAGCCCCCCTATCAGAACTTCTTGCGGAATCCGGTCAGCACGTACGTCGGTGACATCTCGTACTCGCTGTACCTGGTGCACTGGCCGGTCATCATCATCGTGGGCGCACTGATGGACCCCGGCATCTACTTCTCCATCACCGTCCTGGGTCTCGTGTTTGCCTTGGCCGTACTGTCCTATCACTTCGTCGAGAATCCACTCCGCAAAGCCAGCTGGACGACGCTGCGCGAACAGGTATTCCTCATTCGCCACCGCCGACGCGATCGCCAAGGGTCGAGCAGCCATGCAGCCGTTGCCGCCGCCGCCGCGCTGCTCGTCGTAGCAGGGGTCGCCTTCACGGTACGACCCGTGACCAGTGAGGAAACCTCTGCTCCGTCACCGGCCCTAACCGATGCCAGCGATGCGGGCGCCTCCGATGTGAAGTTGGGGCCGCTGGGCACGGCTCTTCGAGCCGAGATCACGACCGCCCTACGCGCTGCCGACTGGCCACCGCTGGATCCAACCTGGGAGTCGCTGTTTGCAAACGGGGTCACCGCGAAAGAATTCCTCAGCCCAGAGATCGCCAAGTGCTATTGGGCAGAGATCGCTCCACCCGAGTGCACCTACGGGTCGTCTTCTGCCCCGACGAAAATCGTCATCGTCGGCGACTCCGTTGGCTCAGGGTACGCAGAGATCCTGCGTCAGCTCGCAGTGAATTCGAACGGTAGATTGCAGACGATCAATGAGACGATGGCGTCGTGTGTCTTCACTCAAGACCTCATCTACCGCGAGGGCGCATCCCCTGCGTGCGAGGGCCGCAAGAACAGCGCAGTCGACCTCATCAACACCATCAAGCCCGACGCCGTCATCATCTCGAACGCATACACAGTCGAGCGAGTCCAGGGCGCTTCGCGTGACATGACCATGGAGGAATGGTCGGATTCGCTGCATCGGATCGTGGACCGATTCCGCGGCAGTACCAACACGGTGGTGCTGTTGTCACCCCCACCCAGCGACGCCCCGATCCGGGACTGCATCAGCAAGCGCAATAGCAAGCCAGCGAATTGCATCGGCACGATCCCGACCCGATGGAGGTCAAAGGCCGACACGGAGCGGCGACTCACTGAAGGCATTAGGGCAGTGTGGATCGACTCGCGGCCGTGGTTCTGCAATTCCAAGGGGCGATGCCCAAGCTTCGTCGGAACGACACCTGCCAGATTTGACCAGACACACATGTCCGTTCCGTACGCGAGCAAGGTGCTCCCCGTCGTCGCCGAGTCGTTGCGGGATGCAGGAGTTCCCATCCCGTTGCCATAACTATCACCACGGGATCGCACCGCGGGAGCAACCCGAGTTCGACCAGCCGGTCGGTACATATCAGCAATAGGTCGCAGTTCGCTGCCACACAGCATGATTGATTGCCTGCAAGGGAAGCTCGGGCCCCGCGGCGCCGGTTGGGACATCGAGCGGCTGCGTCACCAAGGCGGCTGAGCGCTACTCCTCGAGTGGGAGATCCGGTGGATTCGAGTGATAATCCCCACCCGAGTGTTGAACGAGGGCCTACCGCGTCGGGTCGACGGGGGTCAGGGACATCGGCAGCCAATGGGTGCCTGGTCCCTCACCTGGGCGTCCGGCTCCATCAATGATGAGCGTCCGCTCACCGAAGAAGCTGCCGTCAGGGTCCGGGATCAGGTAGTCCGAGCGTGTGGACTTCACCGCGCTGCGCGGGCTGTTGCGATCGCAGAAGTACGGATACTCGCCGCTCGTTTCCCAACGGTCGTTATTCCATCTGTTCTCGAAAACCAACGGAGCACCTGGATTGCGGACTTGGTCGGCCTTGTTGTCCCAGCGCGGAACGCAACCGTTCACGTTCGGTGGAACGATCAGCGCAGCACACGCGGCAGAAATGCCTATCGACAGAGGTTTCGACATTTAGATGGGGTAACACCCATCTTGGGCGCTCGCTGGCGAAACGCCATCGATTTTCTGTACACGTTTCGCAGCGCTGTCAGTGTGCCACCTGAATCCACAATCCTGGGCACTCGCGGGTGCCCCAGAAGGTGAATCTCGTCGGCCCAGGCGGTGTTTGAATCGCGTTGTGACAAGTCGCGACATCGGGTCGCGGTGATCGAACGGTTCGAACGCGTTCGCGCAGTTAGTCGTGGAGCCGATACGGAATCAAACCCGCGTATTTAGCTTGGGAAGCGGAAGTTCTGCCATTGAACTACATCGCCGGTGGTGGTCTGAGTGTTTACACCACCAGCCGATACGCTCGTCGGGTGCTGCTCTCCGATCGCGACATCAGGGCCGAAATAGCCGCCGGAAGGTTGGGGATCGACCCGTTCGACGACAGCCTGATCCAGCCGTCCAGCGTCGACGTCCGCCTCGACAACCTCTTCCGGGTCTTCAACAACACCCGCTACACCCACATCGACCCGGCTGAACGCCAAGACGAGTTGACCACCCTGGTCGAACCGGTCGAGGGCGAGTCCTTCGTGCTGCACCCCGGGGAGTTCGTCCTGGGGTCGACACTCGAACTGTGCAGCCTGCCCGACGACCTCGCCGGGCGCTTGGAGGGTAAGTCGTCGCTGGGAAGGCTGGGACTGCTCACCCACTCGACCGCCGGGTTCATCGACCCCGGCTTCAGCGGACACATCACGCTAGAGCTGTCCAACGTGGCGAACCTGCCGATCACGCTGTGGCCGGGCATGAAGATCGGCCAGTTGTGTCTGCTGAGACTGACCAGCCCGGCCGAGCATCCGTACGGCAGCGCCAAGGTCGGATCGAAGTACCAGGGGCAGCGCGGGCCGACCCCGTCACGGTCCTACCAAAACTTCATCAAGCGCTGACGTCCGCGACGCGAGTAGGGTCGAACCGGAGTCCAAACGGACGCGGTAGATGTAACGACTGCGCTGGTGATGGCGATGAAACATTGGGGCGCGCCCTTGCGTTGAGCCCTTTACGAGAAGAAAATACGTAGTAGAACTAAGACTTTTGGAGGGGTTTCGTGGACATCGTGCTTGGTGTGTCTCTGACACCAAAGACGGTGCGGTTGGTACTGGTCGAAGGCGTCAAGGGCGACGGTGCAATCGTCGACCACGACACCTTCGACGTGTCGCCATCCGACGACTCGGCAACGTCGAGCGCATCCGCGCAAGTGGTTGCGGCCGTCCTGGGAACACTGGAGAGTGCCCGAGAGGGTGGGCACCAACTCAAGGCGATCGGCGTCACGTGGAGTGACCACGCTGAGGCCGCCGAACTGCGCGACGCGCTGGCCGACCATGGCATCAACGACGCGATCCTGGTGTCCGAACTCCATGCGGCAGGAGTCCTCGCCCAGACGGCCGGTCGTGCGGTTGGCTACGAGAGCACTGCGCTTCTGTTCCTCGATCGCGACACCGCGACGTTGTCGGTGGTCCGCACAGACGACGGCTCGATCGTGAAGGTCCTCAGCCGCAGCCTGCACAGCACGGATGCGATGGCGGTGCTCACCGAGATGGCATCCGCCGTCGCCGCACAGGACTCCCCGCCCCAGGGCATGTTCGTCGTCGGCTCCGGCGTCGACGTCGCATCGGTCAAGTCTCATCTGCAGGACCTCGTCGAGATCCCGGTCAACGCCCCCGAGGAGTCGGGCCTGGCCCTGGCGCGCGGCGCGGCCCTGGCGGCGGCCAGCGCCCCGATCTTCGACGCGTCCACCGTGGGCTTGGCCTACTCGCAGGACCCGGACGGGGCGACGTCGGGCAATGACTATCCCGGACAGGTGGGCGAGGACACCCAGATCCGGCCCGTGGGTGTCGCCGCCCCGCTGGCTACTGACATGGACTTCGTCGGCGGCCCTGCGGAGCAGGGACGCAAGCCGTTCCTGCTGGTCGGCAGCGCGTTGACGTCGGTTTTCGTCATCGGGGTGATCGCCCTGGTGATCTCGCTGGCCGTCAGTATCCGGCCGACGGCCGACCAGCGTCCCGATCCTGGCCAGGCCGCCATCATTCCGAGTGCCCTGCCCCCGGCAGCCCCGGCGCCGGCGGCGGCGCCACCGCCTGCCCCAGAGGCAGCACCGCCTGCGCCCGCGCCCGCACCGGAGACCATCCAGGCGCCCGTGCCGGTCGCCAAGGAGCAGCGGCAAGCGCCACCCCGCACGGTCTACGTCGATCAGCAACCCGCCGCGCAGCCGCCGCCACCCGCGGCGATTCCCGATCCGCCCGCCGCGCCGCCGCTGCCCGATCCGGTTCCGGCGGTCGCTCCGCCGCCGGTGTACATCCCACCGTTGCTTCCGCGGATCTTCACTCCCCCGCAGCAGCAGGCGCCCTGGCAGCAATGGCCACAGCAGCAGCAGCAATACCCGCAGTATCCGCAACAGCAGTACCCGCAACAGCAGTACCCGCAGTGGCCCCAGCAGCCCCCGCAGCAGTGGCCGCAATCGGGTGACGATGGTTGGCCGGGACGCGGCGGCTCGTCGAACGGTGGCGGTGGCGGTGGCGGTGGCTGCTTCCTGATCTTCTGCAGCGGCGGCGGTCGGCACTGAGCCGGAGTTTCCCCCGTCGCTTCGCTCGCCGTGGTGTCCACTCGTTACCCAGCGTTGGTCTCCCGCTCAGTGTCACTTTGCAGTTAGCTCATCGCGGCGGCCTATTCAGACTGTATGCGATGCACTGTGTTCGGGACGGGTTACCTCGGCGCCACCCACGCCGCCGGAATGGCCGAGCTTGGCCACGAGGTCGTCGGCGTCGACATCGATCCCGGCAAGGTCGCGAAACTCGCGTCGGGCGACATTCCGTTCTATGAACCCGGGCTGCGAAAAGTCCTGCGCGAGAACCTCGATGCCGGGCGCCTGCAGTTCACCACCGACTACGACGCCGCGGCCGAGTTCGCAGACGTACACTTCCTCGGCGTCGGAACCCCGCAGAAAAAGGGCGAATACGGTGCGGATCTGCGCCACGTCCACGCGGTGATCGATATGTTGGTGCCGCGGCTACGGCGTTCGGCGGTGATCGTGGGCAAGTCGACGGTGCCGGTCGGCACGGCCGCCGAACTGTCCGAGCGGGCTCGGCGGCGTGGGCCCGCGGGGGTCGGCGTCGAGATCGCCTGGAATCCGGAGTTCCTCCGCGAGGGGTTCGCCATCCACGACACCCTGCACCCCGACCGCATCGTCCTTGGGGTGCAACGAGATTCACTGTGGGCGGAGGCGGCGGTCCGTCAGCTCTACGCCCCCCTGCTCGACGAAGGCGTCCCGTTCCTGGTCACCGATCTGCAGACCGCCGAATTGGTCAAGGTTTCGGCGAACGCATTCCTGGCGACCAAGATCTCGTTCATCAACGCCATCTCCGAGGTGTGCGAAGCCGTCGACGCCGACGTGACGCTGCTCGCCGACGCACTGGGCTACGACCCCCGGATCGGGAGGCGATTTCTCAACGCTGGCTTGGGATTCGGCGGCGGTTGCCTACCAAAGGACATTCGCGCGTTCATGGCGCGTGCGGGTGAACTCGGAGCAAACCACGCCCTGACCTTCCTGCGCGAGGTGGACAGCATCAACATGCGTCGTCGCACCCGGATGGTCGAGCTGGCGACCAAGGCGTGTGGTGGCTCGCTTCTCGGCGCGAACGTGGCCGTTCTCGGGGCCGCCTTCAAACCCGAGTCCGACGACGTGCGCGACTCGCCCGCCCTCAACGTCGCGGGTCTGCTGCAGCTCAACGGTGCTACCGTCAACGTCTACGACCCAAAGGCGATGGAGAATTCGCAGCGCGTCTTCCCCACGTTGAACTACTCCACATCGGTGCTCGAGGCGTGCGACCGTGCCGACGCGGTCCTGGTGCTGACCGAGTGGCAGGAGTTCGTCGACCTCGACCCGGACGCGCTTGCCGCCACCGTGCACGCGAAAGTCGTTGTCGACGGCCGTAACTGCCTCGACGTCGCCAGGTGGCAGAACGCCGGTTGGCGGATGTACGCCCTTGGCCGCCGCATAGCCCCAACGGCGGGTGCGGTCGCGTCGTAACTTGGAGGCCATGACGGTCTACGCACTGAATCTGTTCGACATCGCCAACCGCGACGAATACCTCGCCTACTCCAAGCGCTCACCCGCCGAGGTTGGCCGCCACGGAGGGCGCGTCGTCGCGCTCGGGCAGTTCCGCGAGGCCGTCCTCGGCGACGTCGAGCCGCGCAAGGTGCTCATCCTGGTCGAGTGGGACTCCAAGGATGCGTTCGACGGCTACTGTGACGACCCGAGCCTCGCGGACCTGCACGCGCACCGCGAGAACGGGTCGTCCTCTTACATCTGGCATCTGTTCGACCGGTTGGATGATCTGCGACCGCTGCTTAAGCTCAACCCATGACGCTGCGTCAGCGCACACACTGGTTCGCTCTGCACGGGTTCATCGGCCTGCTGGCGTCGTTCGGCGCCAAGCGCGGCGAGATGCAGGGCCGCCTCATCGCGGATCCGACGGTCAGGGCCGACCCGGGTGGTTTCGCCGACGAACTCCGTGCGCGCGGCCGGCTGGTCCGCGGTCGAGCGGCCTGGATGACCGCCGATCACGCATTGGCCCATCAGTTGCTGCGCTCCGATGACTTCGCCGTCACCGCCATCGGCAAGACGCTGCCCCGCCCGCTCGGATGGCTCGAGCGGCGCACCATGGTCAAGGATCGACTCCATCCACTGCTGCCGCCCTCCCTCCTGTCGGTCGAACCGCCGCAACACACGCATTACCGCAAGACGGTGTCGTCGGTGTTCACCACCAGAGCCGTTGCCGCACTGCGGGATCGGGTGCAGCAGGCCGCGGCTTCCCTGATCGACGAATTGGGCGCCGGAACGGTCGACGTCGTCGACCGGTACTGCTCGCAACTGCCCGTGACCGTGATCGGCGACATCATCGGCGTGCCGGACCGCGAGCGGCCCCGCATCCTCGAGTTCGGTGAGCTGGCGGCGCCCAGCCTCGACATCGGACTCAGCTGGTCGCAGTATCTCCGCGTCGAGCACGGACTCGACGGATTCAACGCGTGGCTGGCCACCCACATCCAGCGCCTTCGCGATGCCCCTGGCGACGACCTGATGAGCCAGCTGATCCTCGCCAGCGAGGGCGGCACCCGCTTGAACGACGAAGAGCTGCGAGCCATCGCGGGCCTGGTGCTCGCCGCAGGCTTCGAGACGACCGTGAACCTGCTGGGCAGCGGGATCCGCATCCTGCTCGACCACAGGGACCAACTCGACCTGCTGCTCGAGGCACCGAACCTATGGCCAGGCGCCGTCGAGGAGATCCTCCGACTCGAGTCGCCGGTGCAGCTGAGTGCCCGGGTCGCGCTCGTCGACACCGAGGTGGCCGGACATACGGTCGAGGCCGGTCAACTGGTCATCCTCTATCTCGCCGGCGCCAACCGCGATCCCGAGGTGTTCGCAGATCCACACCGCTTCGACATCACGCGCGACAACGCGGGCAGGCACCTGTCCTTCTCCGGTGGCAGGCACTTCTGCCTCGGCGCGGCGCTGGCCCGTGCAGAAGGCGAAGTAGGGCTTCGAACCTTCTTCGAGCGCTATCCCGACGCCCAGCTCGCGGGGACGGGGAGCCGCCGCGACACCCGGGTCCTGCGCGGGTGGTCGACGTTGCCGATCAGGCTCGGCGAAGCGCGCGCAGCGGTACGTTCGTAGCGTGGACTTCCGCGCGACGCTGCTCGGGGAGACCCGGGCCCTCGGTGACGTCATCCGCGACGCCGACCCGCAGACTCCAGTGCCGACCTGCCCCGGCTGGAGCATGAACCAGCTGTTCAAGCACGTGGGCCGAGGTCATCGCTGGTCGGCACAGATCATCGCCGAACGCCGTTTCGGGCCGCTCGATCCCCGCGAGGTTCGCGACGGGAAGCCGCCCGAGGATCCCGACGCCGCGATCGACTGGCTGAATCGGGGCGCGCAACTCGTCATCGACGCCGTCGACCACGTCGGGCCCGAGACCAGAGTGTGGACGTTTACCGGGCCGCGTCCGGCGGGATGGTGGATCCGCAGGCGCGTGCACGAGGCGACGGTGCACCGCGCCGACGCCGTCCTGGCACTCGGCGGCGACTACCAGCTGCCGTCGGAACTGGCGGCTGACGGCGTCACCGAGTGGATCGACCTTGCCACCGTCTCGGCGGATCTTCACCAACCGCCGCTGCGGCGCGGGCTGACCTTGCATCTGCACGCCACCGACGATGGCCTCGGACCGACCGGAGAGTGGACGATCACCCACGACGAGGACGGCCTGAACTGGTCGCACGACCACACCAAGGGGGAAGCCGCCGTGCGCGGCAGTGCGATCGAGCTCCTGCTGGCGCTGACCCGTCGCCGCTCCACGGCCGACGCAGGCATCGAGGTAATCGGCGACGCCGGCATCTGGGATGCCTGGCTGAGCCAGACCTCGTTCTAAGCTGCCACCATGCGCGGGATCATCTTGGCAGGCGGATCAGGCACGCGGCTGTATCCGATCACCATGGGTGTCAGCAAGCAACTGCTTCCGGTCTACGACAAGCCGATGATCTATTACCCACTGTCCACTTTGATCATGGCCGGCATTCGTGACATCCAGATCATCACGACCGCGCACGACGCACCCGATTTCCACCGATTGCTCGGCGACGGGTCGGACTTCGGCGTGAACCTGAGCTACGCCGTGCAGGATCAGCCCGACGGGCTGGCGCAGGCGTTCGTCATCGGCGCCGACCACATCGGGAATGACACCGTCGCACTGGTGTTGGGAGACAACATCTTCTACGGCCCGAGACTGGGCGCCAGCTTGAGACGCTTCGAAAACGTCAGCGGCGGGGCGATCTTCGCGTACTGGGTGGCCAACCCGTCGGCGTACGGCGTGGTCGAATTCGCCGAGGACGGCAAGGCGACGGCGCTGGAGGAGAAGCCGGCCACCCCGAAGTCGCAGTATGCCGTGCCCGGGCTGTACTTCTACGACAACGACGTCATCGAAATCGCGAAGTCACTGAAAAAGTCGGCGCGAGGTGAGTACGAGATCACCGCCGTCAACCAGACCTACCTCGACCAGGGCAGGCTCAGCGTCGAGGTGTTGGCGCGCGGAACCGCATGGCTCGACACCGGCACGTTCGACTCGCTGCTCGACGCCGCCGACTACGTTCGCACCATCGAACGACGCCAGGGGCTCAAGATCAGCGTGCCGGAGGAAGCCGCGTGGCAGGTCGGCTTCATCGACGACGATCAACTGGCGGCCCGCGCCAACACGCTGCTCAAGTCGGGTTACGGCGCGTACTTGCTGGAGCTGTTGAAGCGGTAGGCGCCGAACGTGCGCCGACGGCGAAGAATCGACCCCAGATTCGCCGTGATGTCACGCTCGGCGACGCCCGGCGTCGATGTGACCGCTGTGCGGGGTGGCCAACACGGCGGCGATACCCGTGGTCAAGGGCACCGACAACGCCAGCGCGATGCCGCCCACCGCGGATCGCGCGATCTCGATGGCGACACTCTCGCTGGTCAACACGTCGCCCAGCGACCTGTTCGCCACGCTGAAGAGCAGCAGCAGCGGCAGCGCACTACCCGCGTACGCCAGCACCAGCGTGTACACGGTGCTGGCGATGTGATCGCGCCCCACCCGCATCGCCCCGACGAAGATCGCCTTGCGGGTGGCACCGTGCTCGGCGATCTCGAACGCCGTCGAGGCCTGCGTGACGGTCACGTCGTTGAGGACGCCTAGCGATCCGATGATGAACCCGGCCAGGAGCAGGCCAGTGATCGAGACGTTCCCGAGGTAGGCGGCCACCTCGTTGTTCTGGTCCTCCGAGAGTCCGGTGAGATGCACCAGTTCAATTGCCGCCCAGGACAACAAGCCCGCGAGTAGCAGCGCAGAGAGGGTGCCCAGCAGGGCGGCGCTGGTCCGCAGGCTCACCCCGTGCGCGAGATAGATGACGGCGTACAGGATGGCGCCCGACGCGACCAGCGAAACGGGAACCGCGGGCGCCCCGTCGCGCAGCGCAGGCAACAGGAACACCATCAGGACCGCGAACGCCACGACGATGCCGATGAGCGCGCGGAGCCCCCGCCAGCGGGCTACCGCGACGACCACCACGGCGAACGTGGCAGCCAGGATCGCCAGCGGCCACGACCGTTCGAAGTCGAAGAACGCGTACGACGTGGACCCGTTCTGGTCGACCTGCCTGCTGACGCGGATGTCGTCGCCGACGGCGAGGCTCGGCTGGCCGGGCCCGCCGCTGAACTCCAGGAGAGTGTTGGCGCCCTTGTTGGGTCCCGAGCCGATCTGCACCAGCGTCTGCACGCACTGACCATTGCCTGGGGGCGCCTCGACGGGGGCGGCCGTGAGTACGCCACCCGCCGATGGGCTGCCGCACGGCGCAGCGGAACTGGACAGCACGTGACCGGATTCGGTGGTGACCGCCCCGCCCTCCGCGTTCTGGAACGGGAGCGGGATGTCGACGCTCTGGTGACTGGGCCACAACAGGGTCATGCCCGCGATGACGGCCACGCCTATCGCGATCAGCAGGCCGACGACGATCTTGGCCGCCAGCGGCCCAAGAGGTGCCGGAGTTGAGGACAGTGAGTGCGAGTGCGCCACCCGCACAGGGTAGAGGGGTGAGCTGCTTTGTTACTGGGGCCAGGAGCGGAGCGACCGGGGTCGGCTACTGCCGGTAGCCGGCGAGGAAGTTACCGAGCCGTTCGATCGCTTTGGAGAGGTCGCGGGCCCACGGCAGAGTCACGATCCGCAGATGATCCGGTGCGGGCCAATTGAAGCCCGTGCCCTGCACCACCAGAATCTTCTCCTGCAGGAGAAGGTCGAGCACCAACTGCTCGTCGTCGCGGATGTCGTGCACTTCGGGATCGAGTCGAGGAAACGCATAGAGCGCACCCGCGGGCTTGACGCAGGAGACACCGGGGATCTCGTTGAGCTTGGCCCAGGCGACGTCACGCTGTTCCAGCAGTCGTCCGCCGGGAAGTACCAGGTCCTCGATGCTCTGGTGTCCGCCGAGCGCCACCTGAATGGCGTACTGCGCGGGCACGTTCGGGCACAGCCGCATGTTCGACAGAAGGTTGATGCCCTCCAGGAAGCTGGCGGCGTGCTCCTTGGGTCCGGTGATCGCCAGCCAGCCCGAGCGGTATCCGGCCACGCGGTACGCCTTGGACAACCCGTTGAACGTCAGGCACAGCTGATCGGGCGCGACCGACGCCATCGCGATGTGTTCTGCCTCGTCGTAAAGGATCTTGTCGTAGATCTCGTCGGCGAGGATCAGCAGCTGGTGCTTGCGGGCCAGTTCGGCGATCTGCTCGAGGTTCTCGCGGCTGTAGACCGCACCCGTCGGGTTGTTCGGGTTGATCACGACCAGTGCCTTGGTGCGGTCGGTGATCTTCGACTCGAGGTCGGCGACGTCCGGCATCCAGCCCTGGGTCTCGTCGCAGAGGTAGTGCACGGGCGTGCCGCCCGCCAACGCCGTCGACGCCGTCCAGAGCGGGTAGTCCGGCGTCGGGATGAGCACCTGGTCACCGTTGTCGAGCAGCGCCTGCAGCGTCATGGTGATGAGCTCGGAAGCACCGTTGCCGAGGTAGACGTCGTCAACGTCGAGGCGCGGGAAACCTTCCACCAGTTCATATTTGGTCACGACTGCGCGGCGAGCCGAGATGATGCCCTTCGAGTCCGAGTACCCCTGGGCGTACGGAAGCGCCTGGATCATGTCGCGCATGATCACGTCGGGCGCCTCGAAGCCGAACGGTGCAGGGTTGCCGATGTTCAGCTTCAGGATGCGGTGACCCTCGGCCTCCAACCTGGCGGCGTGATCGTGCACCGGGCCGCGGATTTCGTAGAGGACGTCCTGCAGCTTCGTCGACTGCGCGAACGTGCGCTGCGGCGGCTGATGGCCGGTGTGCCAGGGCAGCTGGTGGGTACTCACGTCCTTCATCGTCTCACCCCCGTCCAGTGGTTTTGAGTCGTCGTCAGCGTTTGCCCGGACGACGCACCCCCGGTGCGATGCCGAGCCCCTTCACTGCGGGCTCGGGCTTGGCCGGCTCGGCGGATGCCTCGGGCTCAGTGGCCGGCTCGTCGGCGGAGTCGCCGTTGGACGACTCGGCTTTCGGCGGCTCCGGCGTTTCCTGCTGCGGCTCAGCGGGTTTCGGTGCTGCCTTCTTGGCGCCGGGCCGACGAGCCCCCGGCGCGATGCCGAGACCCTTGACGGGTGGTTCGGGCTTGGCGGGCTCGGCTGGCGCGTCCGGGGTTGTCTCCGTGGTGGTTTCGGCTGCGGGGGCAGGCGTGGTCGAGGCCGCCGGCTTCTTGCCCGGGCGCCGTGCGCCCGTCGCGATGCCGAGACCGCCCCTGGCGGGCGCCGCGGGTGCGGCAGGGGCCTCGGTGGTGTCTACCTTTGCCGCGGGTGCAGCCTCTTCCTCCTCGTCGACCGGCTTGACCTCCACAGGAGCGGTGTAGGCCTTGGCTGTCTCGGTCTTCTCCCGCTCTGCCGCGCGGGCGGCGGAGAACTCGGCTGCAGCACCCTTCGCGGGCAGTGTGACCGCGTCCTTGTCCAGGGACGCGAGCAGCAGCTGGGCGACGTCGAGAACCTCGGCCTCCTTGCCCATCTCCTCGGCCCTGTCGCCGACGCCGTCGGTCATCATCACGCGGCAGAACGGGCAGGCGGTGGCGATCTTCGATGCATCGGTGTTGAGCGCCTCTTCCACGCGCTCGTGGTTCACGCGTTTTCCGATGTGCTCTTCCATCCACATCCGCGCACCGCCCGCACCGCAGCACAGACCGCGGTCGGCGTGGCGGGGCATCTCAGTGAGCTTGGCGCCCGAGGCCCCGATCAGCTCGCGCGGCGCGGAGTACTCCTTGTTGTGGCGGCCGAGGTAACAGGGGTCGTGGTAGGTCACGTCTTGGCTCACCGGGCTCACCGCGACCAGCTTCTTGTCACGGACCAGCCGGTTCAGCAGCTGCGTGTGATGCACCACGGTGTAGTTGGACCCCAGCTGCGGATACTCGCGGCCGATGGTGTTGAAGCAGTGCGGGCAGGTCACCACGATCTTGCGATCGACCGTCTCGACGCCCTCGAACAGCTCGTTGATGGTCTCGACGTTCTGAGAAGCCAACTGCTGGAACAGGAACTCGTTGCCCGCCCGACGGGCCGAGTCGCCGGTGCACGTTTCGCCGGTGCCGAGAACGAGGAACTTCACGCCCGCCGTCGCGAGCAGCTCGGCGACGGCCTTGGTGGTCTTCTTGGCGCGATCCTCCAGGGCGCCGGCGCAGCCAACCCAGAACAGGTACTCGAATCCGTCGAAGGAGTCGACGTCGTCGCCGTACACGGGCACGTCGAAGTCGACCTCGTCGATCCACTTGCTGCGTTCCTTGGAGCTCTGGCCCCAGGGGTTGCCCGCCCGCTCGAGGTTCTTGAACAGCACGCCGAGCTCGCCGGGAAACTCCGACTCGACCATCACCTGGTAGCGGCGCATGTCGACGATGTGGTCGATGTGCTCGATGTCCACCGGGCACTGCTCGACGCAGGCACCGCAGGTGGTGCAGGACCACAGGACGTCGGGGTCGATGACGCCACCCTCTTCGAGGGTCCCGACGAGCGGGCGGGTGGCCTGCGCCGGGCCGGAGCCGAGGATGCGCTCGAAGCCGGACTCCGGGACGGCGTGCGTCTCGGCGTGCTTCTCGCCGCCCAGGTCCTCGCCGACGCCGCCCTCCGCGGTGTTCTCCAGCGGGGTCTCCTGGTCACCGAGGATGTAGGGCGCCTTGGCGAACAGGTGGTCGCGCAGGTTCATGATGACGAGCTTGGGAGACAACGGCTTTCCGGTGTTCCAGGCGGGGCACTGGGACTGGCAACGGCCACACTCGGTGCACGTCGTGAAGTCGAGATAGCCCTTCCACGTGAAGTCCTCTATCTTGCCGCGGCCCAGGACCACGTCCTCGGCCGGATCCTCGAAGTCGACGTAGGCGCCGTCGTACTCCATCGCCAGCAGCGGGCCCAGTGCATTGGGCAGGCGCTTGAACGTCACGTTGACCGGCGCCAGGCCGATGTGAAGGTGCTTGGAGTGCAGGACGATCAGCAGGAAGACGAGCGCGACGCCGAGGTGCAGCAGCAGTGCGACGCGCTCGATGATCTCGTTGGGGGTCGCGCCGAGCGGAGACAGGACTGCGCCCATCCCGTGCGAGAAGAAGGCCCCCCAGCCGTAGGGCAGGTTCTCTGTTGCCGCAGCGGCCCCGCGGAACAGCGCGTAGGTCCAGACGACGTTGAAGATCATGACGAGGATGAGCCAGGCGCCGCCGGTGTGCGAACCGTAGAAACGGGAGTCGCGGCCGTACTCCTTGGGCTCCGAACGCAGTCGGATGATCGCGAACGTCACGATGCCGAGCAGCACCGCGAGTGCGAAGAAGTCCTGCAGGAAGCCCAGCGCGTCCCAGTGCCCGACGAACGGGATGGCGAACTTCGGGTAGAACAGCACGCCGAATGCTTCGAGGTAAACCGAGGCCAAGACGAAGAAGCCCCACATGGTGAAGAAGTGGGCGATGCCGGGGACCGACCACCGAAGCAGTCGGGTTTGCCCGAACACCTCGGTGAGTTGGGTGGTGATACGGGTCTTGAGGTCGTCCTTGCGGGCGTCCTCGTCGATCGTCTTCTGGCCGGATCGGATTAGGTTCGTCAGGAACAGCACCCGCTTGGCGGCGAAAGCGAGCACGATGAGGATCATCACTACGCCGATGATCATCGTGGTCAGAACTAGGGCGTCTGTATCCACCGCGAGCCTCCCAAATCTAAGTTACTGATCAGTAAGGAGTCTGGTTACTGACCGGTAACTTACGCTAGATGCCAGCTCATAGTGGCATCCGGCAGTTGGGCGCCGCTACGTAGGTTGACCTAACTCACCGGTCGGTCGCCTCCCCCATCCACCGAGGCCGGGGTGGACGACGACGGGCCGGCGGGCGGCGATCCGGCCGTTGATGTTGAAGCCACGCTGCTCGTGGTGCCCGGCGGGGGCCTCGTTCAGCGCTGCGCGAGTCCGTGTGCCGTGCAGTCGCTGCCGAGTTGCTGTGGCGGTTGTCACGCTTGCAGTTCAGCCCGGAGCGCCGAGGATCGCCCGCAGCATCGAAATCAGCTCCGATCGCGACTCCGCTCCCAACCTTCGCCGAATCCGCGCTACGTGGTGTTCGACGGTCTTCGCCGAGATGAAGAGCCGACTCCCGATGTCGCGGTACGGCATGCCCTGCAGCAGCAACTCCGCGACCTCCCGTTCCCGGTCGGACAGCCTTGACTCTCGTGCCATCGACGATTGCCGCTGGGGTGCGGCCACGGCGGGGGCTTCGGCGAAGTCGGCGGCGTCCTCGCCCCCGGATGCGCTGAGTTTGAGGTCCCGAGCCAACTGGAGCATCGCCCCGGACGCACGACCGTCGGGAGTCTGGAGTGCCGCTTGGCTGGCCAGTCGCGTGGCATCCCAGGTGAGGCCGAACTGCGTCAGGGAGCGGGCGGCCGCGGTCACCTCGTCGGTGTCGACGTGATTGGCCAGGACCCGAAGCCAGGTCCGTCCTGCAGTGGCAAGTGCCCTTGCGAACGAACTCCTGCCCGCCGCCGCGGTCAACGCCTGCCCGTGCGGCGCCACCGAACCAGGTGAGTTCGCGAGAATGCCCGCATGAACGCCCGCCCAGTGCAGCGGGACCGACCACAGTGGCGGATTACCAATCCTCTCAAGAAGATTGAACGCCTCGTCAAGCGCAGGCTGAATGAGGTCCACCTGGCGCACGCGGGCCGCGGCCACCCACAGCTCGCCGAGGGGCAGCAGCGCGAACAGGTCCATCGAGTACTCGGTGAGCACCTCCATGGCGGCGTACCAGTGCTTCTGCACGGCTCCGCTGTCTCCGGACCGGCGCGCGACGGCCGTTTGCAGCGCCGCGGCCCACAACGCGTCGCGCCGATGCAGGGTCTCACCCGCCACCGCGGCGGCGTCGGCACCCGCGGCCGTCAGCTGGCCGTCCAACATGCGGGCCCAGCCGAGCAAAAGCGTATGGCGTTGCGCGACGAAACCCTCGTCGGCACCGGTACTTCGGACGGCGCGGCCGATGACGCTGCGGGCGCGGACCGAGTCCCCACCGTGCAGAGCCGCCAACGTCACCAACGCGGCAGGGGTGTCGGGGGTGACGACGGCGGACGCCTGTTCCGACATCGACTGGGCCAGCCGGGCAATGGCTGCCGGATACGTGCCGTCGAGCGTCAGCAGCATTCCCTCGGCAAGACCGCGAGCGGCGCGGGCGGTCGATGTCGGAGGCCCTGAGGAGTCGACGTTCAAGGCCGCCCGCGCGGATGCGACGTCACCGACCCCGAGGGCGGCGACCACGCCCGCCGATCCCACGACGGCATCGGAGTACGGGCCCAGCCAGCGGAACAACTCGGCGGCCTGCGCAGCACTCCCGTCGTGCATGGCGACACTGGCCGCGATGCGCACGGCGGCCGCCCTCTCGGCGGGCACCTCGGACCCGAGCAGCTCGTCGGCGAGCCGCCCCGCCGTCGCGCAGTCCCCGGTCAGTGCCAACGCGTCGGCGAGGTTGGCATTGAGCTCGCTCGCCCCGACCTCGGCTGCCGCCCGATACAGCCGAGCCGCCCTCGCGGGGTGCCCCTGGCTGCGGGCCGCGAGATCGGTGAGTGCGTCGGCCAGCGCAGCGTCGCGCAGCCCGTGCTCGGCGAGGCGCAGCGCAAGATCCATCGAAAGCGTCGACTTGTCGATCTGGGTGCGCAACAGTGAGATCTCGACGTGGTGGTGCCGTGCCGCACCGATGATCCCCGCGAGGCTCTGGTGCAGCGCACCGGCGAACGCGGGGCTGTGCGACGGGGCGATCAACCCGCTGGCGCGGGCGACGTCGACGAGTCGCTGCGCCTCGTCCTGGTCCGCTCCGAGTGCGGCGCCGACGTCGTCGGGACCGAGTTCCTGACTCAGCGATGAGAGCAGGAGGGTGTCGAGCACCGGTTCCTCGACCGGCCGCAGTCGCTCGATCAGCGCGACCCGGGTCGCTGCGGCGATGGCCTCGGCTGGTGGCTCGCCGTCGGGCTTGCTCACCGCCGCCACGGCGGGGTGCACGAGGAACGGCAGTCCCGCGGTCGCTGCCATCAGGGTCTGGACCAACTCCGACCGAGGCGTGGAGCCGAGTGACTCGGAGGCGATGCGGTTCACCTCTGACGGCGTGAGCGGGTCGAGCGAGACGATGGGCGCCTCCCGCGACATCGCCGTGCGCAGCGCCGCGAGCGCGGGATGATGCGACAACGGCTCGGCGGCGATCACGACCGTGGCGGCGGGGTCGCCGACGAGTTCGACCAGCCGTCCCAGATCAGAGGCGCCGAGCAGGTGGGCGTCGTCGATGACCACCGCGGCATCGCTCGGGTCGCCGTCGCGCGGCGCCCTCGCGATCACGGTGACCCCCGCCGCCCGCAACGCCGCCCGAACCTCGGCGAGCACCGTCGTCTTCCCGGCGCCGACACCGCCGGACACCAGAACCTTCGCGGGTTGGGTCGGCGACGACGCCCACGCCGCGACCGCGTCGCTGGCGGTCACTGACTCTCGGGTACCACCGAGACGACGGGCGTATCCGGCGTGATCACGGTCGTCGGCGGGGACGCGCCCGAGGTCGGTGGACCGGGCGGCGGCGCCACCGTGGTCGTGGTCGTGATCGGCGGCCGCGTCGTCGTGGTCGTGACCGGGGGCGTCGTCGTGGTGGTCGTCGTCGGAGGCGTCGTGGTGGTCGTCGTCGTGGTGGTGGTTGTCGTTGTGGTGGGCGACGTCGTGGTGGTGGTGGTCGTCGTCGGAGGCGTCGTGG